>BPIR01000003.1:0-300000 GCA_026004215.1 Candidatus Binatia bacterium
GAAGAGCCAGACGCAGGAAGAGGCGAAGCAGTCGCCGGGCGGCTTGCAATTTGCGGAGAACACCAACACGAATACGGCGACGGATGCGGGGTCCTCGACGGGTGAAACCGGAGCAGCTACTGACGGAGAGCCAGACTGGCGCAATCCTACGGGGCGACCCATACGGGGTTGCGATGCGTACGGGTGCGGGGAACCGGGTGCCTCGAGAGGAACGCGCGTACACCGGGGCGCCGACTATGTGGCAAAACCAGGTCAGGATGTGCAAGCTCCCGTTGGGGGCAAAGTTACGAGAGTGGTCGAGGCCGTTTACAACGACGCACCGCAAATGAAGGGCGTGGTACTCGAAACTCCCTCAGGGTATCGCGTCAAGCTGTTTTATGTGGAACCTAATCGCAATTTGCTTGGCCGGTGGGTTGGACCCGGAGCGACCGTGGGTAAAGCCCAAGACTTGTCACTTCGTTACCCTTCTATTCCCGGTAGGGGTCCAATGACTAACCACGTCCACATAGAAATCCGGGACCCCAAAGGGAGGCTGGTGGACCCGCGCGATCTGATACCTTGACGGAGGAAGCCTCCAGTGGACTGGGCAAGACGAGCAGGTTTGGTTTTGGTCTTGGCGCTATGGCTCGCCCACTGTGGCGCGAAGGTGGCGGATGAGCGGCGGTGTTCTGATCTGGAGCTATCGCTGGTGGACCTCGTGCTCGCCGATCCGAATTTGCCGCCTTCTTATCGCGCCTACATGGAGGCTGGCGGCTGCCACCTGCTCGGCGGAAATTTTGCGGCGGCTGCCGAGGCGTTCGAGGCAGCGCTCAGGCAGCCTCTACATGAGGCGCCCAACTACGAGGCTGTAATCTTCCTTGCCAAAGCCAGGTGTCTGGCAGGCGAGACGGACACGGGCCTGAGGTTGTTGCTCGACTTTGAATGCATGCTTGACGTCGAGCTAGGAGTCCAGCCTTGCTTTGTGGCAACACACGATGCCCGCTTGCTCCGAAACCCTAGGCTAACCGCGATGTGCTTCAATGTGATGTGCAGCGAGATGTACTTGTCGTATTATGCGAATCCGACACGAGAAACACGCGAACGTGTGAGCCGTTTTAGGGACGAGGTCATCAAGGTCCGCGAGTTATGCAGCAGGTATGCTTCCCTTACTTCGGATAATGGATCGGTGGAATTCCCGAGATGATCTACGCCTACATAGAGATTACAAGAAAGGGCAGTGGATCCCCTTCCAGATGATCCTGCCGCGCATGATTTGGGGACTTTTAGGTTAGGTCAGGGACCCGCGATCAAGGTGATCTGGTAGACCGACGCTATTTCCTAGGTTTAGGGCGAAAACGGCGGGCGAAGCTCTGAATGTGGTTAATGTCCGCGCGCGGTAGTTTACGGTGCGGCGCAGGCGGCCGACAACGGCATGGTGGCCAGCGCTGCGGTGTCGGCATTCCTGGCCGCTCTGGGTGCGTACGCATTGTACCGCGGGCTGCGCGGCCCGGGGCAGGGGGTGAAGAGCAACGCGCAGGAGGAAGCGAAGCAGTCGCCGGGTGGCTTGCAGTTCGCGGAGAATCAGCAAGCTCCGGTGATGAACGATGCGAGCAGCACGGCGGAGGCCGGCGGTGATGGACGAGTCGCGATCAGCGCTCGCCGGTTAGCTGGAAATCGCACCGAAATAACCTATTCTGACGGCACCGTCGAAGTGCGGGAGGGAGGAACGGTCTCTTGGCGTAACAACAACCCTGGGAATATTGGCGCCGGGGAATTCGCGAACAGACATGGAGCGATTGGGATCGGGGCCAACGGACGTCCCGTGTTTCCTAGCGAGCAATCAGGACGGCGTGCATTGATAGCGCTGCTGCGGCACCCGAACTACCAGAGTTTAAGCCTCGAAGGAGCTATTGCACGCTACGACCGCGAGAACGCGGTTGATTACGTTCGATTCGTCACGAAGTGGCTCGGCTTGCCAGGTGCCACGCCGATGAGCAGTGTCAACGTGGATCGGCTTGCAGATGCGATAACGGTCTTTGAAGGATGGAGGCCAGGTAAGGTAACTGTGTTCGGGGGGCAACCGTGAGTAGGGCCAGATTAATCGCAGCTCTCGTGGTCGCTTGGCAACTTGCACGGCTCGACGTCGCCGTGGCCGGACCGGGCGTCTGGCTACCATACGAACCGGACGAAGTGGAACTTCGGGGTACAGTGCGGATCGTACAGGGGTTTGGCCCGCCGGGCTATGGGGAATCTCCGACTGAAGACGACATCGTTCAGGGGGCGGTTTTGGTCCTGGATCGGCCGGTGAATGTTGGGCCCAAGCGTGCGAGCGACGACGGAATGAATGCTTCGACCTTCCGTAATGTCCGGCGCGTGGAGCTATGGGATCTCCCGGACTTCACGGCTTACGAGGGTTGCCACGTGGCGGTACGCGGTACGTTGTCCGAAAAGATAACCGGCGCGCTCGAGACTAAGGTGTTGTGCAAAGTAGAATCGATCTCGATTCTTCATTGCCCGCGGACACGTTCGGTGACGCGAGACACCAAATGTGTCGGCTCGCGTCGGCCCGCCTTGGCTACACAGAGTCGGCCATCCGAAGAGATGGCGACGCGTATCCAGACAGCGTTGGAGCGCGCACTTTGTTTCGAGATGTATTGGCTCGGCTACGAATACCGGCGTGGTGTGCCGCTGTCGGTCAGTGTTGACGTGGACGGTGAGTGGTTCTTTGCGAGTATCGAGGATGCGCGTGTGGGCGCGCGGCCCGGAGAATCCTGGGAGTTCTATATAGGCGTCTTTGACGAGCAGGGTGCGCGTGTGCTGATGCATCGGAGCGAGGGGAATTTTGTGCAGGGGGCGCTTCCGATCGACCGGGGGTTTTTGGACGGGGCTAGAATCTCGTTCGAGTTGGCCATCCCGCCCGACTGTCCCCGCTATGACCCTTGGACACCCGAGAAGGAACGGATGATCGAAAAGATTGTCGCCAGTCTCCGCGAGGAAATTTTGCGATCCAATAAGAGGTTGCGGGGCATCGATGAAGTGCACATCGTGATCGGGAACTTCAATGTGGACGATCGGTCCGCCTTCGTGTGGGTTGAGGGAACGAAAGAAGTTTACCGGGTCGAGCTTCACAATCCGGACGGCCCCGACGATCGGTATCAGTGCGGGAACTACCTGGTGGCACCGGCCATTCCGGGTCCGGATACCCAGCTCTCGAGCCGGGCTCGGCGCGTAATGAAGGTGGACCTCACACAGCGGATTCGCGCGCACGGGATTCGGCGGACGATCGTGCTGGAGGATGAGGCTGGCAAAGCGAGCGCGCCGCCCTCCACGCCCACGCCGGCCGCAGCGGGCAGCAGTGCGGACGCAGCGATTCGGTGAAGTGGCCAGTGGCGAGGGGCCTGGAGGCAGTAGGGGCACGGCATGCCGTGCCCCTACTGCCTGGTGGTCTCCCTGCACCTGCGGCAGGGGCGGGGGCGACCACAAGGGTCGCCCCTACAAGGGACCGACATCGTTCGCCCCCAACACCGCCCGCGTCAGGTTGGGCGGCCATCCACGATCCAGCCCGGCCGCGGCGCACGTCATGACCGACGACGAATCCCATCGCCGTTCGATCCGCATGCAGGGCTCCGATCACACCCGATCCGGCGCGTCTTTGGTGGCCATCGCCCCCCAGCAGGACAGGAAATATTTGTGCGGGGCAATCGGGAACGACCAAATGCGGTCGCCCGCAGCCCGGGTGAGGCTAGGATGAAATGGCGAGTAGCGAGTAGCGAGTGGTGAGTGGTGAGTCGTGGCGGGCCAGCGGCGAGTCGCGAATAGCGAATGGCGAGTGGTGAGTGGTGAGTGGTGAGTGGTGAGTGTGGCCATTGCTGGCCGCTCTGGGTGCGTACGCATTGTACCGCGGGCTGCGCGGCCCGGGGCTGGGGGGTGAAGAGCGAGACGCAGGAAGTTGGCAATACTGCCACCCACGGGGGCGTTAGGGCAGAGGGAGCGTCGGTAGATTCGGCGGCGGGCGTTGGAGGACCGAACGATTATCCAGATCCACAAGGGGTCATGTGCTACGAGGTGAATCAGTGCGGTCCATCAGAGATGTTCGACCCCTTGGAGGGGAGGGGCCGTATCAGTGGCGTCTTCGGAGAGCAGCGCGCCAATCATACGCACAAGGGGCTCGACTTGGCCGCTCCGACCGAGACCCAAGTGTTGGCGGCCGAACGAGGAGTGGTCACGCACGCCGGCGCAGGCTCGGCCAGGATGTCTGCATACGGAAACTACATCGACATCGAGCATGTCGACTTTGGATTGCGGACGCGCTACGCGCACCTTTCTCGGGTCGCGCCGGGAGTCCGTCCAGGTCTGACCGTTGACCGCGGCAGCCTGATTGGCTTTGTAGGCAGTACAGGGCGATCAACGGGACCCCACCTCCATTTCGAAGTCATACAGGTGACACCGCGGGGAGCGCAGCCCATCAACCCACGACCATTTCTGGTAGGCAGATGAGATCGAAGATGCATTGCATGAGGGTGGTGTTGGCGTGCGCATTAGTCGCTGCATGCAGCAAGGCCACGCTTGTCGGGGCGGGCGCTCGGAGAAGTACCACACCACCAATAGTTGCTCCAACCGTGCTGCCTGTACCGGATCGCATTTGCGAACCCCTCGGCTGGGTGCCCTCGCCCGACGGCAGATGGATTGCGTATCTACGGCGCGCCGAGTGGGATCGGGAGGGCTTTCAGATTCCGTATCAGCTCACGGAGCTGTGGATACAGGAACGAGGCAGCGGCCACAGGCGTCGCCTGTTGGATTACACTCGTCTTTCGCCTGAGTGGTCGCGGAGCTTCGCTCCGAATTCGACTCCTTTCGGTGCTGCGGGGGGCTTCTCCTTTCGTCTCCTCAGCTGGTCGCCCGACAGCACCGCCATTGCGCTGGAGGAAGCGGGTGATGATTGGATCTTCAGGGGCTCAGTTGTGGTGGAGATCGAGCGAGAGCGGATCATAGAACTCGAGGGAGGTGGTCTGGCGTGGTCACCGGACGGATCCCGGGCGGTTCTCTGCAAGGGACATGGCCTTGATTGTCCGGACGGCCTGCTGCTCGTCGACCTCGGGCGTGGCGAGGTCCGACACGATTTGGCTGGTATCGATGTGAACGACTACGGTTGGCATCGTACCGGGCTGGTGGCAGTCGCAGCGTACTTGAAGGAGAAGGATCGGTACGGTTGGTGGGTGTACGACCCAGGAATCGGCAGTTCTTCGCTGCAACCCGTTGAGTGGCCCAGCATCGTAGATCTGCTGCCACCAACGACCACCTGGTGGGCACCGGAGCCGGGCGAGCCCTTGCCATGTAACACCACTGCGCGCCACGACTCCCAGCCGGCCCGGTGATCCCGCCTAGTAGCGTAAGCAGGGGCGGATGTGCGGCGGATGGGTATTGTCGGGAGTTCGGCGGTTACGAAACCGAGGCGACCAGCGGGCTCCTGCTTGCGCCCGCGCGTGCGTATCACCCATTGATGGGCATGTTTCTCACCCACGATCCGGCGGGGCAATATCCGAATCCCTATGCGTACGGGCCGTGGAACCCGGTCAATGGTGTGGACCCCACCGGCGCATTTTTCGCGGAATTGCTGGCGTTCATTGTCTCCAATGCATGGTGGCTCGTGCCGGTGATGAGTGCGGCGGCGGTGGCCATTGACGTAGGCATTCGCACGGGAAGTTTCGGCTTCGCCCTGATCGCCGGCCTGACGACCTTGGCCACCGCCCTGGCGACGGGATGGCTGATGGAGCAGGGCTTAGGTTTGGTGGCAGAGGTGTTTGGCGCCCAGGCGAAAGCTTGGGTAAAGATGGCGCTGGCGGTGGTGCAGGTCCCATTGGGGGCCTACGGTGCGGCGCAAGCGGCCGACAACGGCATGGTGGCCAGCGCTGCGGTGTCGGCATTCCTGGCCGCACTCGGTGCGTACGCATTGTACCGTGGGCTGCGCGGCCCCGGGCAGGGAGTGAAGAGCCAGACGCAGGAAGAAGCGAAGCAGTCGCCGGGTGGGATGCAGTTCGCGGAGAACACGAACACGAATACGGCGACGGATGCGGGGTCAGGCCGGAGGTTGGACACGGAGGAGAACGTCAAGAATCTCGCAAAGATCCTCGCCAACGAGTGCGGAAGTAAGCAGTGTAACGAGGCAGAGCGGCGCGCTATTGGCGGCACAGTCCTGACTCGCATGCTTCGGAACGGCACCAGCAGTGTGAGGGATGTGGCGGGAGCCTATCAAGGCTTTGTCAATGGGAAACAGCACCCTACGGAGGCAGATTTCAAGCTTGCCGCGGAACTCTTGCGAGCCGGGGGCGACCCGAGCGGGCCCACGCATTTTCTGTCGCCGCAGAGCCTTTTGTCGTCGTCCGAGCCCCTGAAACCTGAAGTCCGGCAATACTACTTCCCCAAAGTCTGGGGCGATTTGGGTGAGCGATGGACACCGACGTGGGCGCGTAGCTATGCGCCCGTCGAATGTGCCGGCTGCCGGTGGAAATTTGTGGTCCTGTACCGGCAAAGCGCGCCCGGGAAGGTTTACTAAGAGGGCAGAAAGTTGCGCACGAAGCCGTTAGTGTTGCTCGCATTGCACGTGGTCACACTGGGAGTAGGCGGGGGTGTGGCGGCGTGGAGTCGCGAAGATGTGACTGGGGCGCAGGTGAAGCTGCTGCGCGGCTGGCTGGCGCGACCGCTTCGAGAGCGCCCGGTGGTGGGCCCAGGGGCGGTCGGACCCACCATGGTGGCGGCCCGAATCGAGTTTGCTGCGTGTATGTACTCCGGCCCGTTAGTTCCTTACTGCGGGTTTCTTGGATTTGATACTTCTGCCCGCATCCGGGACACGAGTCCGTTTAGTTTTCAACATTCCCAGGAAGGGAGAACGTTGAAGGTGTTCTATGAGCACCTCGCCACTGACTATGTGGAGCTCCTCGGGCGGTACCAGACTGAGCTGTTTTGGAGGTACTTAAGTGCCTCGGCTCGAGCCCTGGTGATTCGGGATCCGGTCTGGGTCGAGCATGTCTTCGAACTCGTTGCGCGCATTGCACCGGAGCGGTGGGGATCGGTGTATGAGGCGGTTACGGCGCAAGTGCAGAGGCTTTCGGAGGGAAGGGAGAAGGAGGAACTTGGCTCGCTACTGACTGGCATAGGGGCGGTTAAGGAGCGGTGGTCGAGGGCCCTGCGCGAGAGCAAGAGTGGCGGTGCGCCGCGGCGGCTTCGTGAGGGGTCACTCGAGGAACTCGGTGCTCGGGTCTCGGAGAAGCTGAGCGTACTGCTGGAGCGACTAGAGCCGGGCGCATGGGACGGTTTCGTGCGCATTTTGCAGGTAGAGGTGGCGCGCCGCGCGGGTACGCTTGCAGCTTTTGAGGCGTACAGAGCCTATAGCTCCGTCTGCGTTGGTGAGAACGCTGGAGCCGGAGGGGTGACACCGGAGGAGTGCCGGGAGTGGTGGCAGCTGGTGGCTCAGGATCCTGACAACGAGCTTGTTTGGTTGTTGATCAAAACACGCTTGTGGAGAGACTACGATTCTTATTTTGCTGAGTTCCTTACCCCAGCTCCTGAAATGAGCGCGGAGGATATGGAGCGCTTGGAGCGGGGGCGGCAATGGTACATTCGAGGGCTGCGAGACGAGATTGGCCTTGCGCGGCGGTTGTCGCCGCGGCGTTTCGAGGAGTTGCGGCGGGAGGTTTTGGCGGCCAGGCCTGGGCACTTGTCCAGCGTGGTTGTGGAGCTGTTCCGGGAACCAGCGGAGGTAGGGGCGGGAGCACCCACCCCAGCCGAGCCCTCGCCGGCGATGGGGGGAACAGGGGCCGAGGCCACGGTGGCGCCGAGCGTACCCCCATCCACTCCCACGCCGGCTGCAGCGGGCAGCAGTGCGGACGCAGCGATTCGGTGAAGTGGCCAGTGGCGAGGGGCCCGGAGGCAGTAGGGGCACGGCATGCCGTGCCCCTACTGCCTGGTGGTCTCCCTGCACCTGCGGCAGGGGCGGGGCCGATCACAAGGGTCGCCCCTACAAGGGACCGACATCGTTCGCCCCGGCACTAGGGGCGGGGGCGACCACAAGGGTCGCCCCTACAAGGGACCGACATCGTTCGCCCCGACACCGCCCGCGTCAGGTTGGGCGGCGACCCACGATCCAGCCCCGCCGCGGCGCACGTCATGGCCGACGACGCGAATGCCGTTGCCGTTCGATCCGCATGCAGGGATCCGATCACACCCGATCCGGCGCGGCTTTGATGGGCATCGCCCCCCCAACAGGACCGGCAATATTTGTGCGGGGCAATCGGGAACGGGCGAATGCGGTCGCCCGCAGGCTGGGTGAGGCTGGGATGAAATGGTGAGTAGCGAGTGGCGAGTAGTGAGTGGTGGCGGGCCAGCGGTGAGTCGCGAATAGCGAATGGCGAATGGCGAATGGCGAATAGCGAATGACCCGGAGGCGGAGGCCTGGCCGCGGAGCGTGAGATTGCGTTGCTTCGGAGGTTGGTGCGTTTCTCGATGGGTGCTGCGCCGGGCAGGGGCCTGGTGACGGTTCGGGATGCCTTCGAGCTGGTTGCGCGCTTTGTGCGGCGGTGGGGGGCGCCTAGCTGACCGGAGCTGGAGATCTTTTGGGGAGCTCCCTGCGGGGGCGAGGCGACGAAGCGCAACGCCGCATGTTGCAGGGCAAGCCGGACCAGAGTTCCAAGGTGGTCGTGGAGCTCTTCCGGGAAATCGGGGCTCGCACTGGCGTGGTGCGGGCGACTCCGGGAAGCGTGGACCCGGCAACGACGGGCAGCGCAGCGTAGTTGCGCGCCTTCGGCTGCGAGTTGGCGCGCTGGCTCGCTGGCAGGCAGGTGCACCGGCGTGCCCGGGGCAAGACGCGACCAAGGCAAATTCGCGCTCGCTGCCGGCGAGCGGGGAACCGCTCGGCCCCCGGAGCCTGGGGCAATTGGGCATGGCGCGCTTGTCGGTGTTCCGCCGAAGACCATCGCTGGCCGCGCTTGCCCGACAATGCGCTGGCAAGGTAAGCTGTGCTTTCGTTCCAACGGAGAGAAAGGGCGGGTTCGATATGTCCCAGGCACGTTTGATTGCGTTGTGGTTGGCCGTTTCCGTTTCGTTGGCTGGCTTGGGAGGTTGTGGCACCGATGGAGAGCCTCCCGGCGTTGTGAGTACACCAGGCGGAAGCAATGCCTGTGGGGAGCGCTGCGTCGTACTGTCGCCGAGCGACGATGACCAGGAAAACATCCAGCGCGCCTTGATCGAAGCTCGCCCGGGCGACACGATCTTGCTGCGCGCGGGCGTGTACCGCCTGAGCGGCCAGCTTTCCTTGGACGTGGACGGAGTGACTATCCGTGGGGAAGGGAAGGACCGCACGATCCTCTCTTTCCGCAACCAAACCTCGGGTGCCGAGGGATTGCTAGTGACCGCGAACGACTTCACCATCGAGGACCTGGCGTTGGAAGACAGCCCCGGAGACTTGCTCAAAATCCTCGGCGGGAACAACATCACTATTCGACGCGTGCGCGCGGAGTGGACTCGCGGGCCGGATACAAACAACGGCTCCTACGCTTTTTATCCCATCGAATGCACTAACGTGCTGGTCGAGGACTCGGTGGTGCGCGGCGCCTCCGACGCCGGCATTTACGTCGGCCAGTGCCACAACATCATCGTGCGCCGCAATTACGTGTACGAGAATGTGGCAGGTATCGAGATCGAGAATTCGACGGACGCCGACGTGTACCAGAACACCGCCACCAGGAACACCGGCGGAATCCTGGTGTTCAACCTTCCTGGGCTCCCGTTCATCGACGGGCGCCGCACCCGCGTGTTCGACAACGACGTGATCGAGAACAACACGCCGAATTTCGCTCCGCGGGGCACCACCGTGAGTGCGGTTCCCAAGGGTACTGGCCTGATGATCCTCGCCAACGATGAAGTGCAAGTGTTCGGGAATCGCTTCCGCGGAAACGGCACCAGCCAAGTGCTGATCATCAGCTACAACACAGCGCAAATCATCGGAAACCTGCGGGGCGCCGATCCGCGCTATGACAAGTATTCGGAGACGCTGTTCATTTACGACAACACGTACGAAAACGGCGGCAGCGATCCGGATCCGGATACGGGCGAGTTGATTGGACCGATTACCGGCCGCCCCCTGCCGGATATCCTCATCGATGGGTTCGAAGACACGCGTAAGTACGTAAATGGTCGCCTGCCGGATCACTTGCGCATTTGCGTGCAAGAGCCGACCGCCCGCCTTTACAACGTGGACTTGCCGCGTTTTGGAGGGCGAGCCAGTGGCGATCCACAACCCTACAACTGTCGCTTTCCGTTGCTCCCGAAAGTGGTCATCCCGGGCGTAGGGGAGCAAGCACCACCGCAGTTGCCGTTTCCCTCGCCCGCGCCGGTCACGCCAACGCCGGTGGCGGGTTTGGTGGAAACTCGCTGTAATGTCGCGCCTGGAACTCGAGTGAATTTCGATGTGCAAGACGAGCCGTGCGAGCTCTTGTCGAGCTACCGCTTCTTTGTCGGGCGGATGCGCGATCTCCGGCCCAACGAGGGAGTGACGCCGTACGACCTCAACACACAACTGTTCTCCGACTACACCAACAAGCACCGGTTCGTGTATTTACCGCCGGGAACGAAAGCGAAGTACGATCCCCAAGCGGCATTCGACTTCCCTGTCGGTACGGTCATCATCAAGAACTTTGCTTACCCATTCGATCTGCGTGCGCCCCATGCGGGCGAGCGTTTGCTGGAGACGCGGTTGCTCATCCGCCGGGAAGACGGCTGGATCGGCTTACCGTACGTCTGGAATGCCGAGGAAACCGAAGCGCGGTTGAAAGTTCTAGGCCAGCCACTGCGGGTGACCGCGATTCAGCAAGACGGGCGCGAGGCGACCTACGACTACAACGTGCCCAATGCCAATCAGTGCAAAGAATGTCACCGGGAAAGCTTCAAGAACACCGGCCCGATCGGCACCAAAGCACGCAACCTGAACAAGACATTCCCGTACCCCTCTGGAGAGGAAAACCAACTGACCCATTGGAGCCGAATCGGCATTTTGGAGGGTGCGCCGGCGGATCCGACTTTGGCCCCGCGCGCGGCCGTGCTGGAGGATCCCGCCAGCGGCACCGTGGAGCAGCGCGCCCGCACGTATCTCGACGTGAACTGCGCCCATTGCCACAATCCGGCGGGAGCGGCGCGAACCACAGGACTCTACCTGGGAATCTCGGAAACCGAACCGTTGAAGCTCGGCATTTGCAAGTCTCCAGTGGCAGCAGGCCGTGGCACGGGTGGATTTCCATATGACATTACGCCGGGCAGGCCGGACCAGTCGATCTTGGTGTTCCGCATGATTTCGCTGGATCCGGGCATTGCCATGCCCGAGCTCGGACGGCGCCGCGTGCACCAGGAGGCCATCGAGGTCATCCGCGAGTGGATTGCTTCGTTACCCGGCGATTGCGCGGGGCAGTGATGCGGCATGAGAGTGCCAGGGGAAGAAAGGCGATCGACATGACTGTGGGCCGAGAAATCCTACGCGAGGAGCAAGCTTCCCCGAACTACCGCATGCGCTTGATTCGCTGGCGGCGGACTGCGGAGGAGTGGTGGGAGGTGGTGGACGCCCACACTCAAGTGGTGGTAGCCAGCGGCCTCGACCAGCGGGAGGAGGCGCTGCGCATCGTGCGCGGGTGGGAGAGGCTGAGCCAGAAGATCCCCGGTGGTCTCGAAGGCCACATCGTGCCGCATTGAGTGCGCAAGGGGGTGACCAATGGCGACCGAAACGATTCGAAACCCGAAGTCGTTTGCACCGCCAGGGGCCGCGCTCGTGACTGGGATTGCCTCGGGCATCGGCCGCGCCGTGGGCTTGCGCTTGCTGGAAGCCGGATGGCGCGTGGGCGGTGTGGACCTGGATGTGCGCGGTGAATCTTGGGGAGCGGAAGTTCCAGGGGCCGAAAAGCGTTGGGCATTTGCGGTAGCCGATGTGGCCGATGCCAAAGCTTTGGGCGGAGCGGTAGAAGCGTTGCGCAGCCAGGTGGGCCGCTTTGCTGGGCTCGTGCATGCGGCCGGCATTTGCACGTTTCGGCCACTGGAATTTCTCGACGCGGAGCTCTTCGATCGCACGATCGCGGTCCACTTGCGCGGGGCGTTCTTGTGCGCTCGTGCAGTCATGGCTGACATGCGCGAACTCGGTTGGGGACGCATCGTGAACATTGCTTCAGTTGCCGGCCTCAACGGCGGCGGGCGTGGCATCGCGCATTATGCTGCGGCCAAAGCGGGCATCGTCGGTTTTACCAAGGCCTTGGCCTTGGAGCTGGGCCCTCACGGAATCACGGCCAACGCAGTGGCCCCTGGTTTGATCGACACACCCATGGTCCGTGGTGCTGGCATGCCGCAGGAGGCAATTGCAGAATACGCGCGGCGGGCTCCAGTGGGGCGCGTCGGCCAGCCGGATGATGTCGCAGCCGCGGTAGCGTACCTATTTTCTCCCGAAGCTGGTTACGTCACGGGGCAAGTACTCAGCCCCAACGGAGGGGTGTATCTGTGAAGCCCGTGGCCATGCGGTCGTGGGATCGTCGCCGCGGTAAGCCCGTCGCTCAAGCTTCGTCCCACATTGGGGGGCTCGGAAGCTTGTGGTGGCGCAGGTGTCTGAGGGCCTTGTGCTCCAAGCGAACGACGTCCAGCGGGCTCATGTGCAGCCGGCGCCCAAGTTGCCAATAACTCGTGGGCTCCGGTGTACCAAACCGGAGGCGCAAAATTTCGCGCTCGATTCTGGTCAGGTGCGAACGCTGTGCGCGGAGGGGCAGAAACCGATTCAGCCGAGCCATTTGCGATCCAACTGCGCGAGTATCGGTACAAGCTCGACACGAAGCAAGGGACAAAGTCTCCAGGCGGGAGATCCGGGTGCAGGTACGCAGGAGGTTGTTCCCGTTGCGTCTGGCACGGAGCGCCCTTCCCAAAAGCGAGCGGCGCTTACACGTGGAAGGGATTGCGGAGCAGGATGGTCTCGTTGCGATTCGCGCCCACGGAGACGAGGTACATCGGTGTTTCCGTCAGTTCTTCGAGCCGCTGGATGTAGCGGCGCGCATTGCGCGGCAAGTCCTCCATGGTGCGGGCGCTGCTGAGCGGTTCGTGCCAGCCTGGATGTTCTTCGTAAACGGGCTGGGCGTTCCGAAGAGCGTACCCGCTGGCGGGGAAATGTTCGTAGCGCCGTCCGTTGCACTCGTAAGCGACGCAAATGCGGATGGGATCCACGCCGGTGAGGACGTCGATCTTGGTCAGTGCCAAGCCCTGGATGCCATTGATCCGCACCGCGTGGCGGACCACCACCGCATCGAACCAACCGCAGCGCCGCGGGCGGCCCGTGGTGGAACCAAACTCGTCGCCATCGTGGCGGAGCTTTTGGCCAATCTCGTCGTTCAATTCGGTGGGGAACGGACCACTGCCCACGCGTGTCGTGTAGGCTTTCGCAATGCCGACGACACACGTAATCCGGCTGGGCGGGATCCCCACGCCGGTGCACGCTGCACTGGCGACCGTGTTCGAGGAGGTTACGAAGGGGTACGTGCCGTGGTCCACATCGAGCATGGTCCCCTGCCCGCCTTCGAGCAGCAGGCGCTGGCCCCTAGCCAAGGCTTGATTCAGATACACGCTCACGTCGGTGACGTACTTTGCCAGCCTCTCCCGGTAGCGAATGTATTGCTCGTGGATCTCTTCGAAAGAAAACGGCTGTTCTTGCAGCAATGCTCGGATGTAAGCGTTTTTCTCGGCCAATGTGGTGCGGAGCAAATCCGAGAAGGACTCCTCGTCGAGCAGGTCGGCAAAACGAATGCCGATGCGGGCCATTTTGTCTTCGTACGTCGGGCCGATACCTCTGCCGGTCGTACCGATCCGCCCTTCGCCGCGCAGGCGCTCGCGCGCAAGATCGATGGCGCGGTGGTAGGGCATCACCAGATGAGCCCGGTCGCTGATCTTGAGTAAGTGGTCCTCTTGCAGATATCCGCGTCCCTGCAGCCGTTCGATTTCGTCGAGGAGAACCGCCGGGTCCACCACGACGCCGTTGCCAATCACGCACACCTTGCCGGGGTGGAGGACACCCGAGGGAACCAGGTGCAGCACGGTTTTTTCCCCGCCGACGACCAGTGTGTGTCCGGCGTTATTGCCACCCTGGTAGCGGGCAATCACGTCGGCATGTTCGGCGAGGATATCTACGACCTTGCCTTTTCCCTCGTCGCCCCACTGGGCGCCAACGACCACGACTGCAGGCATGAAAACTCAAAGCTTGATCAAGTGTGCAGAGATGATGTTCGGCAGTTGCCGGAGTTTTTCCAACACGGCTGGTGGCACTGGGTCGTCCACATGAACGAGCGACACCGCCAGCCCGCCGACGTGTTCTCGGCCGAGTTCGAGTCGCGCGATGTTGATCTTGGCTTCTCCGAGCAATGTACCCACTGCCCCTACGACACCAGGAACATCGCGGTTGTGCAACATCAAAATGTATCCTTCCGGGTCGGCATCCAGGAAGAAGTTGTTGATGCGCACGAGGCGCACCACTTTTTGGCCGAACACCGCACCGGCCACGACGTTGACGGAGCTTTCTGTGGTCGCGGTTACGGTGATCAGATTCGAGAAGCCTTTCGGTTGAGGTGTTTTGGCTTCCACGACACGGATGCCGCGCTCGCGCGCAATCGTGGCCGCGTTGACGTAATTGACCACGCTCGACTCCAGCACTCGATTCAAGAGTCCGCGAAGCACGGCCAGTGTCAGCGCCTTGACGTCATACTCCGCGATTTCCCCTGCATACTCGATTGCAAGCTCGGTAGGTGCTTGCGTGAGCATTTGCCCCTGCAGGCTTCCGAGTTTCTCGGCGAGCGTGAGATAAGGCGACAGTACTTGCAAGAGTTCCGGACTCATCGACGGCACATTCACGGCATCCTGGATGACGCCGCGCGTGAGGTAATTCACCACCTGTTGGGCAATGGCCACGGCGACGTTGATTTGCGCCTCTTCTGTGGCTGCACCGAGGTGCGGGGTGCAAATGACCTGCTCGAGCTTGAGGAGGGGATGGTCGGGAGGAGGTGGCTCCTGCGCAAACACGTCCAACGCAGCCCCGGCGACCTTTCCCGACACGATGGCATCGTGGAGAGCTTGCTCGTCCACGATGCCGCCGCGGGCGCAATTGACGAGCCGCACTCCTGGTTTCATGCGCGCAAAAGCTGCCGCACCGATGAGACCGCGCGTTTCGTTGGTGAGAGGAGTGTGAATCGTCAAGAAATCGGCCCGTTCGAGGACGTCTTCAAAGGAGGTGAGCTCGACTCCGAGCCGCTGAGCGACTTCGCGGGAAATGAATGGGTCGTACGCGATCACCCGCATTTTGAGTCCGAGGGCGCGCTCGGCAACCAAGCTACCGATGTTCCCCATGCCGATGATGCCCAGGGTCTTGTTGAAGACCTCCGCGCCAATGAATTTGCTCTTCTCCCACTTGCCCGCCTTCATGGAAGCGGTGGCTTGGGGAATGAGTCGCGCGAGCGCGAGCATCATGCTGATGGTGTGCTCGGCGGTGGTGACATTGTTACCGGCCGGGGTGTTCATCACCACGATGCCTTTTTTCGTCGCGGCTTCGACGTCGATATTGTCCACGCCGATGCCGGCGCGGCCGATCACCTTGAGATTTTCGGCGGCTTCGATGACCTCCGCCGTTACGGTCGTGCCGCTTCGCACGATCAAGGCGTGAAACGGCTTGATCTTCGCGCGGAGTTCGCTGGGTTTCAGGCTTGCGCTTTGTTCCAGCTCGATCTCCGGGCAGGCGCGCAAGATATCCAGTCCTGGCTTTGCCAACTTGTCTGCAACGAGTACCCGAAACATCGTTCACTCCGGTAAGCCTTGCATCAGCACTTGCTGGGCTGCCCCGACGCCCCGCCCGAGCTCCAGAGGGTAGCCAAACTTCTTGAGCGCCATTTCCAGGGCACCGATCGCCACAATGGTATCGAAGGCGTCGATGTATCCCAAGTGCGCGATGCGCACGATCTTGCCTTTGAACTGATCCTGCCCGCCGGCAAACGTTACCCCCATGCGGTCACGCAAGTACGCCACCAGTTTTCCTCCGGGCACATCCGCCGGCACGTAAATGCCGGTGGTGGCTGGGCTGGGATGGTGCGGGGCGACCAGCTTGAGACCCAAGGCGCGGGCAGCGGCCCGCGTAGCCTCGGCCTGGCGCGCCTGCCGCGCAAAAGCATGATCGAGTCCTTCCTCGCGCAACATGGCCAGGGCTTCGCGCAGGCCGATGATGAGGGAGATCGCCGGAGTCCAAGCGGTGGTATCTTTGGCCAGGTTGTCGCGTTCCTTGGCCAGGTCGAAATAAAAGCGAGGCAAGCGCGCTGTTTTGGTGCGCTCCCATGCGCGCTCACTGAGGGCGACAAAGGCGAGCCCAGGCGGGAGCATGAGCGCCTTTTGGGATCCGGTGACCAAGACGTCAATGCCGAGGCGATCCATAGGCAG
Organism: Candidatus Binatia bacterium; assembly: GCA_026004215.1. Taxonomy (GTDB): domain Bacteria; phylum Desulfobacterota; class Binatia; order HRBIN30; family HRBIN30; genus HRBIN30. The sequence goes on from BPIR01000003.1 coordinate 16,459, forward strand.
CTCGTACACCCCAACGGCGGTGATACCGTCCACGATCAACAGAACGTCGCGGGTTCGAGTCATGGCGGCAATTTCCGGAACTGGATGGCACACGGTGGTGGAAGTTTCGCTCGCTTGTACCAACACGCCTCGGATCTCGGGGTGCCGGTCGAGCGCATCGGCTACGCGTTGGGGATCCACGGCTTCTCCCCACTCCACGCGCAGTTCATGGACGCTCAAGCCGTAACGCGCGCTGATTTTGGCCCAGCGCTCGCCGAATTTTCCGCCGTTGATCACCAGGACTTCCTCGCCCGGGGAAAACAAATTGGTGACGGCGGCTTCCATCGCGCCGGTGCCCGAGGCGGCGAGCATGAGCACGTCTTGCTCCGTTTGGAAGAGCCACTTTAGGCCTTGCTTGGCTTCGGCAAAAATTTGGCTGAACTGCGGCGTGCGGTGGTGGATGAGTGGCTGAGCCATGGCCAAGAGCACGCGTGCGGGCACTGGCGTCGGCCCTGGGGCGAGCAAGTAGTTCTTCAACATCGCTGTTCCTCCTGCAAAAAAAAACCTGAACCTCTGGAGTTCAGAGGCCCAGGCGTACGGCCCACTGAAGGTCAGCACTCCCTCGTGGTCGATTCCACGTTAAACGCCAGTCGTGCAGACCAACCAATGTGTGCCAGGTCCGATAGAGAAACACGGCGAAGCTGTCAAGCAACACCAGCGCGGTCAGCGCGTGCCATTGACCAGAGTCATGAATTCTTCGCGGGTTTCCTGATGAGTGCGGAAGACACCGAGCATGGCGCTGGTGACGACAACCGAGTTTTGCTTTTCCACTCCCCGCATCCGCATGCACAGATGTTCCGCGCGCAGCACGACACCGACGCCGAGTGGGTCGAGCTCCTCCATTAGGGTGTTCGCGATTTGGGTGGTCATGCGTTCTTGCACTTGCAGGCGGCGGGCATACACGTCCACCAAGCGAGCGAGCTTGCTGATGCCCACGATCTTGTGGCGGGGGATGTAAGCAATCGTCGCGCGCCCGAAGAATGGCAGGATGTGGTGTTCGCACAGGGAGAAAAAATCCACATCCTTCATGACGATCATTTCCGAGTAGTCCTCGGTGAACAGCGCGTTGTTGATGACCTTTTTCGGGTCTTCGCCGTAACCCTTGGTGAGGTAGGTCAGGGCACGCGCCACTCGACTCGGGGTTTTCCTCAAGCCTTCGCGGTTGGGATCTTCCCCAAGAAGCTGGAGCAGCTCTCGCACCACTTGCTCCAAACGATGGCTTTCCGTCATGCCCGGCAACGTTAACGGAAGGGTACAACGAAGCAACCCGAGCGGCTCTACAGGGGTGAAGGATCAAGAGAGGGAGCGCGAACGCTGATAACGACGGTAGTCGTAGCCAGTGGCCATGACGGCGAGCAAAGGACCAAAGCGCCCCTCGACTTCACGGCGCAGAACCCGGAGACAATCGAACCACTCGTGGAACTTCGGCTCTAAAGCTGCCCAGGGTTCGGCCTGGTCGAGGAATGCCCGTTGCAGCAAGATGCAGAGTTGCCGCGCCGCGCTCAGACGCAACGCGTTCGGGAATGCATCCCATTCCAGCAAGCCGAGAGGTCGCACCCGATCGTAGGGTCGCACCAGGGTTTCGAAGCGATCGAGGTCGTAGCCGTTTTTCCCGAAGCAAAACCGATTCACCGCGTTGGCGAGATCGAAAATGAACGGGCCGCGCGAGTCCGGCTCGCAGTTGAGCACCAGCCGAAGTTTGTTGCCGTAAAAACAAAACCGGTGCGGGTCCATCTCGACCAAGATCGGCCCGCGCGGCAGTTTGGCGACGTCGAGGGCGGAGCACAGGTAGCGAACCTCTTCGTCGAGCACCCGCCCGGCACGCGCGAGATACGGAGGCAAATGCGGCTGCACCGCTGCAAAGAGCTGCCACACGCGTTCCAGGGTGAGCTTGCTGTCCGCTCCTTTGCGGTACCCTTTTCCCGCCATGTGGTAGTGGGCGAGGCTTTCCCCCAAGGCAGCAAGCTGCGGAGCATTGCCGGGATCGAACGGTTGGAGACGCCATTCGCGAAGGGGGTGCACGCTCCAGACTGTGGCGCCGAGAGGATGCCAATAGCGACCGTTACGGTCCGTGAGCGGCACGAGGACGGGAAATCCATGGTCGCGCAAGTAAACCAAAAAGTGCGCTGTGCGCTTGAGTTCGAGGTCCGAGCGCGGAGCAGTTCGCCGCACAACGTAACGGCCGCGGGACGTTTCGATCAGCATCGTCCCTAATGGGCAGTTGCGCAGCCGGCGCACCCGCAACACGCCGCGCAGTCCAAAAGCCGTCACGATTGCGGCAGTGTTGAATTTGACCTTTGCGGGGCTGTACTCCATGCGGGAGCTCCCTCGGAGAGCCAGGACGTGCCCGTACCCTACGCCAGGCAGGGTTCCGAAGTCAACAAAATTTTCGGCTGTTTGTTCGCTGTGGCCTGGACCTCGAGCTTGCCCGCGGGTGGCTTACTTGCGACTATGGAATAGTGATTCGGGAGCCTCGGGTTGCGTGGGGGCATCCCCGACTTGGACCCCAGCCCCCCTTGCTGCCCGGGTTGGCTAAAGAATCCCGAGAAATTTATGAACCTGGGGGAGGACGCGCACCAGGCGATGGCGCTGCCGGGCGGTTTCGAACAGGGCGGCGAGCTTTGCTGGGGAAATGCAAACTGTTCCGTCCGGATCCACGATGGGCTGAAGAAACATTGTGGTCGCCGGTGCCACGTCGGCCACTAACGCAGCGGCTTCAGCCACCTCGCCCGGCGCCGTGCGGTCATCTACCGGCACCTTGACATAGCACTCCCGCTCCTTGGCCAGTGCGAGAAACTCGCGGTGCTCGGTCCAAAAAGCTCGTTCGCCGCTGTTGCTGGGAAGTTTGATGTCCATGCTGATTACCTGCACCGCGGGCAACACCAGGGCGAGTTGTTGCGGGAGCATGCCGTTGGTTTCCAGGAGGATGGGCAGCCCCGGAGCCACCTCGCCGATAAATTCCCGCAGAAACTTGGCTTGGACGAGCGGTTCCCCGCCGGTGAGCGCGATCATTTGTAGGCCCGGTTCGCGCTGGCGAAAATAATGGACGGCCGCCCGCAGTTCTTCGGGGCTCACCGGATTTTGGCGGACGTGGACCTCGGAGCTCGAGGGTTCGTGCCACCGCCACGTGGAGCTCCGTTCCAGTGCATCGGGAGTGTCGCAGTAGCGGCAGCGCAAATTGCAGCCCGCGAAGCGCACGAATAAATGCCGCTCGCCGACGCGGGAACCCTCTCCCTGAAACGATGCGAAGATCTCGCTCAAATAACCCAGCATGGTCGTGCGGTCTCCGTAGCGGCGAGGCGAACCGCCGGGCAAGATCGCGGTCTACGGATGCAAAACGGCAATGACAATGTCCATGACGTTGGTTCCGGTCGGGCCTGGGCGAAACAAATCGTGAAGCGCTTCAAAAAAGTGATAGGAGTCATTGGCAGCCAGATACCGTGCGGGGTCGAGCCCCAGGGTTCGGGCTCGGTCGAACGAGCTGCCGTCTACGAAGGCTCCGGCGGCGTCGGTGGGGCCGTCAATACCATCCGTGCCGGCGCTCAGAAGGGTCACTGGTTTGTTGGCCAACTGGGTCACGAGCGCCAAAGCGAACTCCTGATTGCGGCCGCCGAGTCCCGAGCCTCGGACCGTCACCGTGGTTTCGCCCCCGGCTACGAGGCATCGCGGTCGGCCTGCGACTGCATGCGCGAGGCATTCGTCGACGATTTTGCTGAAAGCTTCGGCCGCTAGTCGCGCCTCGCCTTGAAGGGGCTGCTGGATGACTTCCGCTTCCCAACCCTGGGCGCGTGCCGCCTGAGCCACTGCCGTTTTAGCGTCTTGGTTACTGGCGACGATCCGATAATGAGCGAAAGCGGATTCGGGGTCTGACGGCTTGAGAGTTTCGGGGATGGTTCCAGCTAACCCTTGTTCGACCACGGTGCGTACGGATGTCGGCACCTTGGACCAAAGTCCGTACCGTTCCAACACCGCTCGAGCCTCGGCAAATGTGGTGGGGTCGGGCACCGTCGGGCCGGAACCGATGGTTGGGGGGTCATCCCCGATCACGTCGGAAATGGCGACCGTGAAGACGTCGCGCGCGAGGGCGCGGAGCAAGCCCCCTCCTTTGATTCGGGAAATGTGCTTTCGCACGGTGTTGACCGCTTGCACCGGGGCACCGCTCGCCAGCAGCAAGCGCGTGGTCACGATCTTGTCGGCGAGGGTAATCGGCGGCCGGGGTGCGGCGACTAAGCTCGACGCTCCCCCGCTCAAAAGGAAAATGGCTGCTCGTTCGCTGCCGCCGCGTGCGAGCGCGAGCAAGTGTTCTGCTGCGGCGAGCGACTGATGATTTGGCGTCGGATGGGCGCCACGCAACACGGTGATCCCTGGTACTTCCGCTTCGTTGCCTGGGCTCGTGACCACAGCGCCGCGGTACGAACCGGGTGGAAGTATCGGCACCAGCCCTCGCGCCAGGCGAGCGGATGCTTTGCCGGCGCCGAGGACCAGCACCGGCAAGGGGATCTCGGTGGGACTCTGCGGGTTTTCTACCCAGTAAAGCCGGCCCTCGGCAAAACGAAAGGCTCGCGCGATACAGCGCTCGGGCAGCGCTGCGGCGATCGCTTGCGCGTAAAATTCTTGCAGCTTTGCTCGATAGAGCATTCGGGCCGCAGTGTACCGAGAACACGCGGCCCGAACGAGAGCCGTGTGGCCAGGCGGCTCCACCGCCCGGCCAACTCAGCTTTCGTCCTCTATGTCCGTTGCTCCAAGCTGGCGATACGCACGATCATCGTCGTAGCGTCGCTGGAGTTTGGCCATTTTTTCCTCTTGAGCTTGGCAGGCCACACAAAGGCGCGTAAACGGCAGCGCACTCAAGCGCGCTTCGGCAATTTCACTGTCGCAGTTTTCGCAAATTCCGTACGTTCCTTCTTCGATACGATCGAGAGCGTCTTGGATCGCCTGCAACTTTTCTCGGTCTCGGTCGCTCAGTAAGAAGGAAATCTCGCGATCGCGCTCTTCGCTGGCGAGATCGTAGCTGTCCATCCCGCCCTCTTTAGTCACGTCGCGTCCGACTTGACGCTCTTTCTCGATGTCCTGCAGCAACTGCCGGCGCATTTCGAGAAGCTTGGCTTGCATTTGCTTGAGGAATGTCTTTCTCATGGCTCGCTCGTCTGAAAAGGGCGACGCAAATTAAAGGCCAACAGTCATGCTGTCAACGGCGGCATCGAACTGAGGGACTCCGCGCAAGTCGTACGTCGACGCGCCGACGATTCGTGTCGGGACGATCGTACCGACTGGCGCGGGCCTGCGCAGGTAGACGACGCCATCGATGTCCGGCGCTTGGGTGGCGGTGCGTCCGAACCAGCGCCCGCGATGGTCTTGGCCGCAAACCAGTACGGGGACAATTTTTCCCACTTGTGCCTGTTGGTGCTCGGCAGAAATTGCCGCTTGCGTTTCCATGAGCTCCCGATACCGCCGCCGCTTCACGGTTGCGGGGACCTGCGCGGGGAGGTCCGCGGCGGGCGTGCCTTCCTCGCGCGAGTACACAAACGCCCCGAGGCGCTCGAAGCGTTGCTCGCGCACGAAGTCGAGGAGGATGCGGAAATCCTCTTCGGTTTCACCCGGAAAGCCGACAATGAAAGCAGTGCGAATGGCCACGCCCGGAATCGTTGCCCGAATGCGTGCGAGTAGGTGGCGCAGTTGAGCGGCGTCGCGCTCGCGGCGCATGGCGCGCAGGATGCGCGTACTCGCATGCTGCAGCGGGATGTCGATGTAGGGGCAAACTTTTTCCTCGCTCGCGATGGTGTGGAGCAGTTCGTCGGTGACGTAACGGGGGTAGTTGTACAACAAGCGAATCCATTGCAGGCCGCGGATGGTGGCAAGCTCGCGCAGCAACCTCGCGAGCGTGGTACCATCGCGGCGGTCGCGGCCATAAGCCGTGAGGTCCTGAGCAACCAAGTTGATTTCCACCACGCCGTCGGCGACCAGCGCCTCTGCCTCGGCCAAGATGGAATCCATCGGGCGGCTTTCGTGGCGCCCGCGGATTTTTGGAATGATACAAAAGCTGCAGCGGTGATCGCAGCCTTCGGAGACTTTCAAATAAGCGCTGAAGAACTCTCCAGTGCGAACGCGCGGTAGCGTAACGTCGGGGAGAAGGTGCGCTGCACCCCGGTACGGCGCGGTACGCTCCGGGCTGGCCTCGCCCAGGAGGTCGGGCAGGCGATGGAAGTCCCCTGTACCCAGAAAGGCATCCACTTCCGGCAGGGCCTCGGCCAGCTCCTCACCGTATCGTTGCACCAGGCAGCCAGTAACGATCAGTCGCCGGTGCGCTGCCCCGGCCTTCCACTGGGCCAGTTGTAGAATGGTGGCAACGGACTCCTTTTTGGCAGCTTCGATAAAGCCGCAGGTGTTCACGACCACAACATCCGCTAGGGCCGGGTCGCTCACAATTTCCGCCCCGTGGCCAGAGGCGAGTCCCAGCATGATCTCGCTGTCGACGCGATTCTTCGGGCAGCCGAGGCTTTCCAGGTAAACTTTTGGCATTGTGCGAACCGGCGTTTTTAGGGAACGGTGGTGTCGGGTGCAACCACGAACCAAAGAGGGTGCGGCGGCATTCGAGGGGCGTTTTCCGGCGGCGGGCAGGGTGCTAGGACAGTGGCACTTTGGCAGGACGTGCGACGAGGGCTGTGCAATGATGTGGACACGATCTTTGTTTCTCGCAGGCACTTTGCTGGCGGTGCTGGGTCGCGGGGTTTTTGCTTCGCCGGTCGCAGGCAAAATAGCCGCGCGTGTCAATGGCCAGCCGATTCCAGCCGAAGAAGTTTACAGACTCGCGGAGCAAATTGCCGAGGGTGCGAAAACCTCGGTCGAGGCCACATGGAGCGATGCGTTGGACCAGGCGGTGGTTACCGAGCTGCTGCGGCAGGCAGCAAGCTCGAAGGGAATTCGGGTGAGTGACAAGGAAGTGGAGGAGGAAATCCAGGAAATCCGTTCTTATCCCGAGGGACATCCCATGCGCGACTGGCTCAAGAAAATCGACGCGCAGCGGGCGAGAAAAGAGCTGCGCCGCAGTTTGACCATCGAGAAGTTTTTGGATCAGCAAATCAAGGTCCGTGTTACCCAAGGGCAGATCGAGCAATACTATCAGGAACACGGAGAGCAGTTCGATCGGCCGCCAATGGTGCGCGCCAGTCACATCTTGATTCGCGTTCCAGGCAACGACCGAGACGCAGCCCGCCGGCGCGCCGAGGAATTGCTCGAGCGCGCCCGTAAGGGAGAGGATTTCGCGGCGTTGGCCAAAAGCTACTCCCAGGATGCGTACACTGCGCCCAAGGGCGGGGACCTAGGATATTTCCCCGAACGTCCCACTCCGGTGGCACAGGCTGCGTACCAAATGGATGTCGGGCAAATCAGCGACCTGGTGGAAAGTCCGTATGGTTTTCACATCATCAAGGTAACGGAGAAGCGCCCGGCCGGCCGTGCCCCTTTGTCGGAGGTTGCTGATGAAATTCGCTCGCTACTCGAGGACGACCAGCGGGAAGAGGCTGAAGAGGCGCTGATCGAGAAGCTTCGGTCCCAAGCTCGAATCGAGGTGCTGATGCCAAACCTCGACGCCGGGTCAGCTCGACGAAAACCTTGACGCTCCGCACCGGCGTCGCGTGCGTTCGCTCGCTCACCGAGCGCCCGCCCAGACGGGAACCGCGCAGCGCTTTTGGGGCGAGCCGTGCCACCGCGCACCCCGCGCCACACGGTCCAGCGCGGTTCTAACCCGGTGACGCGGGCGGCCTACATGCCGCTAGCGGCGGGCTTGGCCGCTGGCCGTTTTGGTCGGCTGGCTGGCTTCGACTTCGCAGAAGCCGGCTTGGCTTTTTGCTTCGCGGACTTTTCGAGCTCTTGCCGCACCTCTCGTGCGTACTTTTCCACCTGGGCGGCTACGGCAGCAGCCTGTTTGCGCAACTGGTTGGCGGTGGCTTCCCAGCGCTTCAGGATTCCCGTTTCCTGCACGCGTTTGCGGATCTCTGTCCGCAATTGCTTCGCGGCATTTTCCACTTCGCGCACGAGCAGTGCAATCCGATCATTTCTACCCTTATCGGCCATCCCCAACCCTCCTTATGAGCTATGAGTTTGCTTGAGCCGCTTACCAGAATCGCTCCCTCTTGCATAGCCACACTTTGTTGCGCAAACGCAACTTCACAGCGCTCTTGCCGATAGCACCCGTGGGAAAGAGCGCGGGTGGATCGGTAGTGAGTTACGTTTGCTTGGCCGATTCATGACGTTGGCCCAACGATTGCACAGCCTGGCGACCGAGGTCGGGCCATGACAGCGGCAGAGCGATGGATCTTCGAGGAGCTATTTTCAGAGGATGTATTGCTGCCTTCGCAGTACTTTCGGGATCTGGCGGCCGATCGGCCGTTACGGTCGGGCGAGTGTTATCTGCTGGCGGCGCTACTTGCCGACGCGATTCGCTGTTACCAGCGAAACTACCTTGCGCGCGACCGCGCGGGCCAGCGGCTGTTTCGCGAAGCCGAGCAATGGCTCATGGAGTGCGAGCCGGCGCCACGTTGCGATGGTTCGTTTTCGTTTCAGTACGTTTGTGATGTGTTGCGGCTGGATCCGGAAGACATCCGCCGCCGCCTGCGCCGGTGGAGCGCCACGCAACCACCGCGGCCCGAGCCGGCTCCGCGTTCCCGGCGCGGGCGGCGGCCCACCACCAGCGAAGCGTGAGGCACGATCTCGACAGGCGTCGAGTGGTCCGTGTAACATTTGCGCCATGAACAAGCTGGTCATTTACCATAACCCGCGCTGCGCAAAGAGCCGGCAAGCATTGGCGTTGTTGCAAGAGCGTGGTGTGCCCCTCGAAGTGGTGGAATATCTGAAGCAGCCGCTGCGCTTGGAAGAGCTCAAGTCGCTGCGGAAGAAGCTCGGCCTGCCCGCGCAAGAGTGGGTGCGCCGGAAGGAAAAGGAATATGCGCAAGCGGGGTTGAACGCGAGCAGCAGCGAAGACGAAATCCTGGCCGCAATGGCCCGCTACCCGATCTTGATGGAACGGCCGATCGTCGTGCGGGGAAACAAGGCGGTGGTGGGTCGGCCCCCGGAGCGTGTTTTGGAGCTTCTCGAAGGCCGCTCTTGATCGTGTGGGGGCTCCGACATGTGGGGCAAAGGCCCGTCCCCTAGGGGCTGCGCGTCGTTGAAGGCTTCAGCTGGCGTATCCTGAAGAAACAACGGGCCAGGGAAGGCCAAGGCTCATGCGTTTCTAAGAATCCTCTGGCATTTGGGGTAATGGCTCGGGCTCTACGAGGGGTCCGGAGAGCGGTTCCAACAGTGGCGGAGGCGACGCGTTCGGCGGGTTGGCGGTGATGATGACCGCCGCCTTGCCTTGCTTCGATTTGCGTTTTTTCCGCTTGCGCTTTTTCTTTTTTGGTCGCTCCGGCCGGGCAATGGGCTGATAAAACGTTGCCGGCCTTTCGCCAGCCCCCCGGCAAATGTCGCACAGGCCGCAGGGAGTGCCATCTTCTTCGCCAAAGTATCGCCGCAAGAATACAGCTCGGCACTCCTTCGAGTACGCGTATTCCGCGATCCGGTCGAGCCGGCGCACATCCTGTGTACGCAACGTGACGAAGCGGCCAGCCAGTGCACGTGCTTGTTCCTCGAACTCATCCGCCGGAACGATGATGTGAATCTTGTCCTCTTCCAATCGCACGAGCCCAGCTTCTTCGAGTACGACGAGCAATGCTTTGGCTTGCCGTTCGTTTAACTGTGCCGCCAAGGTCAGCGCTTCCATGTCGGGCTCGCGCTGCTCGGCCGCGTAGGCGGCAAGAGCAGTGCTGATGCGGTAGAGCTGATCGGGCCGGATGCGGCTGGCTTGCTGCAGGGTTTCGTGAACCTGGCGGTCCGTCGGGTCGAACAGCAAGATGCAATTCGCCCGCCGGCCGTCTCGCCCAGCCCGTCCGGCCTCCTGGACATACTGTTCGAGAGAGGCAGGCGCTTGGAAGTGGATGATGTAGCGGATGTCGGGCTTGTCGATGCCGAGCCCAAAAGCGCTGGTCGCCACCATAATCGTGCGGCGGCCCTTGCGCATAAACAGTTCTTGCTCGCGATTACGGTCCTTGCCGGCCATACGGCCGTGATAGCGGTGGACCGGCAAGCGCATCTTCATCATCGCACCGTACAAGCGATCCACCTCTTTCGTGGTTGCGCAATAGACGATGCCCGGGCGGCGCAGTCGTTTGATAAAGCGAAACAGAGCCCGCAAACGTTCGTTGCCCGTGGCATGCACCACTTCGAACGCGAGATTGGCGCGGTGAGGGGACGACGCAACAATCGCGGGGTTGCGCATCCCCAGATACCGGATAATGTCGTCGCGCACCGACTGGGTTGCGGTCGCTGTGAGAGCCAGCACCGGTGGACTACCCAGTTCGTGCAACCGCTCGCCAAGACGCATGTAGGCCGGACGGAAGTCGTGGCCCCACTCGGAAATGCAGTGAGCTTCGTCCACAGCAGCGAGGGAAATGCCGCACCGTAAGAGAACCTCGCCCAACTCCTCGCTACTCAGGGTTTCCGGCGTCGTCATCACCAGAAGCGAGCCGCCTGCGGCAATGCGATCGAGCGCCTCTTTGCGGGCGCGTCCGCGTACCGTGCCGTCAATCCGCTCCACTGGGATGCGGCGGGCGAGAAGCTTTTCGTGTTGGTCGCGCAAGAGTGCCAAAAGCGGCGATACCAGCACGACCGGACGGGGCAAAATCATGGACGGAATCTGGTAACACGCCGACTTCCCGAATCCGGTGGGAAGAACCACGAGCACGTCCTTCCCTTCCATCGCCGCGTAAATCGCCCGTTCCTGCTCTGGGTAGAGCTGCTGGATCCCGAGGCGCCGCGCCGCTTCGCGCACTTGGGCGCGGCGAACGATTTCTTCGGGAGAAAGTTCGTCCTCGCGCACGGACTGCACGAAGACGTCACCGTGAACCGGTAGTTCTCCGGCTTCGTTTTCTTCGAGTTCGGCTTCGGATTCCTCGACCTCTTCGAGTTGCTCTTCAGCCGGCTCCCCTCCAGCCAATGCCTCCATGGCCAGCTCCGTGACCAATTGCTCGTCCTCCGCGTCCCACACCGCGTCCGGCACGTCCCCGACATCGGTGAGGTCCGCCGCAACAGCCGGTTCCGAGGCGTGGCTCGCCTGCGGGTCCGGTGCGGAGGGAAGCCAGGACGGCGAGTCCTGACTCGGCGGGCCCTCCGTTACGCTTTCATCCGGAGTCGCTGCGGAAGAGGTTTGCGTTGTCTTTCTCTTCCGGGTCCGGCGCGGCCGTTGCGGAGTTTGCTCGGCGGGAGAGCCATCGCTGAGAAGCTCTTTGTCTGGTTGAGGCTCATCCGTCAGTTGTAATGGTTCTTCGCTCGTTTTCCGTCGTCGTGGCACGTTTGGTCACCTCTTTGCCACCAGTGCGTGTCGCGGTGGCACCGAAGATCGAGCGCAACGCTGCTCTGGAAGTCAGCGGATTCCACTCGCGAGACTTCCGCACTTGTTAGACCACGTTGCTGAAATCCCTCAGCATGGTGAGGAGAAGACTGTTCAATATCTGCCTAGTTGGAGGCTGCCCCGAGAAAGCCGCGCAGCCTTGGCGTGTTCGTACTACCCACGAACCTGCCAGCGCCATCTTGTTTTGCAGAAACGCGGACGTTTCGCAACAACCAAACGCCCGTTTTCTTCACGTTGGAGTTGTATTAAGGGACTGGCGTTCCGCATCCCGATTCCTGGTTTGGGGGAACACGAAGTTGGGCCGGTGAGATGTGAGAAGGGAGCGTTGCAAATCATGAGGCTAGCGTTGGAACCGAAGCACGAGCAGCTCCGAAAAGAGCTGCGCGAATACTACGCAAAGTTGCTGACTCCGGAGATCAAGGAAGAGATTCGCCGAAGCGAGGGGGTGGGGCCAGTGGTGCGGCGCATTGTGCGCCAAATGGGGGAGGATGGTTGGCTAGGCATCGGCTGGCCGAAGGAATACGGCGGGAGGGGGATGACCCCGATCGAGCAATTTATCTTCTTCGACGAGTCCATGCGCGCCGGTGCACCGGTGCCCATGCTGACGATCAACTCCGTGGCGCCCACGATCATGCAGTACGGCACGGAGGAGCAGAAACAATACTATCTGCCACGGATTCTGCGGGGCGAAATTTTCTTCGCGATCGGGTACACCGAACCCAACGCAGGTACGGACCTTGCCTCTCTGCAATGCCGCGCGGTGCGGGATGGCGACGAGTGGGTCATCAACGGGCAGAAGGTGTTCACGAGCTTGGCGACCGATGCGGACTACATTTGGTTGGCCGTGCGTACGGATCCTTGGCCGGACCCGAACGACCCCACCAAGTCGAAACACAAGGGCATTTCGATCCTCATCGTTCCCACGAATGTTCCCGGGTTTCGCTGCGTGCCCATCAAGAATATGGGGGATCTCAACACGAACTACACCTTTTACGACGATGTCCGCGTGCCGGCATCGAACTTGGTGGGCAAAGTCAATGGTGGCTGGAAGCTCATCACCAATCAGTTGAATTACGAGAGAGTCACGCTGTGCAGCTCCGGATTGATCGAAGGTGTGGTGGAGGACGTTTTGGAATGGGCCAAAACCACTCGCTTGGCCACGGGCCAGCGCGTGATCGACCTCCCCTGGGTGCAGCTCAACTTTGCGCGGATCCACGCACGCTTGGATTTCTTGCGGCTGATGAATTTCAAGGTGGCTTGGCTGGCGGAGCAAAACGAGCCGCTCAATCCCGCACATGCCTCGACGATCAAGGTGTTCGGTACGGAGTTTTACCTGGAAGCGTGCCGGCTGCTTCTCGAAGTGTTAGGTGTTGCCGGAACTTTCCGCCCAGGATCCCCGGATGCGGCTCTGAACGGGCGCGTCGGGCAACTCTTGCGCGCGATCCACATCCTCACGTTCGGCGGCGGTACGAACGAGATGCAACGGGACTTGATATGCCTGTTCGGGTTAGGGATGCCCGTGCAGCCACGGTTTTGAAGATGGGAGCGAGGAGACCAGTATGGATTTTTCCTTCACGGAGGAACAAAAGGGGCTGGCCAACCTAGCCGAGCAAATTTTTCGGGATCGCTCCTCGTTGGAGCGGCTCAAAGCCGTAGAACAAAGCGAGGATGGCTACGACCTGGAGCTCTGGGCCGAGTTGGCCAAGGCGGGGTTGTTGGGTGCAGCATTGCCGGAGTCGCTCGGCGGTAGCGGCGGTGGCTTCCTCGAAGCCTGCCTACTGCTCGAGCAGCAAGGCAAACATGTGGTCCTTGTTCCCCTGCTGCCCACGATCATCAGTGCCATGACGCTGGCGCGCTTTGCGACGCCGGATCTTCAAAACCGTTTCCTGCCGCCGGTATGCACAGGAGAGGCTGTGTTGTCGCCCGCTTTTTCCGAACTCGGTACCGATGAGCGAACGCCAACGACCATGGCGACGGCGGACTCTCGCGGCTGGCGGCTCAATGGGGTGAAAACGGCCGTGCCCTTCGCGCATCGAGCCGCAGCTTTGCTCGTGCCGGCTCGGACGACCGGCGGCAACGTGCTGATGTTTCTCGTGCCGAGCGACGCGCGGGGCATCCGGATGGAGAAACAACAAACAACCAACTGGGAGCCGCATTTCCGGGTCACCTTGGACAACGTGGCCACGGCTTCCGGGAATTTGATCGGGACGGCGGAAAACGGAGCGCAAGTGCTCGGCTGGGCGGTGGACCGTTACACCGTCGGGCTCTGTGCTATCGCCGCAGGGGCATGCGAGCGCGCCCTGAAAATCACGGCGGAGTACGCGTCGAATCGCAAGCAGTTCGACAAACCGATTGCGATGTTTCAGGCAGTCGGGCAACGCATGGCAGACTCGTACATCGACAACGAAGCCGTTCAACTAACGATGTGGCAAGCGGCCAGTCGGCTGGCTGAAGAGATTCCGTCGGACAAAGAGGTCGCCACCGCCAAGTACTGGGCCGCCGAAGGCGGAAGTCGCATCGGGCACGCCAGCTTGCACATCCACGGCGGCATCAGCATCGATGTGGATTATCCCATCCACCGTTACTTTCTGTGGCTCAAGCAAATCGAGTTCACTTTGGGTGCGGCAACACCCCAGCTCGTGCGTTTAGGCAGTTTGCTCGCAGGGCATGACGAACTTCTCGACCTCGGAACCGCCGCGCGCGGTTGACCGTCTCACCCGAGTCCGGGTGCTCGCGATTGCGGCCATGCTGACCAGTGCCGTCGCTGCAGTGCTGTCTGCGTGGGCCGTGCGGGAGGTGGAGCGGCGGGCCGGATCTCGCGGAGTGGACACGCACTTGCAAGTGCTCGGGCAACTGGAGGCGGAGTGGAACTCCGACGAAATGTTGGACCGCAGGGCGCAAGCGGCCGCTGCTCTGTTGAAGCAACGTCCCGACCGCGCGGTGGAAGCGGTACTGCTGTTCTTCGACGAGGTCGGTTATCTCGCCGAGCGATACGGTGTGGATCGCGAGCTCGTGTGGTACCGGTTCCACACTCCGGCCTTGGTGTACTGGGCCGCAAGCGAGTTCGTGCGCAAATCCGAGAGTGGACGGAGCGAGCGGTATCTGGCCCACGGAAGGAAGCTGGTGGATAGCCTTCGTTCCATTGAACGAGCCCGTAGCGGTGGAGCGGAGTCGCCCGAGCCGACCCGCCGGGAAATTGAGGACTTCTTGCTCGAAGAAGCGCGCCGCCTGAGTTGTCAGGAAGAAGAGGGCGAGTCTTCCGATGAACCCGCGCAAATGACGCCGCTCGGGTGGAAGCGCCTGCTTTGAAGATTCCGCGCCGGGCCGGGTCCGACCGCGAACACGAGGTGCAACCAGGGCGCCCTTGGCAACATTGCCGTCATTGCCGTGAACATTGGCTTTGCAAGCCGCATGCGCTTACAAGTTTCCCCAAGCTGGGGAAGAACGATCGTGCGGGGAGCACAACAATCACAGCCAAAGGAGGCGTTCCATGCAACGTACCGTTAGGAGTGCCAGGTCTGCCGGTGACGTCATTTATTGCCCGAATTGCGGAGCCAAGATCGCGATTTCCAAGGTGTTGGCGGAGCAAGTGCGCGCGGAGATCGCCAGTGCCATGGAGCAGGAGATGCACGAGCGTCTCGAAGCCGCGGTGGAGGCGGCAAGGGCGCGTAGCCGAGAGGAAGCAGCCCGACAAATTGAGCTTTTAGAAGAGCAGCTTGCCGAACAACGCCGCAGAGCCCAAGAGGCGCGGCGCGCCGAGTTGCAGTTACGAAAAGAAAAGGCGGCGCTGGAGGAGCGGGCCCGGGAGTTAGACCTCGAAGTGGCCCGGCGGGTGGATGCGGAAAAGCGCAAGATCGAAGAACATGTGCGCAAAATCGTCGCCGAGCAGCAGGCCTTGAAGCTGCGGGAGAAAGACAAACAAATCGAAGACCTGCGGCGCGAAATCGCGGAGCTGCAGCGCAAAAGCCAGCAGGGCTCCCAAGAGATTCAAGGCGAGGTGCTGGAGTTGGATATCGAGGAAGCCTTGCGCAGGCGTTTTCCGCAAGACGTACTGTCTCCCGTGCCTCGGGGCGTGCGCGGCGCCGACATCTTGCAGGAAGTGCGCGCAGACGATTTGCGAAGCTGTGGCACGATCATCTGGGAGATGAAAAACACCAAGCATTGGCAGCCGGGGTGGCTCAAAAAGTTGAAAGATGATCAACGAGGCGTCGGAGCGAGTCTGGCTGTGCTGGTTTCCAGCGTGCTGCCCGAGGGGGTTCGATCGTTCGAATACGTCGAGGGTGTATGGGTGTCCGATCTGCATTCCTTCCTGCCGTTGGCGGCTGCCTTGCGGGAGCAACTGATTCACGTGGACTTCGCCCGCAGTGCGGCCGAGGGAAAAGGGGAGAAGATGGAGATGCTGTATCACTACTTGGCGGGCGACGAGTTTCGCGAACGGGTGCGCGCGATCGTGGAAACATTTCAGGAAATGCAAGCGCAACTATCGCGGGAGCGGCGTGCGATGGAAAAGCTCTGGAAGGAGCGCGAGAAGCAAATCGAGCGACTCACCCGGAACACGGTGAGCATGTATGGCTCCATCCGCGGCATCATTGGTTCGTCTCTTCCCGACATCCCGGCCTTGGACTTCGATCCGGATGACTCAGCGGAGCCGTAGGCACGCATTGGGCTCGCGGCGGGCGCGGTTTGCTCCCGTGCGCGGCCTGGATTGACGCAGCGCTCGCGGGGGCGTAACGCTGTGTGCCAATCGGAGGTCTCACACCACATGGATGCTCGAACCGCGGTGGCCAGCGAGAATTGGCACGACGATCCGTGGCTGGGAGTGCACGGCGCGAATCCAGAGTTTCGCGACAATCCCTACCCGCTTTTAGCCCGGCTGCGGACTTTTGCGCCGGTCCATGAAACTCCCGACGGGGTATTTCGCCTGACCCGCTACGACGATGTCATTCGGATGCTCAAGGAGGTTCCTTCGGGGGTGCGCCGCAGGGACGGTACGGTTTGGGGTTCGCTTCCGGACCTCACCGGGGGCCCCGGTCAGTTCGTGTTGCGATTGGACCCGCCCGACCACACGCGCATCCGGAAACTCATGAACCAAGCATTTCGCCCCCGTGCCGTGGAACGGTTGCGGCAACGAGTGCGCACTCTCGTCAAGGAGCTTTTGGACGAGGCGGAAGAGCGGGGCGAAATGGACGTGATCGCTGACCTGGCCTTACCCGTTCCGAGCACGGTCATATGCGAAATGATGGGCGTACCGCTGGAAGACCGTCCCAAGTTCACCCGTTGGACTTCTTTGGCGACCCATTTGTTGGCGGCGGCCTTTCTCAGTGCAGAGCAACTGCAAGAGTCTCTGCGCGCTGTGCAAGAGCTGGTGGTGTACTTTAGTGCACTCATTGAAGATCGGCGCCGTCACCTGGGTGAGGATATTTTGAGCGATTTGATCCGTGCCGAAGCGGAAGGCGACCGCTTGAGCGAACCGGAATTGATGGCGCAGTCCGTCGGGTTGCTGATTGCGGGTTTCGAAACCACGATCGGCCTCATTGGCAACGGCATGCGGGCGTTTGTGGAACATCCGGACCAGTGGCGCCTTTTGCGCGAGCGGCCCGATTTCGTGGCCAACGCGGTAGAGGAATGCCTGCGGTTCGATGGGCCAATCGTGGCGACCATGCGGGTGACACGCGAGCCGACGCGCTTTGGCGATACGATCATTCCGGATGACCGCCCGGTGATGTGTTTTTTGGCGGCTGCGAATCGCGATCCGGAGCACTTTCCGGATCCGGACCGTTTTGACATTACGCGGCCGGATATCGATCACCTGGCGTTCGGGGGCGGGGTGCATTTTTGCCTGGGTGCCCATTTGGCGCGCATGGAAGCGCAAGAAGCTTTCGCAGGCATGGCGGCGCGATTCGTGGAGCTCGAACCGCTGAGTGAAGAGATTGTTTGGGGGCAGTCGCTTTTTCGTGTATTGGGGCGGTATCCCGTGCGCCTCCTCCGCCGCCGCTGATGAACGTTGCCTCCTACCGGTCAGTCGCCTTTTCCCGCTTTGACGCGGTCGTCTTCTCGGCACCGCCGCTCTTCCAGTATTGCTTCTTCGGGCGCGCTGATCGTGACAATGCACCCTGTGGGTCCGGTGATGTCCACCTTGACCCGTTTGCCGGCCCAGGTTGCTGTCCAAAAGGGCTTCTTGGTTCCCTCGTCTCCTAGTTTGGTCTGATCCTCCCCGTACCGCTTGCGCAACGCTGCATACAGGCGGGCACAGTCCTGGTCCCGGGCCAGCAAGGAGACGAGGGTAAAGCGATCGTTTTGGAACGAATACTCGATGCTGGTGAGCGGGACACCGTCGAATTCGAGGCGGTCGCCCGGGCGCGAGTAAGCGATTTCACATTCCCCTCGTTCACCGATTTTCTTGAGTCCCGGCACGGTATCCAGGTCGGCTCCAAAGGCGACACCCCGGAATCCGTACTCGCGGTCGAGATTTTCCAGCTCTGTGGCCAAAGCAATCGGACCACGGCCAAGTCCGGATAGCCACCAGCTTAGCGCTATCATCGCTACCAGCCGCACCTGCATCGTCCTCCTCCCTCTCTACGGCAAGCGCTCCTTGCTCGAAGTCCAAATGCCTGAGTCGATCAGCGCATTGGTAGCAAGTGCATGTTTTGAGGCAACGGCGGGCTGACGCGAATTCGCCGTGCGACCGTTCAAAAGTGACAATGGCAGCCCCTAAAGGTTGGTTTTGTTCGCATTTGTAAAGCACTTACTTTGGCCCATGCTTTGCTGTTCGGGTTTTTGCCCCCTTCCGGGTCGGAAAGCCGGATTTGGGGGTGGGGGAAGGAAGATATGGAGACACGAGGGAGAACGAGGGTCGGAATTACCGCGGTTGGCATGTTGGTTTTCGCAGTGGCGGGGCAGGCGCAGGTTGCCGAGGTCCGGCGCAATTCAAACTTGCGGGCGGATCCGTCTATGAGCCAGCCCCCACTCCGGTTGGTGACTCCGCCGGAGCGGGTGGAGGTGCCCGGGCTGGTGCGGCGCAATGGCTACTACCAGGTCAAAACCGAGCGGGGAGAGGAAGGCTGGCTGTGGGCCCGCAACTTGCGCGTGATCAAGGCCGGTGCGGTTGCCGGAGGAACCGTGGAATTGATGCAAGCCACGAACTTGCGTTCGAGCCCGGGCACCTCGGAGGCGCCACTGGAAGTTTTGGATGCGGGCACGCAGCTCGAGCTTGTCGATCCCGAAGCGAGAAACGGTTACTACCGAGTGCGCACGAGGAGCGGCCAGGAAGGATGGGTGTGGGGGCAGAATCTCCTCTTTGGGGTCGAGCGCCGGGTCGAGGAGGTCGCGCCGGAGCCGCCACGAGCGGCGATGCCATCCACCCCGGTACTCCCGCCGGCGGAGCCGCAAAAGTTGGCTCAGGTGGCGCAACCGACGGCCACGGCGGAGGTGAAAAAGCCCGAGCCGCGGGCCGAGGTGGCGACGCCGACATCGGTCCCGCCCACGGTGACGCCCGCACCTGCCCAGGAGGCGCGAGAGGCACCGCGAGCGGAAGTGCCCAAGAAAGCGGACGGTCTCAAACCCGGAATGATACTCGACGCCAGCACAGCGGAGTTGGCCAAAGACTTACTACCGCCCGAGATTTGGCAGCATTATGCGCGCGGAGAGTATGTCAGCAAGATCGTAGATTACCCCCTTGGTAATCCGAACTGGGAAAAGGGTTTTGTAGAAGCCACTAAAGACAATGCCCAGCGCCTGACCGTGGATGAGCGCGGCACGGTCATCGATAAGACCACGGGCAAACAGCCGGACTATCTCTACGGGCTGCCGTTTCCGAACATAGACCCCAGCGATCCGCACGCCGGGGTGAAGGTCGTTTGGAACTACTTTCTGGCGACCTGGTACGGCGGAAATTCCCATACGCGCACACGGCTAATCATGATGAACCCCAAGGGTGTGGAGCGGGAACTGGGTGCCGAAGGATGGTTCATGTTTTACGACGGCCAGGCCCCGAAGTACCGGCACCCCAATCCGATGAACCTACAAAACCAGTTTCTGGCGGTGGCCTTGTCGCCGTTGGACACACAGGGGACGGCGGTGTTGTTCTGGAGATACCGGGACCCGGACGTACGCGACTCCCAGTGGGCCTTCGTGCCGGCGCTGCGGCGCGTGCGGGCGGTCAGCCCGGCCAATCGCTCCGACGGCTACCTCGGGTCGGACATCAGCTCCGATGACGGCTATTTGTTCGACGGCAAGCCGCAGGAGTTCCAGTGGCGGTTGCTCGAGAAACGCGATGGTTTGCGGGTGGTCGACCCCGAGTCGCTCCCGCCCAACACGATCAAGCCACGTCCCGGTAAGGAAGGGGGCTGGGATTCGCTACTCGACCGCTCGGGGTATTACGGTTACGAAATGCCCAATTGGAAAGGCCTCCCTTGGGCGTTGCCGCAGGGCGGGTTGGCTCGCCGCCCGATGTATCTGGTCGAAGCGATCCCCCGAGACAAATACTATTTGTACGGGCGGCTGGTTCTTTGGATCGATGCCGAGACCTACAGCGGTGCCTATCACCAAAAGTTCAATTGGAAGGGCGAGCACATCCTCACTTACGCGGTGCTCGGCTTGCCCAACCACCGCACACCCGACGGGGAGGAAACGGTGCCGGTGACGACGCAAACTTGGGCCGTGGCCGAAAATTTCAAAATGAAACGAGCCAGCCTGGCCGGCGCCCGTTACGACGCCAAGTCACCGTTCGACCGGCGGGTAACGATCGATCCCAGCATCTTCGATGCGGGGTCTCTGGTCCGCTTCGGGAAGTAGAGCGCTACGAAGCTCGTCCTTTTTGGGGAGGGGACTGCACCGATGTTGGCACGACTCACCATTCCGCAGAAATTCGTCCTCATGGGTGCTGTGTTCGGAGTCGCGTTGGCTGCGGTCACGTACCGCATGGTTGTGGGCATGCGGGCTTTGGGAAGCGACTTTGCCCGCAAAGAAATCCTAGGGCTCGACTACCAAGTGCCGCTCGTGCATCTGCTGCGCGATTTACAGTCGCACCGCGGCCTTGCCGTGGCTGCCCTTCAGGGGGAAGGGGAGTTTGCGGGAGAGCGCCAAGCCGCCGCGGCTCGAGTGCAAGAGCGGTTGCGGGCCGTGGATGAGGTGGACGGCCGCATTGGGGAACTTCTCGGGGTGCACGCAAAATGGACGAAGCTGCGCGCGGAAATCGAGGGCCTCCTCCAGCACTGGCAAGAGCACGGCCGCGAGCTGTTCGAAAAACACAGTGCGATTCACGCCCAACTATTGTCACTCCTGGCACGTGTCGGCGATGCCTCGAATTTGTCCTTCGACCCGAACCCGGTTTCGTATTACTTGTCGGACTCCACTCGCGTGGCCGCGCCCGAGCTGGCCGAAGTTATGGCACAGGTGCGGGACTTGGCTTTGCAAATCGCCGTGCAGGGAGGCGCCATCCGAGAAGAGGAGTTGAAGGCATTTAGCCGCCGCTACGCGGTGGTGTACTACTACGTGGACCGCTTGCAGGCCGACCTCGAACGGGTGTACGAGGCCGAGCCGGCGCTCCGGGACCGTGTGGAAAGCAAGCGGGCGCAACTGGCCACTGCAGGGCAAAATTTCCTCGCTGCGTTAGATCGCGAGTTCCTCAACGTCGAATACGCGAAGATCATGCCGGCGGACTGGTGGAGCGTGTCCACTCAGGCCATCGAAGCTGCGTACGGCTTTCACGATGCCGCAACCCCTGTGTTGCGTGAGGTTCTGGAGGCCCGCGTTTCGGCGCTTTCGCGGCAACTCATGCTCACCATTGCTCTCCTCGTGTTGGGGGGACTAGCCGTGGCCGCGCTGGCCGTGGCGATCATTCGGGATTTGGATCGCCCGCTGCAAGAAGCGGTGAGGGCTGCCGAGCAACTGGCGACGGGCGACCTCACGGTACGCCTGAGTGCGAATGGCCGGCGCGACGAAGTGGGTGCCTTGGCAAACGCCTTCGAGCGCATGGTCGTGTCGTTGCGCGATGTTGCGTCCGCGGCCGATCGCATTTCGCGTGGAGACCTCGCTGTGTCCATCCGGCCGCAGTCGGAAAGCGATGTGCTGGGGCAAGCTTTGTCGCGCATGGTGAACACCTTACAGGAGCAAATCGGGCTCCTGCTGGAAGGGATCCAACGGCTCGGTGCCACGAACCGCAGCGTGACCGATGCTTTGCAGAGGGTGATGACGGAAGCGCAGCGCGCCGTCCACGCCGCAGAGCAAGCCGGCAAGCGGGTGGAAGAGGTCAAGGAGACCGCCGAAGCCGCGAGTCAGCGAGCGAGCGAAGTGGCTGCGGCAGGCGAACAAGCCGTAGCCATATCGGAAATCGGCGAAAAGGCAGTGCACGATGCCATTGCCGGCATCGAGAATGTACGCGAGCAAATGAAGGTGATCGTGAAGAAAATCGCGCACCTCGGTGAGCAAACGCGAGCCATTGCGCAAATCACGGCAACGGTGAACGACTTGGCCGATCAAAGCGACTTGCTTTCCGTCAATGCCGGGATCGAGGCTGTGCGAGCCGGGGTGCATGGCAAGGGTTTCGCGGTAGTGGCGCAAGAAGTCAAAAATCTCTCCGATCGCTCGAAGCGTGCCACTGCGCAAATTACGAGCATATTGGCCGATATTCAAAAGGCCGCGCAGGATGTGATTTTGGCAAGTGAACAAGCGACCAAGGCTGCCGAAGCCGGGATTCAGCAAACTCTAGATTCCGGCGAGGCGATTCGCACGCTCACGCAAAGCCTAGTCGAGGCGACCGCAGCGGTTGCCGCGATTACCCAAACGAGCCAGCGACAGCTGGTGGACGTCGAGCAGGTGGCGGCGGCAATGCAGCTCATTGACGAAGCTTCGCGTGCCAACCTCGAAAGCGTCCGCCAAATCGAAGAGTCTATTCAAAACCTCACGCAAGTGAGCCGCAGTTTGGAAAACCTTGTCAACCGCTACAACGTGGCGCTCTGATGCTGCCGCGAAGCCGGCCAAATGTCCGGGCACAAGAGAGGGCAGGCCGGGATCATTCAGGGGTGAAAATCTCGTCCGCCGTTTTCCCGCTGAGGGTGTTTTGAAGCTGGGCGAGCGCCTCGTCGATCGAAGCCCCGAGCGCCATGTGGCTGTGGGGAGCCAGGGTCATCGAAACTCGGCAAGGCACAGCCGTGAAGTATCCGTTGGGTAACGAGGCGACCATGACTAGAAATGGTTCCCCGCCGGCAGTCCGAAACTGGTACCATTCAACTTTTTGTACAATGAACGCTGAACTCGCCATGTTGCGCGACCTCCCGTTGGACGTAGTGTACAGGGGCCGTGCCTAGCCCATCGGATAAGGGATGTCTTTGCTGATGCGGTCGCAAGCGCTCAGCACGTCCTGCGACAGCGCAACCTCGGTGGCACCGAGCGTTTCCTTCAGTTGCTCCGGCCGCGTCGCCCCAATGATGGCACTACCGACAAAGTCTCGGGAAAGTACCCACGCAATCGCCAGGGTTGCGGGCGCGAGACCAGACTGCCGCGCAAGTTCGGCAAAGCGCTCCGTGGCGGCCAAGGTTCTGTCGTTCACGAATCTGCGCGTCATTGCCTGGGACCGCTCGTTATAGTTGCGATACAAAGTGAAGCGTGCCCGTTCCGGCCACGCGCCGCCGCAATACTTGCCGCTCAACACGCCACCCGCGAGCGGGCTGTATGCGAGCAAGCTTATGTTCTCCCGGCGGCACACTTCTGCCAACTCGTCTTCGAAACGGCGATATAAAAGGCTGAAGTTGTTTTGAATGGTCTCGTATCGGACAAATCCGCCGACATCCGAGACCCATAGGCTTTTGGTCAGACCGTAGGCGGTCTCGTTCGAGCAACCGACGTAGCGCACCTTCCCCTCGTCCACCAAGCGAGTCAACGCCTCCAAAGTTTCTTCCCAGGGGAGGTCACGGTCGGGCCAGTGGGTTTGGTAGAGGTCGATGTAATCCGTTCCCAGCCGGCGCAAACTTCCTTCGACCGCCTTGCGGATGTGGTGGCGATCCAGTGTGCCTTTGTTTTCCCTTACCGGGGTGACGAACCAACCCCCGCCGGGACCGGCTACTTTGGTCGCCAGAATGACCGCGTCGCGTGGTTTGGAGCGGAGCCACTTGCCCACAATTTCTTCGCTTCGGCCCGCCCACTTGCGCTCCGGGGGCACAGGGTAAACTTCCGCAACGTCGATAAAGTCCACACCGGAATCGAATGCCGTGTCGAGAATGGCCAAACTGGTCGCTTCATCGGCTTGGTTGCCAAAGGTCATCGTGCCCAGGCAAATTTCTGAAACGGTGAGGCCGCTTCGCCCCAAGCGTTTTCTCTTCATCCCTTCCTCCCGTGTGCCGATTTTGTCGAGTCGCCTTCCTCGAGCAACCGTGCAGCCTTGGCAAATACGCTGTCGAACATCGCTTCGGTGAGAAAACCGGTTTGCGTGTTGCGTTGGCTCGGGTGATACGATGCGACTAAGTGAATCGGCCCGAGCTCGAATGTGGCGCCGTGCGCAAATCGGGGACGAGGTCGCAATTTTTGCTGGTGGAGCTCCTCCCAAGTTTCCATGAAGCCCCGGAAGGCTACTTGCCCGAGCGCCACTGCGACGCGAACGGGCAAAAGTTCGAGCTCGCGCCGCAGGTAAGGGCGACAGTTGCGGATTTCGTCCGGACTCGGCTTGTTTGCCGGCGGAGCGCATCGCACCACTGCCGTCACGTACGCATCGTGCAACTCGAGCCCGTCGTTGGCATGTGTGGATACGGGTTGGTTGGCAAAGCCAAAGCGGTGCAGGGTGCGGTACAACCAGTCGCCGCTGCGGTCGCCGGTAAAAATTCGGCCCGTCCGGTTGCCTCCATGCGCCGCGGGGGCAAGCCCGACCACCAGCAGCCGGGCCCGAGGATCGCCGAAGCCAGGGACAGGTTTTCCCCAATATTCCCAGTCGCGAAAAGCGCGCCGTTTCTCCCGTGCCACCCGCTCGCGGTACCTGACCAGTCGCGGGCAAAGCCGACAGCGGACGACTTTCTCGCGCAATTCGGCTAGAGCGGCGTCGGAACGGACCATGAGCCGGAAGAATGCACTATGAAGGGGCATGAATTGTTGCGAGGGGCCCCTAGTGGGTGGTCACAGTGCCGTCTGGATTTGTCTGCACGATTTGGCTCAAGGACTCGTACGCAGGAGTGAGCGCGCCGTCGAGCAGCTCGGTGAGCATGTGCTCTACGTCGGCAACGTCGTCGGCGGTCAGTGCGGACATGTCCTGATGCATGCCATGCAGCGCCCAAATGGCCGTACGGAGCCGGCTACGAGCTTCGTCGAGAAGTCTCAAAACCTCTTGTGGGTCCAACACGACTGGATCTGTTGGGTTTTGCGCCATGGTCGTCTCCTTGGTTCGCAATGGATTTCGTCTCGAGCACGAGGTGTGCCGGCAACTGTTTTGTGCCTTCCCAGCGATGGCGTACCCAAGCGAGTGGCCAAATGCAAACGGCGCGCGTTCTGGCGGCGCTGCTCGTTTGTCGTTAGGCTGGTTGCTGGTTCGCGGTGCACGCGAATCGCTCCTCTCCTGTGGCGACCCGACACGCAGGGGCGGCTTTACTGGCGGCGTTTTCGCCCGGAGGCGCCCTTCGCCGGTTGCGGGGGCGTGGGTGTCGGTGCCGCCGCCACAGCGGAATTTGCTCGAGCGAACTCGAGCAGAGCCGCCCGCACTTTTTCGACCAGCCGCGGATTGTCTTGCACGCGGCGCTCGAGTGCGCGGAACTCCTCCACCGTGAGCCCTTGGGGCCGCACCGCTTCTTCGATCGTGAGGCCGTGGTCCGCATGCATGGCTTTGTAAACCCCGATGTAACGCTCCAGCTCCGCATCGCTGACGGTTGGCGTCGCCGCGGCTGTGACGGATTCTTCGGCTCGGGGCTCGGTATGCGAGAAGGCAAAAGGGGCGAGAAACGCCACCAAAATGCCGAGGATCAGCCCAGGTTTCGAGAATTTCTCGTTTAGCGGAGAAGCCACAACGGCGATGTATCTTCGCGTGTGGTGGTCGGGTGGTCAAGTGCGCGAGGAGATGATGATTGTACTTGCCTCGATTGGTACGGAGAGTCCGAACACCACCGAGGGCGGCCAGAGAGGTCGCCCGCAGGCCGGGTCGGGTTGGCAGCGTTAGCGAGTGGCTGTTTGGCTACCTGGCCATTTCGCCCGAAGCAGACCCTAAACTGAGCCCTTTCGCTGCACACGGAGGGCTTTTCGGAAGAGGGAGGGACGATGGTGCAGTGTAGAGGCGCACGGCCGTGCGCCCCTACATGCCTCGGCATTCGGCTGCTTCGCCGGAAGCGGATCCTCGTGCGTGGCTCTCCCTCTAGCGGGAGGGGGCGTCCGGCAGGCAGAGCGGGTCTTCAAGGGGGCGAGGGTTTGCTGCTGGTCGGGATGGTTGGCGTGCACCTGCGTTCGTGCTGCCGAGCGGATGGCGCACTGCGGTCTCTCGGAATGTGCGGAGCGCCCTTACTTGCCGCGCATCAAGTTCAGTGCTGCGCCCGCTTTGAACCAATCGATTTGCTCGCCCGTGAAGGTGTGCCGGCAGTAAATCTCTTCCTCGGTGCCGTCGGCATGGTGGAGGATCACTTTCACCGGTTTCCCCGGCGCCAGCTCGGAGAGGCCGACAATGCTCACTCGATCGTCCTCGCGGATCTTGTCGTAGTCGGCGGGATTCTCGAATACGAGCGGCAGCAACCCTTGTTTTTTCAGGTTGGTTTCGTGGATGCGCGCAAAGCTGCGTGCAATGACCGCCTTGCAGCCCAGATAGCGTGGCTCCATGGCGGCATGTTCCCGGCTCGATCCCTCGCCGTAGTTCTCGTCGCCGATGGCGACCCAGCCAATTCCTTGCGCCTTGTAGTACCGTGCAATTTTGGGAAACGGCACGCCGGTTTCGCCGGTGAGCACATTTTTGCCTTTGCCGATGTCGCCGGTAAACGCATTGACCACGCCGGTAAACAGGTTGTCGCTGATGCGATCGAGATGGCCGCGATACCGCAGCCACGGGCCGGCGGGAGAAATGTGATCGGTGGTGCACTTGCCCTTGGCTTTGACCAGCACGGGCAGGCGAAGGAAGTCCTTGCCGTCCCATGGAGGAAACGGTTCGAGCAGTTGCAGTCGCTCGCTGTCCGGGCGCACGATGACCTGCACGTCGCTCCCGTCTTCGGGCGGCTCCACGTAGCCCGCGGTACCCGGGGCGAAGCCTTGTGCGGGGAGCTCCGGAGCCTCCGGCGGTTCTAAGCGAACACGCGCGCCATTGGGCGCCTCCAAGGTGTCGGTAAGCGGATTGAAGTCGAGCCGGCCAGCGAGGGCGAAAGCGGTGACGATCTCCGGGCTTCCAATAAACGCCAGCGTTTCCGGGTTGCCGTCGTTGCGAGCGGGAAAGTTGCGGTTGAACGAGGTCACAATGGTATTCCGCTCGCCTTTTCGGATGTCGTCCCGCTGCCACTGGCCGATGCATGGCCCGCACGCATTCGCGAGAACGATCCCGCCGATTGCCGTCAGTGCTTCAATTTGGCTGTCGCGCTTGATGGTATTGAAGATTTGGTCGGATCCCGGCGTGATGAGAAATTTTGTTCTCGCGCGCAGCCCGTGTTTCAGGGCTTGGCGGGCTACGTGGGCGGAGCGTCCGATGTCTTCGTACGAGGAATTCGTACAACTGCCGACCAGAGCCGCCCGAATTTCCACCGGATAGTTATTTTTGCGCACGTCGTCTTTGAGCTGGGAGATCGGGCGCGCGAGGTCGGGAGAATGCGGCCCGACGATGTGAGGCTCGAGCGAAGTGAGGTCGATTTCGATGATCTCGTCGTAAAACCGTTCGGGCGACTGTTCCACTTCCGGATCGGCCCGCAACTCGCGAGCGAAGCGATCGGCCAGGTCGGCGATGTCGGCACGATTGGTCGCCCGCAGATACGTGGCCATGCGCTCGTCGTACGGGAAAATCGAAGTGGTCGCTCCGAGCTCCGCGCCCATGTTGGTAATTGTGGCTTTGCCCGTGCAACTGATGGAACGCGTGCCGGGGCCGAAGTACTCGATGATCTTCCCTGTGCCACCCTTTACGGTCATGATTCCGGCGAGCTTGAGGATGACGTCTTTCGGAGCGGTCCAACCTTGCAAGTGACCGATCAAGCGAACGCCGACCAGCTTGGGTAACTGTACGTTCCAAGGCAGGCCGGCCATCACGTCGGCCGCATCGGCGCCGCCGACGCCGATCGCGAGCATCCCGAGCCCGCCGGCATTGGGCGTATGGGAGTCGGTGCCAATCATCAGCCCCCCAGGGAAGGCGTAATTTTCGAGCACGACTTGGTGGATGATGCCGGATCCGGGCTTCCAAAACCCAATTCCGTATTTGCGCGAGGCGGAGAGGAGGAACTGGTAGACCTCGTCGTTTTCCAGCAACGCTTGCTGCATGTCTGCATCGGCTCCGATGCGGGCACGGATGAGGTGATCGCAGTGGACCGTGGTGGGCACAGCCACGCGTGTACGTCCCGATTGCATGAACTGCAGCAAGGCCATTTGCGCGGTAGCGTCTTGCATGGCGACGCGGTCCGGCCACAGGTCCACCCAGCTCTTCCCTCGTTCGAGTTCGGCACTCTCGGGCCGGTCCAAATGCACAAACAAGATCTTTTCCGCCAGAGTGAGGGGGCGATTCAATCGCCGCCGAAACGGTTCCAGGCGAGGGGCAAAGCTTTCGTAGAGTTGGCGAATACGCTCGATCATGTTGGCCTTTTCTCCTTCACGCGGTCGCTGGATGCCGCGCTGCTTTGGTATTTAGCGAGCGGCGAGGTTTTTAAAACCCAGTCAGCTTCCCGGGCGATCAGGCGGCTCGCCGCAATGCTTCCGCGAGGGAAGCATCCACTTCCCACGGGCTATCGGGGGAGCGGCGAATGGCGGTACCCACAAAGTCATAGCGGTGCCAGTACACGACCCTCTCGTACGCGCGGGCAGGATCGTTGCGGGGGCGCTTGTAGAGCCAGCGTTCGTTGAAGCGAAAACCGTTTTCCTCCCGCTCCCGGGGCTCGTTCACGGAGCCTTCGGTGGCGTCCGGTGTGCCGAGAAACTTAACGACCTCGTTGCGGCGAATGGGGCTAGCCATGTTTGCTGCGAACTTTGGCTGTTGCGGAAAACCGCGCTGGTCTTCTCACACGACGGCTTGCACGGCTTTGACGAGCACGTGCTTGGGTACGGCGCCCACGATTTGGTCTTTCACTTGGCCACCCTGGAACAGCAGCAGCGTTGGAATGCCGCGCACGCCGTAGCGTGTGGCTGCTTCGGGGTTGTCATCCACGTTGACCTTCGCAACCTTGAGTTTGCCCGCGTACTCGTTCGCCAGTTCCTCGACGATCGGTGCGATCGCCCGGCAAGGCCCGCACCAGGGAGCCCAGAAATCCACGAGCACGGGCGTGGGGGATTGCAACACTTCCTGGTCGAACGTCGCGTCTGTGACTTCGGTGATGTTTCCAGCCACTTGAGCCTCCTTTCTAGGCGAGTGCAACCATAAGACCCTTGCAGTAAAGCTGCAACTGATGGCGCCGCGCCGCGAGGGATACTCTTTCCATCACACACGTGTCCCCTCTATCAACGAGGGGCCGGCGCGAGGGGGTGAATGTGGCCAAGCGGGAGAGCTGTCGGATCGTACCTATCGAGGGTACTTGAGTACGTCGCGAGTTTGCCTGTGAAGCGCCCGATGGGCGATTCCTTGGACCACGCCCCGAGACGTGGAGCGAACAGCCCCGAGCTCAAAGGCTCTAGGATGTCCGAGCCGGATGGGCCCAGAGACTAGTCGAGGAAACTCCAAACGAAGCATGGAGCCCCGCCGATCGCCGAGAAATGCACGACGACTTCGCTGGTTTCGCGGTATACGAACTGCCACCCATAGAGCACTCCCCCACTGTAACGTTGGCTTCGTCGGCATAACTAGAGCCCCGCAGCGATAACTCTCGTTTTCACTTGATTTTCCACCGATTCCCGCTGGCGTAGCTTTCCGGCCCGGAGGTGGTGGCGCGGGGGGTACGTATGGCGTCAGCGACACCCAGACACGATGTTCCGTGCCATCGAAACCGGGCGGCGCCGCTACTCCCCTGTCTGGGGGAACGAGACGAACCCTCCAGGGATCTACAGCGTTACCCGGTGCCGCCCATGCCAGCTCCTTGCTGCTAGCTGAGAGAACAGCCCGCTCTTCGCCATACGCCCGCAGTTGAAAGCGACGAATCATTTCCGCAGCCTTCCATTTCCGCAGCGATCCGGTGCGGCCCCATGGATCGAGGACCAAGTGGCCAAGTCGCTAAGTAGCGAAATAGACGGGTCCCCGGGGTGGTGGGGAAGCGAAGGGCGGGGGGGCCTTGGGGCGATGAGGGTACTTGACTATCTCGGCGGAGGATCGCTCCTCCGCGGCGACACTGGATGGTCCGCTCGAGCTTGCAGGGCTGTTTTGGCCCAGGGCTCGCGTGGCATCTCAGAGTTCGTCGGCTTTTCGGCTTGGGCAGTAGCCGACACGGTGGCTCAGAGTAACCAGGCTCTTTGGCTCCGTGCCTCTCCCGTTGGTGAGCCGTAGGAAATAAACGAACTCGCCGCTCGAGCCATGTCCCCGGCCCTCGGCAATGTCGGCAGTTACGGACACCGCTGCTCGGCATCGCTGCATGCTCCAACCCTATCTCTCGGAAGTGGGGAAATGATCCGTGACTTCGTAGATGCGAGTGGTTGGCTCAACTGCCCTTTGTCAGACCTGAAGGTCTGGGTAGTCTTTGAGCTTGGTCATGGGTAAGTGCGGGATGCACGTTTTGTGTGAGCCCGCGCGTCTCGCCCGTCGCACACCAGCAGGGGCCAGCCAGGTTGGAGACGGGGTCCGCGTTGAAAACTTGTGTGGAGTCCGACGGATACTGTGTGACAGGCAACGGAAAGGGAGCAAGTAAGCGGAGTGGCGAAGTGAAGAGTTAGCGAAGGGCCGGTGGGTGTTGGGGCCGTATGGCCATTTTGGCAATTGGGCCGGGGATAACGTTCCGCGGCGATCCACTGCGGCGCGAGGTAGGGGCGAGCCGCCGGTGGCCCCTACCTCTGTTCCGCCTTCGCTGCGGTCGGGCGTATTTCGAAGTCCTGCATCGCGCCCGTTGCCTCTCGCCACTCGGCGTGGACCTCGCGGACCATTGCACCGCTCGGACCGCGGTGGCACTCGGCGAGTAGCAACTCGAGAGCCTGGCGAGATCCTTCTGCCAAGACTTCCACTCGCCCATCGGCAAGATTTCGCACCCAACCTCGCAGCCCGAGGCGACGGGCGGTGCGCTCGACAAAGAATCGAAAGCCTACACCTTGTACGATGCCCCCAATGAGAAGATGCAACTGGTGTTGGCCGCTCCGCGCTGGCATCGTGGCCTTACCCTCGAAGCATCTTTTGCAGTTCTTCCTCCGTGATCGTGGGCACACCGAGTTCCCGAGCCCGGTCGAGTTTGGAGCCCGGGTCGGTGCCGACAACCACGTAATCCGTGTTTTTGCTGACGCTCGAGGCCACACGCCCGCCGGCAGCTTCGATGTCGTGGGCCACGGCGTCGCGCGGTCGCGAAAGCGTACCCGTGATCACAAAAGTTTTTCCGGCCAGTTTTCCGCTGCGCGGTCGGCGTTCCGCGCGCGGTTTGACGCCTGCTTGGAGCAAGCGGCGGATGACCGCCCGGTTGTCGGGTAGCGAGAAAAAGGCCCGAATTTCCCGCGCGGTTTCGGGGCCAATTTCGGGCACTTCGAGCAGCTCCTCCTGCGTGGCGTTTTCGAGTTTTTCCAGGCTGCCAAAGTGCTCGGCGAGCACCTTGGACAAATGCTCGCCCACACCTGGGATGCCGAGCCCGTAAATCAGTCGCGCCAAGGTCGTATTCTTGCTTTGTTCGATTTGCCGGAGGAGGTTGTCGGCAGATTTTTCCCCCATTCGTTCGAGCTGAACCAGTTGCTCGCGCTCGAGCCGGTACAAATCGGCAACGTTCCGAACCAATCCTTTCTCCACGAGCTGGCTGACCAACTTTTCTCCCAAGCCTTGAATGTCCAGTGCGTGCCGCGATGCGAAGTGGCGAATGCTTTCCCGGAGTTTTGCCGGACAGCTCAGCCCCACGCAGCGATAAAATACGCCGCCTTCTTCGCGCACCACTGGACTTCCGCATGCGGGACACTTCGCCGGCATGCGGAATTTACGCTCTTTGCCGGTGCGCTTTTCGACGACCACGCCCGCTATGTACGGGATGACGTCGCCGGCGCGCTCGACGACGACGTAATCCCCGATGCGAACGTCCTTGCGTTCGATTTCATCCATGTTGTGGAGCGAGGCGCTGGAGACGGTCACACCACCCACCTGCACGGGCTCGAGTTGGGCCACGGGCGTGATGATTCCCGTACGGCCGACGGACGGAATAATGTCCACGACGCGGGTGATCGCTTGCTGGGCTTTGAACTTGAAGGCGATCGCCCAGCGAGGCGAACGCGACACTTCCCCCAGCCGCCGCTGGTAGTCGAACCGGTCCACCTTGGCTACCACCCCATCCACGTCGTAATCCAGCGTGGCGCGGCGCTTCTCCATTTCTGCGTGGTACGCGATGACCGCGTCCGCACCCTTGCAGCGCTGGTTCAGCGGGTTGGTTTTAAATCCCCAAGCTTTGAGCCCCTCCAGGAAGTCCCAATGCGTGTCAAAGGGCAGGCCCGTCGTGTCCCCCGGCGCGTAGCAAAACATGTCGAGCGGTCGCGAGGCGGTGATGCGCGGATCGAGCTGGCGTAACGATCCGGCCGCCGCATTGCGGGGATTGGCAAATAACGGCTCCCCAGCTCTGGCGCGCTGTTCGTTGAGCTTCTGAAACGCAGACTTGGGCATGATCACCTCGCCGCGCACTTCGAGGCGCCGGGGAATGGGCGGAGCGCCATGCTCGTGCCGCAACTTTAAGGGTACCGAGCGAATGGTGCGCACGTTCGCGGTGACATTTTCACCGAAAATGCCATCGCCGCGGGTCGAGGCCACGACCAGCTCGCCATTCTCGTACACCAGCTCCACACCGAGGCCATCGAGCTTAGGCTCCGCCACATATGTGACCGGCCCGGAAACCCCTAGGCCTTTGCGCACCCGCTCGTCGAACTCGCGAAACTCCTCTTCCGACATCGCATTGGAGAGCGAGAGCATAGGCACGGTGTGGCGGACCGTTTCGAATTTTTCCGCGGGCGGGGCTCCGACCCGCTGCGTCGGAGAGTTGGGGTCGAAAAATTCCGGATGGGCTTGCTCGAGTTCTTGCAAGCGGCGAAACATGCGGTCGTACTCGGCGTCGGAAATCACCGGCGAGTCGAGCACGTAGTAGCGGTAGTTGTGGTACTCGATTTCCTTGCGCAGCCGCTCGATCTCTTCGCGGATCTTTTCTTTGTCCGCTTTCGAGGTCATGTCCTCCGCATACCGGAAAGCGGCGGGCACAGCCAGATCGCGCCTGCAAGTGCGTTGACATTGCTCGTACGTTTCTAGAAGCTCTGGCGCCATTGTGCTCCCCAACCTCAGGCCATCTTGCCGAAAACTGGTGCTTTGGATTTGCGTGACTGCGGTGACGTGTGGCCCCGTGGCTGCAGCGGCGCAGACCGTGTGTGCGGGAGATTTGGATGGTGACGGGGTCCTGACATCCACCGACGTGGATCTTGCCCGTCCGTTGCTGTTCGACGCCGAACGTGCTGCCTTGCTGGGCTATTTGGCCGACGTCAACGGGGACGGTACGTTGTCCGGGGCGGACGTGGTGGCGTTGGTGAAGCGCCGGGGGACGTTGTGCCAGCCGGCGACAGCGACACCCCGTCCGAGCGCCACGCCTACACCTACGCGTGTGTTCACGCGCCCACCCTCGCCATCTGTTCCCACGCAGACATTTACGCCCACGGCCACGCGCACTCGCACCTCCACACCGACGCTGACTCCAACGGCCACCCCGCGCTGTGTGGTGCAACCGCTGGCTCCTGGGGCCACCATGAGCGGCACCATCGCGCCGGGGGACTGCACGCGGCTGGTGGGCGGCGTCTTGCGGCTGGTGGATGCCTATGAAATTGCGGCTTCTCCGGGTTCTGCGGTGCGGGTGGAGGTGTCGAGCCCCAGTGGCGGCCTCGCCTCGCCGTGGGTGGCGGTGGTAGATCCGAACGGGCAGTTTGGGTTTGGGCACGGGCGTCCACCGGTGGAGTGGACCGTGGTGCAGGGGCAGCCGTATCTGGTGTACGTGACCTCCGACCCAGGATTTCCGCAGCAAACGGGCGCCTATCAAGTTCGGGTGACCACGCGTGCTTGCCCCACACCGCGCGCCGTCAACTTGGCCGTCGGGTTCAGTTTGTCGAACCTGCGGCTGAGTAGCAGCGATTGTCCGGAGCCCAACAGCTTGGGAACAAATGGCCAGATCGACCCCGCACACGCTTACACGTTCCAGGTTACCACCGTGCCCACACAAGTAGACATCGTGATGCGGCAGTTGGTCGAGGATGATCCGCTCGATCCGACGTTTGTGGTGCTGGGCCCTGACGGCGTGGAAGTGGTGCCTTCGGAACAAGTGGACGATGCGGCCGGCGGGCCGCTCGGAATTGACGCAGGTGCGCGGTTTTTAGCGATTCGACCCGGCACCTATACTTTGCTGACGAGCGGCGGTGAAGGGCGGTACTCACTGGTGGTGACCTCGCCCCGCTGTCCGACCACGTCGCTTTCGAATATCCCGCCGGATCGTCCCTTCGTGTGCCCGGGCCAGTCCGGTCCTGGCTGCCAAGGCACGTTGTACGGTAGCCGAACGGGCGGGACTTGCGGCGCTCCCTTGCCGGTGTTCGCGGATGAAGAAACGCCGCTGATCAACGCCGGGGCGAATGCGTTTACATTCGCTGCCCAACGAGGAGATTTGGTTAGCGTAGGCTTGGAAATCGACGGGGACGATGGCTTCGCGTTGTTGCTCGGACCAGCCAGTGATGGCAACCCCATTGTGGCTTACGATTCCAGCGCGTTTACGGAAAGCGCATCGACGCAGCTTTCCGCCACGATCGTGCGCGGAGGGACCTATACGTTGCTGTTGGGCAACGTGAACCCGCTGGCTCCACCCGAGCCGAGCGCAGGTGATCCGGGAGATGTGGTCCCGTACTCGTTTTTCCTCCAGAAGTGTCTGGCCAGTGGGGTGATCACTCCAGGGTCTGGGCAGGCCTTGCAATCGACCTTCAGGGTTACCGACTGTTTCGGCACAGGGCAAACTCCGCATCGAGTGTATGTCGTTCCGGGACAAGCCGGTCAGTTCTTGATGGTGGAGATGGAAGGGGACCCGTCGGTTGATCCTGGGCTCAAGCTTTGGGCCCTCGATGGTTCGGTCAGCGAAAACGCGGGGGATCCGTTTGGCAATCCTTCCGTAGCGCGTGTGGCACGCCTTCTGCCGGCCGACGGGGATTATTTACTGGAGGTTTTTTCGTCGCCAGACAATGGAGAGTTCGATCCGACCGGCACCAATAGCTTCCGCGTGCAAGCGCGCACGTGCGCCACGCAATCCATCGGCCCGGGTCTATCGTCATTCAACTTCAGCGCAAGCGATTGCCGCTTTGCATCTGGCCAACCGTACAAGGTGTTTACCTGGAGGTTCGATGGCGGTCCCGGCCAGGTAGCGAGTTTTTCCGCGTCCGACGGTGTGTGTTTGCAAGCGCTGCTCCCCAACGGGGAGGCAATCCCGGCATACTCGTGTGCCCTCAATTGGCTCGAGGTGCCCATGGTTGCCGCCGGCAATTACGCGCTGATCGTGGCCGCAAGCAGTGGCGAGTTGCCGCCCTCCGTGGTTGTTGCTTTTCGACAATGCGCGCTCGCGCGAACGCTCACGTTTGGCGATCTTGCGTCGGGCTCGCTCAGCTCCGCCAGTTGCCAAGCTGCCGACGGCGTACGGGCCGACTGGTACTGGCTCACCGCAGGCGAAAACTTGTTACGCTTCAACCAAGGAATTGGTGGAAGCATCGAAAGCGCGTTTCGTCCGATGATTGGTTTCACCGATGCGTTAGGCAGCACCGAGCGCGGCGGCATTTTTGCCGGAGATCCGCCAACGATGCTGCGCTTAGCTCCGGGGAACCGGAGCGCACTTGTGCGGGTTCGCTCTGCCGGCTCTCTCGGCTCCTACGTGTTAACCGTGGACTCAGCCATCAAACGCCATTGACACGCATCGTGTGAACACCGCTGAGCGAACACGTTGTGCTTCGCAAGCAAGTGGCCCCGGGTCAGGCTGGCAGAAAATCCCGGATCAGCGCCTTGACCATGTGTTTTTCGTTGTTGTATGTGCCCCAAAACGGAGGTTGTATTGCGGGGAGTGGCGCGAGAGAGGGTTTGGGGTTCCGTGGCCGTAGTCGGTGCCGTGATGGCGGCGTTGTGGACGGCCAGTTGCGGTGGCGGCGGGTCAGCCCCGGCGACGACGGGTGACTTACAGTTGCAGGTGCGTTGGGAAGGCGTGGACGCGCAGCCTCGCGGCTTGCGGCCGCGAGCGTTCGAGAGCTCCCCGGAGCTGCCGCCCAGCGTGGCCACCGTAGAAGTGCGGGTGGCCGATCGCGTTCAAGTCGTGGACCCAATGAGTTCCAGGTCGGTGCTGTTTCGTAGCCTCCCTCCTGGCCCAGCGGACGTGGAAGTTCGCGGTTGGGACGTTCCCTTCTCGCAACGCGATTCGATTCGCGAGTTCGACTTGCCGCCTTCCTTTCTCGGCCGCACTGGGGTCACCGTAGTGGCCGGAACCGCTGTGACTGCCGAGGTCAATGTCTTGGCCCAGCCCTTTGTGACCAATTTCGATCCCGCCCCGGGGGCAACGGGAGTTTCGCGACAGCCCGTGATTCGGTTTTTGGTGGCGACAGCGGTGGGGGCACTCGATCTCGATAGTCTGAACGTCACGGTCGCGAACAGACAAGTGGTGCAGTCGGGAATTTCTCTCGGGGCGGATCTCAACGCCTGCGATGATCGTGCTGGAGATCCTGACTTTTACTGCACGCCGGGCGGAGGCAAACGCCTGGCGGGTGTGCGCGTGGAATTCCAGCCGGACGAGCCTTTCGCAGCGGAGTCGAATGTCTCCGTGAGCATTGAAGTGGCATCCCTGACTCATCCGGATCGGCGGATGTCCTCCTCGTACAGCTTCCGCACCGGGCAGTTCTTGCCGTCGCCGACCGCCACAGAAACGCCGAGCGCGACTGTACCGCCGACGCTGTTCCCAACCGCCACGCCTTCCTTTACGCCGACGATGACGGCCGTGCCGTCGCCAACGCCGAGCGAAACCCTCACTGCGACGCCGACGGAAACCACAACCCCGGTGCCGACAGCAACAGAAACCCCCAGCCCGACCCCGACGGTAAGCGAAACCCCAACGGCGACCGAGACTCTGGCTCCCACAGAAACCCCGTCTCCCACGGTGACCGACACCGAAACCCCGACGCAAACGCCGACGGAAACCGCTACGGAAACGCCCACGGAAACTCCGTCACCGAGCGCTACGCCCACAGCGACGGAGACTCACACGCCGACAGAAACGGCAACGGCTACGGAAACGGTGACGCCGACGCTGACGGCCACCATAACGGAAACGCCCACCGAGACGGGAACACCGACGTCCACGAGCACACCGTCTCCGTCGTTTACAGCCACTCAGTCGCCTACCTTCACTCCTACGCCAACGGAAACAAACACGCCCACCGAGACCGCTACTCCGACGGTAACGGACACGCCGACCGAGACCGCCACACCGACAGAGACGCTCACCCCCACCGAGACCCCCACCGTGACATCGACGCCGACTGAAACAGCCACACCTACCGAGACGCGGACGAACACGCCCACCCCGAGTCCAACGGAGACGGCAACGCCCTCCGTAACTCCAACGCCAACCGAGACACCGACTCACACACCGACGCCGACGGAAACCGCCACACCCACCGAGACACCCACCGCAACGGCGACATTCACACTGACTCCGACCCCGACAGCGACGGAAACGGCCACGCCTACGGACACACCGACGGCAACACCGACGGAAACCCACACGCCGACTCCCACGGACACGGCAACCCCCACGCCGACTGATACGTGGACACCGACGTTCACGCCCAGCGAGACGCCGACGCCGACCGAAACGCCAACAGATACCCCGACGGCAACTCCGACCGAAACCTCAACGCCGACGCCGACCGACACGGCGACGCCGACACCGACACCGACCGCGACGTTTACGGCGACCGCCACCTTTACCCCGACGGCAACGCCGACGGTGACGCCAACACCGACGCCCGTGCCGCTTGTGTTCGTGAGCAATGCCGGGTCGAACTCGGTTTCGCTCATCAACGCCGCAACGGGCGCAGTGATCGGTACAACGACAGTGGGGTCGAGCCCCTTCGGAGTGGCGGTGTCGCCCTCTGGGGATCGCGCCTACATTACTAATCACTTGAGCGCGCAACTGTCGGTGCTCGACGGGGCCACCGGTGCCCTGTTACGCACCGTGGATTTAGGAGCAGGTCTGCGACCCGTGGGCGTGGCGGTGACGGCAGACGGCAACAAAGTGCTGGCCGCGATTCAGTTGCCGGCAACACTGCGGCGCTTGGCCGTGTACGACACAGCGGCCGACGCGCTCCGCGAAA
Organism: Candidatus Binatia bacterium; assembly: GCA_026004215.1. Taxonomy (GTDB): domain Bacteria; phylum Desulfobacterota; class Binatia; order HRBIN30; family HRBIN30; genus HRBIN30. Next base: position 54,530 of record BPIR01000003.1, read on the forward strand.
TTACCGTCGGCAATAGTCCTACGGGTGTGGCCACACACCCGAGTGCTCCGTTGGCCTACGTGACCAACCAGTTGAGCAATACCGTTTCGGTTGTGGATACTGTGTCCGAAACGGTCGTGGCCACGGTGAGTGGCTTCAGCCAGCCGTTCGCTGTAGCGGTCAATGCAGCGGGTACGCGGTTGTACGTCACGAATTTGGGAGACAACACGGTCCGTGAAATCGACACAGCCACCCTGTCTACAGTGTGGACGTATACGGTGCTGGCCCGACCCTTTGGTGTCGCCGCGCGGCCTCAAGGCGATCGGGTGTTCGTGTCGAACATCGACAACCGGAGGCTCTCGATCCTGGATACGACCACGCACGCGGTGACCACGATACAGGTTGGGCGCAGCCCGTGGGGTGTTTCCGTGGATCCCAGTGGTAGCCGCGTGTTCGTGGCGAATTTCGAGGACAACAGCGTGTCCGTCGTGGATGTCGCCTCGAACACTGTTGTGCAGACAATCCCGGTCGAACAGTCGCCGGTGGCGTTTGGCGTGTTCGTGCGGCCGGGCAGCGTGCCCTGAGGGAGAGACAGATGAGGCGGCGGAAACTCGGGCATCTGGCGCAGGCGACCGTAGTAGCCCTGCTAATTTGCGGCTGGTTGAAGGGCGCGCGAGCCGATGTGGCATCGCACATAGCGTACGCGCGGGGCTTGGTGGCATTTCATCAAGCGCAGTGGAGCGAAGCCGTCGCTCAGTTCGACCGCGCGCTGGCACTCGACAGCAAGGACGCGCGAGCTCGCTACTATCGCGGCTTGGCCCGGGCGCGCATGGGAGATACTCAGGGGGCGATCGAGGATTTGGAGCAGGCGTTGCGCGACCAGCCGGACTTGCCTCATGCCTGGCTGGACTTGGGAATCGCCTATCTCAGTGCGGGCCGTTTGAACGATGCACGAGCCGCTTTAGAGCGAGCCGTGGAACGGGGTCAGGAGCGGCACGTTGCGCAGTTCTTTCTCGGCTTGGTGTTGTACCGCCTGGGAAATGATGCGAGGGCGGCGGAGCTTTTACGGCAAGCACAAGCCGACCCCGAGGTGCGCTTGCCGGCGACGTATTACGGAGGATTACTGTCAATCCGGCTCGGGCAAACTCAGGAGGGCCGGGCGCTGATGGACACGGTCGCCCGCGAAGCGAGCACGGCAGAAATCGGCGAAGCTGCAGCGCGGTACCTGACCGAATCCCAACTGGGCCGGTTGCGAGGCACGGAGCGCCGATGGAGCGCTAGGGGCCGCGTGGCGTTCGAATACGATTCCAACGTGACCCTTGGCCCGAGCACGGTCACCATTGCATCGCCGCGCGATGTGACGGAGAAGTCCGACGGCCGAGTGGTCGCCCTAGCCGGACTCCGGTACCGTTTTTTGGAAGATTCGCCTTTCGATGTTGCGGGCGGGTACGAGCTGTCGCAGAGCGTCCACTTCGACCTCACTCGTTTCGACTTGCAGGGGCATCGCCTCAGTCTGGCGGTGACGAAGCGGGATGGTCGTTGGGCCTACGGCCTTGCCGGAGGATACAACGCGTTCTTTCTCAACTACCAATCGTTTTTCCACGAAGGGTTGGCCACGCCGTGGGTGACTTGGCAGTGGGCAGAGAGCGCGGCAACCCAAGCATTCGTTAATTTCCGCGCCCGTGATTTTTTGCGAGCACCGTACGACCCGGGGCGCGATGCGTTGCATTATGCGCCCGGCCTCCGTCAGTACTTCGCACTCGGGGATCCTCGGCGCGTGTTGTCGTTGGGTTACCGGTACGTGGTCGAGGACACCGTCTCAGGGGGCCCGCAAGGACGGACCTTCGCTTTCCAGGGGCACGCGCTGGATGCCGAACTGGGGTGGCTCGTCGCGGACACTGTTCATCTCGAAGCGGGATATGTGTATCGGCGCGACGACTACGACAATCGCGAAAGCGCATTTGGGGAACGCAAGCGTAGCGACGATGGGCACCAGTTCGCACTCGGACTCAGCTATCCGCTCACGGATTATTTAGCCTGGACCATCGCGTACATTGGCCAGCGGCACGACTCGAACGAGCGGCTGTTCGAGTACGATCGCCACATCGTATCCACGGGGCTCCAGCTTGCGTATTGAGGGAGACGACATGCGTTGGTTCGTACGACAGTTCCTGTGTTCTAGTTTCGTGCTTGCGACCACGGGTGTCAGCTTGGCCGCAGCGCCTCAGGCGCCGGCGCTGTTTGCTGCGGTGCAAGGAGAGGTCCAGTGGACGAGGTCGAGCGGGCGGACCACTGCGGCTGTGGGCGAAGCATTGAGCGTGGGTGACCGCGTTCGAACGGCGACCGCGCAGCGGGTAAAATTGCTCGCTCTCGATGCTGCTGTATTGGACCTGGCTCCTGCCACCGAGATCGCCATCGATGAGCTGAGCGCTGTTCCTGAAGTTCAACGTCTAGCGTTGGCCGTGCGCATGTTCCGCGGGCGTATGGTTGTCCGCGCCTCCTCGGCGTTTGCTCAAGGGGTGTCGCATTGTACGGTGGAAACCGGAACCGCCAGCATCTCTGTGCCGCAAGGCGAGGTGGTCATCCGTTACGACCCCGAAGGCGAGTTCACGGAGGTGGCTGTGGTCAGCGGTGAAGCCGCAGTGGCTGCGAAAGTGGAGGCCATGGCTGGAGGGCGCGTGCGTGTGCCCGAAGGCCATGCCGTGCGGATCTCCAAGGGGCGCTTGCCGCAGGCGCCCGTGCAGTGGGGCCCGGAACGAATTCGGCAGTACGCGGAAGGGATCGAAATATTTGGCACAGGGCGCCGCGACGGCTTGAACGTGCTGCATCCGTTGACTTTAGGCCGGTTGCTGGATCCGAGCGATGTTCCGGGCGTGGCACGTCCAGCCGGGTTAGCCTCTCAAGCGCCCGGACTGTTTCTGCCCGACCTAATGTCCGCGGACGTGTACACGAACACACAGCCCATCGAAGTGTTCCGCGCCTTTCCGCCGGGGCGATCCCTCACCGGGGATGTCCGTGTAGATTTCTAAAGTCAGGAGCGAGGAACTTTCATGCTCGTTTTGCCCTTGCGGCTTTGGACTTTTTGTGCAACAAGGGGCTCGCTGTTGGTCTCGTGAACAGAGAGGAAGGAGACAGGGTATGCGAACGGTGCGATGGGCCTTGACGTTTGCCGGGCTGAGCTTCCTGGGACTTACGACGGTTGGGTGTCCGGAAAAGAAGCCTGTGATCGATCCCAACCTGGTCTCTCGCGTGGAGGCAGCGGCTAGCCGTGCTGAGTCCGCCGCGAGCCAGGCGGAAGCGGCGGCGAAGCGCGCGGCCGATGCGGCGGCCAAGGCAGAGGCTGCCGCGGACAAGGCTGCCAGTCGCTTCAAGGAAAAGTTGCGCAAGTAGCATTAAGCAGTAGTGCTTCGTCGAACGACCAAGGAGGTGAAGACAATGAGGTTTGGGATGCACGCGAAGGCTTTAGTGGCAGTTGCAGCGGGTGTTGCCTTGCTGGGTGCAACGTCCGGTTGCACGCGCAAGCTGAGCGCCGAAGAGCAGAATGCAATTTCTCGTGTCGAAGCGGCGGCAAGCCGCGCCGAAAGTGCGGCGAGCCGGGCGGAGCAAGCGGCACGAGCCGCCGCGGATGCTGCGAGCCGAGCCGAAGCGGCAGCGGCGAAAGCAGAAGCCATTTTCACGAAACACATCCGCAAATAGCGGCGGGCAAATCTTGGTCGCTTTAACGTGCCCGGTGGAACCAAAAGTTCTCACCGGGCACTTTTTTGGGGCGATGTTGTGACCCGGCCTGGGATCGCCCGGCGTCAGGTGAGCGAAACAACCACTTTGATGGCGCTGGGGTCCTGGGCTGCGGTTCGGTAAGCTTCGCCCACCTCCGCGAGCGGGAACCGATGAGTCACTACGTGGTGCGCTCGTACCACTCCTGCTTCGATTAGCTCTAGAGCTTCGCGAGTCTCCTGGGGCCCACAAGAGTAGCTGGGAACCAGGCGGACTTCGCGGAAATACAAGTCGTGTGTGTCGAGGGCGTAGCGCTCCCCGGGGGCGGTTCCCATAAATTGCACCACGGTCCCCCCACGGGCCGCGCAGCGAATGGCGAGATCGAGAGCTTCCGTAGTGGCAGGGCCGGCAATGACGATGTCGCAGCCACGCCCTCCCGTGGCTTCCGTTGCGGCGGAAACCACATCGTGCGTGCTCGCGTCCACGGCGACATCAGCGCCAAGCTCGAGCGCTTTTTGGCAGCGCACGGCGCGGAGGTCGGCTCCGATGACCATTTTCGCACCCCAGTAGCGTGCCAGAAGTACGTGCAACTGCCCCATGACGCCCAAGCCAATCACGAGCACGGTGGCCCCGTGCACCATCCCTGCGCGCCGCAGCGACTTCACGACGCAACCCAGTGGTTCGATGAGTGTGCCGTCGAGATCCGTTACAGAATCTGGCAGGAGTAACGTGTCGGCTTCTACGTTGGGAGCCGGTACGCGAAAAAATTCCGCCATCCCCCCTGGGTCGAGAGAAGTTGCGCGCCAAGTTGCGCACTGCACGAATTCGCCGCGGTCGCATGCAGGACACGAAAAGCACGGCACGTGGTGGTGCACAAACACGCGTGCTCCCAGGGCAAGGTGCTCCACGCCCGGGCCCACAGCGGCAACTTCACCGACCGGTTCGTGTCCGAGAACGATGGGTGCCTTTTTTCGGATGTACCAGGGAGTGACGTCACCCGAGCAAATGCCGCAGGCACGCGCGCGGACCAGGATTTCCCCCGCCCCGATCGCCGGTACGGGTAGCTCCTCGAGGCGGATGTCGAGATAATCGTACGCCTTGGCGGCGAGCATTCGAGCGCTCATGGCTGAATGGCAAACTTGATCCCGCGCCCACTGCGATGCGCTTCGATAGCCATCGGCAGGTCCGAGAGCGGAAAATAACCGGAGATGAGCGCACCTCCGCCGAAGGCTGAGTCGGTGAGAAGGTCGTACGCGGCTCGAACTGCGCGGGGTGTAAAATGAAACGGGCTGTGAAGGCGGAGTTGGTCGTAATGTAGCCGGTGTGTGTCGAACTGCGCCGCTGTGCCCGCCGCGCAACCGCCGAAAAGGATGACCGTGCCGCCGCGACGAGCAAAGTCGGCTGCCTTTTCCCAAACTTCGACTTGGCCCGTACATTCGACCACCAAGTCTGCACCGCGCCCCCCCGTGGCGGCCATAACGGCGTCGCGGGCAGAAGCAAAGCCGTCCGTCAAAACGCGCTCCGCCCCCACCTGTGCGGCGTACCGGGCGCGCTCGGGGTTGCGGCCCAGTACCCAAATGCGGCCGACTCCCCGCGCGCGCAGCACCAGCACGTGGAGCAGGGCAATCGCTCCCGCGCCCAGGACAATGGCAAAATCATCTGGTCGAATCGGTATGCCTTCCAAACCGTGAGTGACGCACGAAAGAGGTTCGAGCAAGGCTGCCTCGGCAAACGAAAGTTCCCGAGGCTTCGGGTACACGTTGGCGCGCACGGTGCGCGCAGGAATCTTCACGTACTCGCCGTAAGCGCCCAAAACCATGGTTTCGATGACGGTCTCGCACAGGTTTTCCTGTTCTCGCGCGCAAAAGTAACAAGCGTTGCACGGACCCGTTGGGGCGACCATCACCGGGTCGCCCTCGCGGACATGCCGAACCTCGGGGCCCACGGCAGCCACCTCGCCGCTGAATTCATGCCCGAAAGGAGTTGGAGTGGGGAACTTCGGATGCCCGCGCAAGAACATTTTGAGATCCGTGCCGCAGGTCAGCGCAGCCCGCACTCGCACCACGATTTCTCCGCGAGAGGGAACTGGTTCCGGTAGTTCGCGGAAGACGATGTGCCCTGGGGCTTCCAGAATGTGCGCGTGCACGATGTTCAGCGGTATCGGTGGGCAGAGCAGTTGTCAACGACGCCGCCCGCCGCCGCTTTACGCCCCAGGCAACTCCGCCAAGCGGCGGGCAACCACCACGAAGCCCGTGTGTGCCACCATACGGTGTTCGGGCCGCATACTGCGGGCCTCCACATGCCAAAACCGCTGCAAGACCTCGAACACCTCCACCAAACCAAACGCCGAGGAAGCCTGTAGGGCATCCACCAGATCCTTCACCTGCAAAACCGTAGGAAGGTAGCTGACCAGTACGCCGCCAGGGCGCAGCGCAATCGCAGCAGTTTCCAGGAGTCGCCACGGCTCGGGAAGGTCAACGACGATTCGGTCGACGCCCCGCTCTTCAATGCCTTGGAAGGCGTCGGCGAGTTTGAGTTCCCAGTGCGGGGCGCTTCCCAAGAACAAGGCTACATTGTGCCTCGCCCGCTCCGCAAAATCTTCGCGCACTTCGTAGGACACCAACCGGCCGTGTGGGCCGATGGCCTGCAACAAAGCAATCGTCAATGCTCCGGGACCCACACCGACCTCCACGACCCGTGCGCCCGGATAGAAGTCGCCCCAAAGCAAAATGGGCCCAATGTCTTTCGGGTAAATTGGCTGCGCTCGTCGCGGCAGATTGGGCACGAATTGCGCGAATGTCGGCCGAACCAGAACGAATGCTTCGGCGGCCGAGTTGTACACCGTGTGGCCTTCATGCAGGCCGATCAGATGGTCGGACCAAAAGAAGCCACCGCGGATGTGCAGTCGCTTGCCGGGAACGAGCTGGCGCAGGTATTGGCGCTGCTTGCGGTCAATGAAGAGCACGTGCTCGCCGGCTCGGAGGCGTCCAGACGGACGTTCCATCGCGATCGACCCCGCCTATTCGTCAGCGGTCCGACGCTAGTGAGCCTGCGGGAGCGTGCGGACGCTGGCGTTTGATTTCCACCTCTTCGAGCAGGCTGCAGAAACGGCACACAGGGCGGTGCGAGGGCAGACCACAGCGATTGCACGTCGTGGGGGCCTCTATTTCCTCGTGGAACAACACCGGGCGCGCCTTGCGGTAGTACTCCAGCACAAAGCTTTGCTTCGTTCCCGGCATTTCGGCTTCGAGTCGCTGCAGGACATCCTTGTAAAGAAGCTGCGAGGCGCCAGCAGCGTTCGGGCATTCGTCAATGACGTAGTCGATTTTGCGCATGAATGCGTATACCGCAGTCTCGTATTCGGACAGCCGAAATAAGGGTTTGACCTTGCGCACGAACTTTTCGTGCGAAGGCAGGAGCACGGGCGATTGACGGGCGAGGTAATTCATGTCCCACCGGAGGACGTTTCCCAAAAGCCGTGCCGCTTCGTCGTCGAGATTGTGACCGGTGGCGACCACAGGCAGGCCGAGCTCGCTGGCGATGCGATCGAAATAATGGCGTTTCGCTGTACCGCAGGCGGAACAAGCCGGCCGGCGGGTAAGCCCCACAACCTCGGGGATCGCATGGCCCTGGTCGGTAAAGTCCACAACGTGAAGGTCGAGCCCACGCTCGCGCGCGAAGGCTGCGGTTTTGGCGCGCGAAGTTACGGAGTATTCGCCAATGCCCAAGTCGAGGTGGAGTCCCACCGTGCGATATCCGAGGGTTTGGAGAACATCCCACAGGGCAAGGCTGTCCTTCCCTCCTGAGACGGCCACGAGCACGGCTTCTTCCCGCGTGAACATGCGCTCGCTTTCGATCGCGCGCTGCACTTGCCGCTGAAAATAAAAGAGGAAGCAATCGCGGCAGAACGCAGTGTGGTGCGAGTGCAGTTGCACCACTGCCGGCGCTTGGCACCGTTTGCACTTGGGTTTGTAACCTGGGCGAGCGTGTAAGGCCATGCGCCACCTTTATAGGATTCTTGCACGGATCGGCTAGAGGCGTGTGCCCGCACGCGGATTCGGGCCCAGAACCTCGCGTGCCCGTGTTCGGACATCCGCGCCAGAGGCGGCAGTGCGCAGCCGAAGAGAGCAGAGCGGACCGCCGCCAAGATTTCCTCTATGGTGATTGCTTCGTCGGCGTTGCGGTCCCCCGCTGGGCACTCGATAGGAGCAGCTCGCTCCAAGGCGATCGCGACAAGCAATACAATCTCCTCGATCGTCACAGCGCCGTCTCCGCCGCAGTCGCCGGCACACGCGAGCGGAGTGGCAGTCCGTGTCGGTGTTGCTGTCGGTGGCGGTGTCGGAGTCGGAGTCGGGGTGCTGGTCAGCGCTGGGGTCCGCGTGGGGGTGGGCGAGCGGGTAGCCGTGGGCGTTGGCGATTCCGGTGCGGGATACAGCACGTCCCTCCCCGCGAGGTCGTCCGGGGCCAGGCCAGGGTCGCTCAAGCGGCGCAGCAGTGCGAGCAAGCTCGCGGGATCCGTTTGCGAAAGCCCTCCCCACATGATGGGCAAGGACGCGGCCGGCGGGTTGCGAGGGTTCGGCCACACGCGCAGCCCGGCAAATGGATCCCAGGGATCGACCGGCATCACGTTGAAGGGGTCCGCATCGGTGTCCAAAAATCTACCTTCGTTCGGATGACCCAGGCCAATTGCATGTCCGACCTCGTGGGCGACCAAGATTTGCAAGGCGTTGGCAAGAATATGGAGCGGCTGGCCGAGTGCCATGAGCGCACGTGCCGCGTCGGCCACGCGGGAGCGGTTAATCGTCACGTCGGCGCCAACGATGGCGTTGCCTGGGACGGTGCGGCCATTGGTGAGCAAACGCTCAGGGTCGAACTGCCAGGCCACGACGGTCCAGCCAAAAAACGTGCCCGCATCGCCGACGCTGATGTCAATCTCGCTGCCCTCGCGGGGCGCATTTGGAATCACGGGCAAATCCGTCGAGATCTCGAAGCGCAGCGCGCCGTGTTCCCAGGTGCGGACGCCGTCCGCGACAGCACGGAATGCGAGAATTTGGAGGGTGGGAACATCGACGCCGTAGCGCGCCGAGACTTCGTCCGCGATACCGAGCTCGGCCAAAATGTCGCCGGCAACACCCACTTGGATGCGGTCGTAAAGCGAAGGTTCGCCTGCCTGCGACGGTATGCGTGCATTCCAGCGAGCGGCAAGCGCTGCCGCTTCGGGCGCATCGAGGTTGGTGCGGTCATCGAACAACGTGAAAGCAAGAACAGGACTGGTGCCGAGGAAATACAGGGCAGCCACGTTCACGAGGCCACGAGTGACACGACTGGCACTTTGGGCCGGCAACCGCATGGGGCTCGTTTACCCCATCCCGCGGTTCGCAGTAAAGCGGCACGGCGTGGCCTATGCGGAGCCCCCTGAGATCACACTGCGAATTTCGATCGTGTCGCTTTCGTGCACCACGTCTTCGGTGGTGAGCATTTCGTCGTTGCGAATGACCAGCACCGTACCCGGCAAGAGCTGGAGTTGGCGCAGCAAATCCCCCACCCGGTAGTTTCCTGCGAGATGTACCTCTTTTCGGCTGGGTAAGAACACCACACGCACAGGACAGGTTGCTAAATGCCCGGCCCGGGCGAGTCAACCGAACACACCCTCGACACTGGGCTTCGGGCATCGCCCCAGGCGGCAAAGGCCCCAGCACGGTGCAACCTGGACCGCAGGTGGTGGGAAGAACTCGAGTCAAACAGCCGGCACAGAAGGCCGCGGTAGAGGAAGAGGATCGCTAGGCGCCCCAAATCTTGTTCTCAAAGTAGCACAAGAGCTCTTCTTGACCGCCTGAAGCCGGTCGTTGTACGCGCCCGGTGTCCATTAGCCCGGCGAGAACTCGAAGGGAGGCAGGCTCCTGTGACGGTAAGCGGGTGTGTGTACAAGGGAGCTCGAGGCAAAGGCGCTGTTCGAACAGCGGGCCGGCCGTAACTGACGTAGACCTTAAGCCGTGTACAAGGGAGCTCGAGGCAAAGGCGCTGTTCGAAAGCGGTGCGGATTACCGGCCCGCCAGCCGAACCGCCTTGCTGCAGAGCTCGAGGCGGCCTCCGCCGCTGCGAGCGAGGTGAGAGCCCTCGAATTTTCGGGAAGCGCCGGTAACGGTTTCGGGCGAGCGCGAACGCGCCGCCCTGCCGCACGTACAGCTCGTGGGATGGGTCCGAGCACCACGGGATGCGGCAAACCCAGGCAAAGAGAATGGGAGTCCATAGGGGGCCGTTTATGAGAAGCACGAGATTTCGATTTGCCGCGGCTGTAGCGGTTTGCGTTTCCGCGGTTACCGCCGCTCGTTCCTTAAACGGCCGCTCGACAGCGCCGGAGCCCTCACGCTTTGAAAGCGAGTTTCGAGTGGCAGGCCGAGAATCGCGCCAGGCGGCCGAGCAGTTATGGGCGAGGGCCGGCTCGGAGCACCAGCCGGATCTACTCGCAGCGTTGTCGCCGGATGGACAGGCAACCGTCACGACAGGCGCCCCCGATCCGGATGAAGGGCCAGGCAGTGCTTCTCCAGCGGATGCTACCCGCTTACCGAACGCTGGAGATGTGGAAGGTGTGGCAGGAGAGGCGGTGCCGCGGGCACTCGGCTTGACCGGGGGACTCGTTCGGTCCTTGGCGAGTCCGACACCTACTCTCACGGAAAACCTATATGCTGCGGCTAGCCCGACCCCTACGCCCCCTCCCACTCCCACGCATACTCAGACCCTAACCCCCACCTCCTGTGGAGCGCCGGCTCCGACGATCCTGCCCGTGATCTCGCCGACAGACCAGTTGAGTCAGACAATCACGTTTTATGCCTTGAATACAGGAAACAGGTACGCGTTCGTGTTGGGACCGTGCAGGCCAAACTATTTTGCCTCGTGCAACGATCCGAGGAATCCCTGCTGCCTACCCTGCGAAACCACCTGCGAGCTGACTCCCAACACAGTGAATTCGATAAGAGTGTGCACCGGAAATTTGTGGTGCGGAGAGGGAGGCTGCACGGATGCAGAGATCGAGCAAATTTCGGAAGGGCCTTCGACTACCCCAACAGCCACGGAGACGCCGACGTTTACTCCTACTCCTTGCGCACCGCTACCGACACCGTACATCGCGCAAGTGTCTCCCCCCTATTACCCGGGGGGGAGTGGTTACCGTATTTACTTCTCCGCAGAAAACTCGGGTGATCGCAGGATTACCGTGAGTTCCTCGAGCGCCTATTGCTACCCAAACATCTTCCCGCCGTGCGGAGACGAGAACGGGCCGCCGTGCGGACAGCTTCTCGAGACCACCTGTGACGTTGGCCCTGCTTCTGGATTGTATCTTGTCCACATTTGTCTCGAGGACCCGGCGTGCGAAGAGCGTGCGTGTGCGACCGCGACGATCGATCATATCGCGCGGGGCACGCCGACGAACACCCGCACACACACGAACACAGCGACGCCCTTCGCCACGGCCACTTGGACGTATACGGAAACTCCCACGGAGACCGTTCGCCCTTCTCCTACCCCCACCTCGACTTACACCAGCACGGCCACGAGCACGAGTTCCCGGACAATGACGGTAACGCGCACGTCAACTCCGACCCCGACGCCCACCCTGACCCGCACATCATCACGCACGCCAACGTTTACTCGCACGGTGACGGCCACGTTGAGTGCGACTGCGACGAGGACCGTGACGCCCACTGCGAGTTTTACCGCCACTGCGAGTCAAACCCTGACTCCGACTGCGACGCATTCCGGCACACCGACGCCGACGTTGACGCCGACGGCTACGTGCGCACCGACAGGCACGCCGTATTGCAGCGACGAGTGTTCTCCCTGCCGGGAGATTCGCCCGGGGTGCTATGCCGTACCATGCGGGGCGTGCGGGGAGTACCCGAGGTGCGCTGCGGGTGAGGCGCTGATTCGCGGATATTTCCCGAGTTGTGGCCAGTGTGTGACGGTCACCCCGACCCCGCGTGCCTGCCACGGAGACTGCGGTGGCGATGGCGACGTGACCATCGAGGAGCTGGTTACATTGGTGAATATTCTTTTGGGCTCTGCAGATCCCTCGCAATGCCCAGCGGGGGATCGCGATGGAAACGGTCGCATCACGGTGGACGAGATCGTGGCTGGCGTGAACTCGATTTTAAAAGGGTGTGAGCCAGCCGCTTCCCAGGGAGGCCCCTCTTGAATGGTAACCTTTGTGGGGAATCCACAGCCGCGAGGAGCGATTGGCGCTCGACTGGATGGTCGCAGCAGCGTTTAGCATCACTGCCTCCGTTGAGTCAGGGAGAAGTACGCGCCAGGAAGTCGGTCCCGCTGACCGGCCTTTGAGACGTGAGCAGGCACTTCAAGACGCGCTCGCCGGGGAGACGATGAGAGGAGCGACAAGAATCTTACAACGAGTCGTTTGCCACTTTCGATGCCAGGAGGTCGAGAAACCCGGAGAGGATTCTGTGCGTGAGACCCCAGATCGTGTAGCCTCGGAACTCGAAGGCGGGGAGGGCAGTGCGATCTGGCGCTGGTTGAAAAGAACGCTGCGTATTTTCGTGCCGCAGCGCACTCAGGGGAATCCACAGCGCGGCCTGGACCTCGCGAGGATTGGGCAAAAGGTCGACCGGCTGCCGCAACACGAACACGACGGGGCGAATGACGAGGTCGAGAAGCTGACCACGCCCGACCGCGCGAAGCTCGTCCAGTTCGGCCACCACTTCTCCGGCGCGCTCGAGATCCACGCCGATTTCCTCTCGCGTTTCCCGGATCGCAGTACCGATCAAGGTTTTGTCCCCCGGCTGCTGTCGCCCGCCGGGCAGCGCCATGTGGCCCGACCACGGATCGCCGCTACGGTGCGCCCGATGGATGGCGATAAACTCGCTGCCCCGTGCTCCGTCGCGCAAGACCAGGGCAACCGCGGCTCGCGGCAAGTCTGGCGGATCGGAAACCGCACGGAACTGGTAACCGCGCAGGCGTGAGAGGATCTCCCCGTTCGTGAACGGCATGTCCCCACGTGCTGGGGGCTTCAGTGTGGGCGATACGCAATGTTGCCCGCGCGCCATGGCGGAGCAAACTAACGCAGACGTGAAATTTTGCCACATGAGGTTGCGTGGAAGAGCGTGCGGACTTGTGCGAGAAAGTGTTGAGGTTTGGTGCGGTGCCAGCGGCGCGGTTCCGAGCACGGCGGCTGCATGGCGGTACAGTGAGTGTTGCGGGGGCGATGGGTCGGGGAAGAAAAGAACCTGTCGTGCCCCCGGTTCGAAATACTGATGCTTTGGGAGTGGACATGAACAAGCAAGTTGCGGTGATCGGTGGCGGCAGTTGTTCCGCGGAAGTGGCCGCGCGGGCCGAGGAGGTTGGCGCGGTGCTTGCCCGGCGGGGCATTGTGGTGGTGACCGGCGGACTCGGAGGCGTAATGGAGGCGGCTTGCCGAGGCGCCCAGAAGGCGGGGGGTTTAACGGTGGGGATCCTGCCGGGAAGCGACGCGGGAGCGGGTAACCGCTGGCTGGATATCGTAATTCCCACTGGGTTGGGTCACGCCCGTAACGTGTTGGTGGTGGCCTCGGGCCAGGCCGTGATTGCCTTGCCTGGCGAGCACGGCACGGCCTCGGAAATTCACTTCGCGCGTGTGTTGGGGCGGCCGGTCGTCGGCTTGGGTGCTTGGGGCGACATCGCAGGCGTTCATTGTGCGCAGGACCCGGAATCGGCAGTGGGATTAGCCTGTCGGCTATGCGGATGGGGCGGCTGAGCCAGGTGCGTCCAGCTCGAGCGGGCGCCCGGCGAGCTCTACCCCTGCGGAATCGTTTTCGCTAAACGATGGTCTCGCGTTTTCCACGAGAGGAGGAAATTCCCCATGGCACGCATTACGGTCGAGGATTGCTTGAACCAGATACCCAATCGGTTCGAACTTGCCTTGCTGGCATCGCGCCGGGCCAAGATGCTCCTCCGGGGTGCGCGTCCATTGGTGGAATCCGAGAATAAAGAAATCGTAACTGCCTTACGTGAAATTGCTGCGGGTCGCGTGAACCGCCGTTACCCAAAGGCCAGCTAGGCCGGCCTCCACGGAACGAGGGGCAAGCCAAAACGGGGAGCGAGTGTGGCTGCAGGCCAGCACGGGGCTAGTGTCGTTCCATGGCAGAGAAAGACCTCTACGCGATTTTGGGCGTTCCTCGCAACGCCAGTCAGGACGAGATCAAACGCGCCTATCGAAAGCTGGCGCGGCGGTACCACCCGGACGTCAACCCCGGCAACAAAGAGGCAGAGGAAAAGTTCAAAGAAATCTCCGAGGCTCACGAGATTCTGAGCGACCCGGAAAAGCGCAAGCTCTACGACGAATTCGGCATGGCCGGCCTCCAGGCGGGTTTCGATGCCGAGCGAGCGCGCGCGTACGAGCAGTGGCAGAGGCAACAGCGGGAGGCCGGTGCCGGGTTTTCTAGTGGATTTGGCCGGTTCGAAAGCTTCGAGGACATTTTCAGCGACTTGTTCGGCGAACGAATGCGTCCGGGCCCGCGACCTGGGGCCGACTTGGAAACCGAGGTCGAGGTCGATCTCCTCGATGTCATCCGCGGAAGGACGATGGAAATTTCGCTCCAGCGGCCGAGCGTATGCACGAGTTGCCAGGGTACGGGAGAGGATCTTTCTGCAGCGACGACCTGCAGCGAGTGCTTGGGAAGCGGGCGCATTCAGGCAGCTCGTGGTCCAGTGAGGTTCTCCCGTACTTGCCCGCGGTGCGGAGGAAGTGGGCGCATATCTACGCGTGCGTGCCCGAAGTGCGGCGGAGCCGGAGAGACGGTGCAGGCGGAGCGCTTACAGGTACGCATTCCACCCGGAGTGGAGGACGGCTCGCGCGTGCGCCTAGCGGGAAAGGGAGCGCCGGGTGCTCATGGTGGGCCTCCAGGTGACCTTTACTTGCGCGTGCGGGTGCGGCCGCATCCGCTATTGGAACGGCGTGGAGACGACTTGTACATGAACGTTCCGATTACGGTCGGAGAAGCGATTTCTGGCGCCGCGATCACGGTGCCGAACCCTGCCGGAGGGGCCATTCGCGTGCAGGTGCCGGCAGGGAGTCAGAGTGGCAAGCTTTTACGAATCCGCGGCCGCGGTGTGCCGCATTTGCATGGCGGCGGTGCCGGAGACTTGTACTTGCGGTTGATGATTCACGTGCCGCCGGCAGACAACGAGGCGGTGCGCCAAGCGGCAAAGGTGCTGGATGAGCACACCAGGCCGAATCCGCGCGATAGCTTGAGGCTGTGAGAGGAGCGCCGTGGTCCATCGGTATTTTCGTCTCGAAGAAGTGCTGCGCGACTTGCACGTAGATCGCGAGTTCGTGCGCGTGCTCGAGGTCGAAGAAATCATTCACCCCAAGCTTTCTTCGGAAGGCGAGACGGTGCTGTCCGCCGAAGATGTCGAGCGCGTGCGGCTGGCGCGACTCCTCATGGAGGAACTCGAGGTCAATTTGCCGGGAGTGGAGATCGTCTTGCACATGCGCGAAGAGTTACTCTCCCTCCAACGGCAGTTTGGCGAGATTCTCGAACAGCTCGTGCGCGAGCTCCGCCGCGAGTTGGGCAAGTCTTGAGGGCAACTTGCCGCCCTGCGAAGGACCAGGTAGTTTCTTGCCGTCCGATGAGCGACACGGAACGAGAACCGGCCGCCGCGCTGGCCGAAGAAGATCAGCTTCAAGAAGAGGGCATTCCGCCCATCGAACCCGACGTCGTCGAGTTGGCCGAGGAATTGCCTCAAGTGGCCGATACCGCCTTGGAGGTGCCGTCGGTTCCGGGGCCGTATGAAGAAGAGGAAGCCGGGCCGACCAGCCGCGAAGTTGTTCCGTTCGATCCGCTGCAACGATACCTCGCGGAAATCAAGCGTTACCCCATTTTGTCCCGCGAGGAAGAGCACGAACTTGCCGTTCGCTACAAAGAAAAGGGCGACATCGAAGCGGCCTATCGGCTCGTCACGTCGAACTTGCGCCTCGTGGTGATGATCGCGCGCGAGTATCAGCGCGCCTTCCAGAACCTGCTCGACTTGATCCAGGAAGGCAACATGGGGCTGTTGGAAGCGGTGAAGAACTACGACCCCTACCGTGGAATTCGCTTCCCATCGTACGCCGTGTGGTGGATCCGCGCTTACATCATTCGGTACATCATGAACAACTGGCGCTTGGTCAAACTCGGTACGACGCAGGCCCAACGCAAGCTCTTCTTCAACCTGCAGAAGGAAAAAGAACGCCTCGAACGCGAGGGCTTCAAGCCAACCCCTAAGCTCATTGCGCAGCGACTGGATGTGAAGGAGTCGGAAGTCATCGAAATGGACCAGCGCCTCTCCTCCCGAGAGCTTTCCGTGGATGCACCGATCGAAGAAGGCGAGGAAAGTACCTTGCTCGACTTCATCGCCAGTCGCGAAGCGACTGCGGAAGAGAAAGTGGCGGATGCCGAGGCGCGTGCGCTCCTCAAGCAAAGGATCGAAGAGTTTGGAAAAACACTGACCGGCAAGGAAAAGGTGATTTTCGACGAACGCTTGATGGCGGAGCAACCACTGACACTCCAAGAGATTGGCGACCGCTACGGCATCAGCCGCGAGCGCGTTCGCCAGCTCGAAGAGCGTGTGAAGAAGAAATTGAAAAAGTACCTCCTCGAAAGCGCGAAGGACATCGAGGTTGCCGTCAAAGACATCATCCGCTGAGTACTATCTGTGGCTCCTCGCCGCAGCGTGGAGGGGCTCGGTGGCCCGGGCGGCGCCCTGGGTCTTTTAAGTAGGCCCCGCTTTGGACCCCAACAGCGACGGCACTCGGCGGCACACTGTGGCCGCCATCGGGATCGCGACGCTTGGCCAGGCAAAGCGCCTTGGCTAGAAGCGGGCGCCATGCCGACGGCCCAACTTCGCGGCAGACTGAACGTGCACTTCCTCGACGAGGGAGAAGGCTCTCCCCTCGTTTTGCTCCATGGCCTCGGCGGTAGCGCGCGAGTGTGGGACGAAGCAGCCGAGGGATTTGTCCGTTACCACCGCGTGATTCGCCCCGATTTGCGCGGCTTTGGGCAGTCGGACCATCCCCCGGGCCCCTACGCCATCGAGGATTATACGGCCGACTTGGCGGCGTTGTTGGACCACCTGCGACTCGACCAGGCACACGTGCTGGGAATTTCGATGGGAGGAGTGATCGCGCAGCGATTTGTGTTGGATTACCCGGAACGCGTGCGGTCGGTTGTTTTAGTGTCCACGTCCAGCGAAGTGGGCCCGCGAGCGCAAGCAGCTTGGCTGCGGCTTGCCGATTTGATCGAGTCGCGCGGCTTTGGCGAGGGTAGTGCGGACGCGAGTCGCTCGGTATCGCCGGCCTTTGCTGCCCGCTACCCGGAGAAGGTGCGCGCGTTGGGGGAGGCCACGCGGCAGTGCGATCCGCGCGCGTACGCGGCTGCGGCGCGGGCAGTGGCCGCGTATAATTTCACCGCGGAGCTCGCCCGAGTACGGCAGCCCGTGTTGATCTTGCAGGGGCTCGACGATCAGCTCACCCCGCCCGGGGGATCGGTCAAGATGGCGCGGGCATTGCCCCACGCACGGCTATTGTTCGTTCCGGAAGCTGGTCACAATCTGCCTATGGAACAGCCGCAAGCGTTCGTGTTCAGTGTGTTGGGTTTTTTAGGTGGGGTCGAGAACTGCGCCGCGAAAAAC
Source organism: Candidatus Binatia bacterium (assembly GCA_026004215.1). GTDB lineage: Bacteria > Desulfobacterota > Binatia > HRBIN30 > HRBIN30 > HRBIN30. The sequence goes on from BPIR01000003.1 coordinate 71,879, forward strand.
GGCGTACGGGACGACTGAAGGGAGAGGAGTCATATGGCCAGTCATCGGCGCAAGCAAATCGAAATGACCGAGGAAGAGCGCAAGATCTTTTTGGAACAGGCGCGTACCGCTGCCTTCTCCACCATCGATCCGTGGGGATATCCCCACACCGTGGCGATGTGGTTTGCAATGGAAGATGGATGCCCGGTGATGACCACCTACGCGAAATCGCAAAAGGCGCGCAATGTGGAGCGCAATTCGAAGGTGGCTTTCATGGTCGAAGCCGGAGCGACCTACGATACGCTGAAAGGCGTGCTGATCCGGGGCGATGCCGAACTGGTCGGGGATTACGACTACACGGTGGCGGTCCTCAAACGCATTCACGAGAAAATGCTTGGCGCCCTGGTTCCCGCTGTGGAGGAGGCGATGCGGCAACAAGCGCGCAAACGCGTGGTCGTGCGCATCCGACCGGTACGTATCAGCAGTTGGGATCACGGCAAGTTGGGTGGAGTGTACTGACCCAGAGCTTGGTCCAGTGAAAACACTCGTGCGCCCGCGCATAGAAGTGGCGGGGCATGGATGAGCATCGGTGGAGCGGCCGGTAAGCGGGCTGGGCGAGTGGGGCTGTGAGGGCCGAGGCCCGTAGCCCAACTAGGTGAAGTGATCGCGTGCGCGTCCCGGCGCAGCGGAAACTCCGCCGTCAGCGCCGGTTGCACCGCCAAGAATCGACAACGGCGCTGGCGAATGGACACTCAGCGCAGCGAGCTCGCGTTGCCCGCGGCTCTCTTCTATGCCCAGGATCGAGCGCCTGTCCGACATGCCAGGGGCGGAAGGCGTCGCCCCAGGCACCAACGAGCGGGTACCGTTATGGCAGGACAAACGCTTCCAGAGCCGCGGCCCTGCTTACGGCGTGGGCGGTGGTTGGGTGGCAGTCGCTGGGGCGGGAAGCTGCAGGCTCGCGATCACCTTCTCCCACGTAGCCAGGAGTTCCTTGTAGCGCGGGTAGGGCGGAACGACACTGAGCAAGAACAAGTACTGGTGCTGGCCGTCCGACCAGCAGGCAAACCGATTTTCAAGCACAGCATCCGGGTGCCGTACTGTGAGGTAATTACGCCCGCCGATGGTTTTTTTTTCCCAAGTCTTCCACTGGGGGCCCAAACTTGTCTCCTCCTCTAGTCTGGCCCGGCAAGAATTGCTCGACTCGTAGACTTCTAGTGCGATGCCTACCGACCCTTCGGCTAATGGGTTCCTCCCCCCTCCCCAGCGCGGATCATCAGGAGGCCATTCCTGGACAGCAAACCTCCGACAGTCAGGCGGCTGCGAGAACGGGGAAACGTACCAACCGTCTGGGTACCACACCTTGTATCCATGGCACGGGTGGGTGAACCACGCAGCGTGTGTGCGGACGGAGTAGAGCACGCACAGCAGCACGGCACTAGCGATCGCAACGGCTCGCGACATGAGCGACTCCCTTCGTGTTCGTTCAAAAGAATCCGGGCGGCACCGCCGGACACCCGTTCAAGATTTCGTTGACCCCAGCCATGATTTCGTCAATCGTGATGAATCCATCGGGTAGCCCAAATCCGGGCTCCAATTTGTAGTCGAGTGACAAACAGCGGTATGTCTCTTCCCCACCTCCGAACGCGGCGCTGACTGCAACGATGGCATCGGAGATGGTGGGGTAGCCGTCACCGTTGCAATCGATGCAGCACCCACCGAACCATGTAAGGAAGTCGTTCCTACCGTCGGAGAAGGCAATGCCTCCGAACTGCTGGTAAAAGGTTCTCACCCCGTTAGCCCAGTAGGCGCAGCGCGGGTCGGCACCAGCGGGACAATATTTCGCGGCAATCAGAGGGATGGTATCCCGCGGAAAATCTGAGAATGAGCAACGTGCCTGGATGTAGCAGCGGCCGAGCAGCCTGCTCACGTAGGACCAAGCTTGCTCCCAACTGCGAAATTGCCGGCAGCTGCATCCCGAGCTCGTGCAACTCATGATTCCCCATGCGTTCAATCGGCTGAGGCATGTTGCGGCCCTGGGATCGGTGGCGAAACGGGTTTCTTGTCCGGCGATGGCGAAGGGCAACCGCGGGTCGAGCCTCTCCCCCTTCCCGTAGAACCAGGCCAACGACGTGTGCTCTGTCCAGTTGCGGTGGAACACACTGTTCGGCGCTAGCTGGCCGATGACGCCAAGGAACTGAGGCACTGGGAAGCATGGTCCAGCGCCCGCGCTGAGCGCGCGGCCCAGGATGGCGAACGAGAACACACCGAAAACTTTCAGCGCCCACCAAGTTTTCCCTCTCATGGCTTACCCCTTGGGAACTGTAAGCTGTCGTACACGCGGCCCATGTCCTGGAGGAGTTGCCCGACGTCGACTCCAGGCCCGGCAACGGCAAAGCGCAACACGAAGCGTGACTGTCCGAGCTCCTTGCACGCCAGCATGTACATCACGGGCCACTGCCAGTACGGTTTGGCGTAGAACCAGTAGACCTGTACCTCTTTGCCGGCAGCCACAACTGTTTTCTCATCGAAGAAGGTCTCGAGTGCCAAATGTTCATAAATCTGTTCCCGGAGTAAGTCGCCACACGAGGTATCGGTCGCTTGCCTCCACACCGCGAGCTCCGTGTGGTCTTCGGGCAAAATCTTGCCATCACCGAGGTAGGCCTTGGGCCCGCAACTGGAAGCGACGAACAATCCCGGCCGTTCTTTGGCCGTGCGCTTTTGCACCAGTACGCTCACCCCGAGCGCGCGGAGGACATCCATGGATGCGGCGACCGGCTCGATGAGCTCGGGCGGGGAGTGCACCGTCCAGCCGTCGGGGTACCATACGGTGTAGCCGAGCTTCGGGATGGCGGAAGGTGGCTGCGGGGGCCCGTGTGGCGAAGCTCGACGCCACCGCTGCAGCCACTAGGCAGGACAGTGCGGTCTGGCTGAGATGGACGCGCTGCGATTTCATCTCTTCGCCTCCTGGTTCGTATCACTCGCCCTGGATCGTGGCTTGGCGATGAAGGGCGGTGCGGGGTCCCGCGCGTGGCGCGGTGAGCGAGATGCCTGGCGGTGCCGGCAGCACGAAGCGAGCGATGCCCGTTCCACTGACCGCGCGCAAGTACCCACGCAGGCTGTGGCGGTGCACCCGCGCCCACAGGGTGGCTAGCGGCGTGCCGTCGTCACCGAGCACTACCCCATCGACACGATCGCTCCGGGTGCGCTCGAGCTGGAAAGAGCCGGCGCGGACGAAAGTGCCGCCGACGGACGCGATGCGACCCTGACACGCCGTATGCGAGCAGTGGATGTCCCATGCTTGCCAGGAATGCCACTGGCTTGCGTCCGGAGTACGACATCTGGTGCGAGAGCCGGGGGACGCGAGGGCCGGCATGCAGCCGCCCGACACAAGAGCCCAACGGCCGCTGACCGCGGAACCGACTCGCTTCGCCTCTTGCGCGCGCGCACGAGTGCAGAGAGTGATCGAGCCCACTCCAACGAGCGCGGCGCACAACAGCGCGAGCCGGTGCCGCCTTCGTTCAGGGTGCGGCGGAACGCGCCGCCAGACGGCAAGGGCAGCGGCCCCGAGCCACAGCGGCGCCGGAGGCGCTACTCGATTGCCCTGGCGGCAGCAAGGCGCACACGGGGGCGCCAGGAGGCGCGCTCGGTTGCGCGATGGTGAGGGATCCGGATTCGACGCTCACCGGTAACGAGTTGGGTGCGGCATCTACGGCCATCGCGTTCGATAGCGTGAGGGAGACTGTACGGCCGGGCGTGGCGGTGGAATAGATCGAGCCCGCGCAGGTCGCGATGGGACCATCCGGTAAGCGCGCACCGGCTGCGAGGCCGTCGGGTGTTGGCAAGAGGACGAGGCGCATTTTCCCGGGATTCCACGGGCTCCGCCCGGCACTGAGCATGAAGCCCAGCGCGGCCAGCGTGGGGTCGATGCTGCAGCCATCGAAAGCCAACACATCCTCTGGGATGCTGAGGTCCACTTGCAGCCCAACGGCGCGATTGCCGCTGTCGCTCGCAACCACGAGCACGGCCACAGGCCCTCCGGGTGCTGCGGACGCGGGCGGAACTGTGAGTATTAAGGCACTGGAAGGGATGGCCGAGAGCAGCGCCACTGCAGTTGCCACCATGGGTCGGCAAGCCATTGTGAACCCTCCTCGCCCGACTGCTTGCCAAAAAAAAAAATCAATAGTGAGCGGCGGTGCGAGGGGCGGATCCTTTTTGCCCGCATCCAGGCACCCTCACGGTGCATTTCCACTCACAAGCGAGCGCAGCGATAGAAAGCGTCCAAGCAACTTGCGCAATCGGCGCCGTCCACTTCTGTCGTATGCCTCTTCCAGCGGGTGGGGGTGATACGGCGAGTGTGCGCGCCCCGGGGCGCCGATCGGTGCTTTTTCGGCTTGTTTCTTTCGATGCACTTCCGGTTCTGTGGGGCCTGCGTCAGGGGCTGAGGTGATAGCAAGCGCGGTAGGGCGTACCGAGCGAGGCGGCGTGTTCCTTCGCGCTTGGTCCATTGAAAACACTGATGCGCCTGCGCATAGAGTTGTTTCCCTCATGGAAGAGCAGCGGTTGGGCGGGCGCCACGCAGGGTGCACGGGGCTCGCAATTGCAATTGGTGTCATACTGTGCGGCCTGCCAGCGGCGGGCGCCACACAGCCTTGCGTGAGTCCGGGGGAGCCCGCCGGAATCGTGCAAGCGGCGGTGGGCTATTTGTTCGGGGGAGTGGCGCTGTGCGAGTATCCAGACGAGAACGGCGATGGGCGCGCCAGTGTGGCGGACTTGACGGCCCTGATCGCTCGCTTGGCACGGGAGATGGTTCCGACGGCCACCGTAACCGAAGCTCCGACGGCAGCGCCCACGTGGACGCGCACGGTGCCCGAACCCACCGAGACTCCGACCGCAACGGCGACCAGTCCGGCTACCCCCACGGCTACGGACTTACCGTCTCCGGTACAGACACCGCTCGATTCTCCCACGCCAACCCTCGTGCCTTCGGAAACGTTTACGGCAACGTTCAGCCCGTCACCCCCGCCGACGCCGACCCCATCGGATTCGCGCACACCGGTTCCGTCGCATCTCTGGACACTGACGCCCACACACACCGGTACGGCTACCGCGACGCGTACCGCTTCGGTGACCCGTACTGAAACGCCGACGGGCACAGCCACGCGCACACCAACGGCGTCGAATACGATTCCGCCGACACGCACTCGAACTGCGAGTGCAACGGTGACGCCGAGCCGCACCGAAACGGCCACGCGTACGTGGACCGCAACTCCGTCCCCTTCGCCCACGCGCACCGAAAGCGCCACACCGACGCTTACTCGCTCGTGGACCTCCTCCCCGACGCTCTCCCCGACTTTAGGAGTCGCGCCTTCGGTTTCCGCGACGCCAACCGGTTCGGCCGTGCTCCCTACCGGCACGCCAACGCCGCCAACCCCGACTGCTGCCGTTACGGTAACCGCGTCGGTTACGGCGAGTCGCACCACGACTCCCAGCCGCACCCCCTCACCGACCTGGACCGCCTCCGCCACGCCAACACGGACAGCCACTCGCAGTGCGACAGCCACACGTTCCTTTACTCTATCTCCTTCACCCACTCGATCCGCGACGTTTACGCGAACGCGGATGCCCACTTTGACCCCGAGCCCCACACCCAGCGCCTCCATGACGCGGACGCCCTCGTGGACCCCTTCGCGCACGGCCACCGCGACGCCGTCGCGCACCCGCACCGCAAGCGCTTCGGCCACCCGAACTCCGAGTTGGTCCCCCACGCCCTCCGCGACGTCGAGCCGTTCGCCGACGCCGTCGAGAACGCCCTCTTTCAGCCCAACGTACACGCGCACACGCTCTGCCACACCCACAGCCACACCGAGTCCGGCAAGCATCGGTCCCAATGTTACCTTCTTTGGGATCGTCACCAACTTCGATGGCTGCGTCTTTTGCTGCGATCCGCGCTGCCGCCGCACACCGACGCCGACCCCGGCCTTCGACGCGCTGGGGCGAAGAGTGTTTTTCGCTCCCAGTGGTCAGTTCATTATCGTGGTGGAAGCTCGGCCGGGTTCGAGCGGTGCACCGGTGGGGACTTCGCTGGAAGCGGGAGCTGACGGGCGCCCGGACTTGCAAATTCAGAACTCTCGCGACATGGGTAATGGGAGCCTCACGGTGTGCGATACGGGTCCGCCGTCGCAAGGGGGTGGCGGCATGCCGGGACTGTGGCCGCCGAGTTTCGATCCGGAGAGTTTGTTCGTGACCAATGCGCTGCTGGACTTTGCATGCCGCTTCGACCCGTCGGTGAGCGCCAGCGCTCCGTGTACACTGGTCGACGCGGGTCGTGAGCCCGCTCTAATTGTGGCGTCCTCCACCGCGCAATTTTGCGACTTCGTGGCAGCGACAGCGGCGTTTCCACCCGGCGAAAACCTCCTGACAGTGCGGGTACGTGACGTGTTGGGCAACCCGGGCCCCACAGCACAAATCGTTGTGCGAGTGGCCACGCCGACTCCGACCCCCGGCACCTGAGGTTGCGCGATGTGGGGCAAAGCAATGCAACGGGTGTTCCTCGGCGTAGTTTTCAGCCTCGTTTCTTGGGGCAGTTGGGCAAACGACTGCGGCCTGGTGCTCGCTCCCGATGGCAAGCTGGCGTGGCTCGGGCTGTTGTTCGAAGACAGCGCAGCATGCGAACAAGCAGACTGGAACCGTGACGGCGTGGTCAGTGCGGCCGACGTGGTGTACGCCGTTGCCTTCGCTGGCGGTCGGAGTCCGACGGCAAGCCCCCCGACCCCAACCCTTTCGTTCACGCCCAGCTTCACGACGACACGCAGCGCCTCCCCGACGTGGAGCCCCACTCGGAGCCCCATCCCGAGCCCGAGTGCGACGTCAACCGCAAGTCGGACCGGGTCACCATCGCTTGCGCCGACGAACACCCCGACGGCCACACCGCCAGCGACAGCGACGCGTTCGCCCACGCAAACATTTTTGCCGTCTGTGTCGCCGACGCCCAGTCCGCTGCCAAGTTCGACCGCGAGTACGACTGCCTCTCGCTCGGTTTCGGCAACGCACACTCCGAGCGTCTCAGCGTCGGCCGCCAGCACAGGTTCGGCCACGCCCACACCTTCGCCGACCATTGCGGCCAGCGCGAGTGCCACGGCCTCGCACTCGCCCGCTATCACCCCCAGCTTCAGCCCTTCCACCTCGCCCGGCACACCAGCGACGACTCCGACGGCAACCGTGGCCGCCACCGCGACGGGCACGGCGGAGCCCACCATCTCGGCGACCGAGACTACGGGTGGGGATGACACCCCGACGGCGACTGTAACCGGGGTGCCACCAACAGCGACGGCGGGCGACGCCGCGGCAACAGCGACCGAGTCAGCCACTCCGCTCACCACGGCTACGCCTTCGCGTTCGCCTACTCCATCTCGTACTCCGATCCCAGGGAGTTTCCCGACCAATACGCCCACACCGTCGAACACCATACCGCCGACACGAACGCGCACCCCGACAAGGACACGTTCTGCGGCGCCGACGTTTACGTCCTCTCCGAGCGTTACCGAGACACCGTCGGCAACCGTCACGCATTCCCCCACGCCATTGCCTTCGGAGACCTGGTCGCCAACTCCTTCACTGACCGCCAGTGCATCCCCGACTGCGAGCGCCTCGCCCACAGAATCGCCGACTCCAACGGCGTCGTGGACGCCTTCTGTGACCGCGACCCCGACGCTGACGCAGACAGCCACACCGACGCCCACGCATTCTCTCTCTCCGACTGCGACGCTCACGTCGACGCCGAGCCTCACGCCCACGGTGACGAATACGCCGACCGCCACGGACTCACCGTCGCGCACGCCCACGGAGACAAACACGGCCACTGCCACGAATTCACCCTCGCCGACGCCGACGCCTTCCCCCTCGCCAACTCCGTCTGTGACACCGACGTCCACGGAAACCGCCACACACACGCCTTCGGCCACGGCGACGAGTACGGCCACACCTTCATTGACTCCGACGCAAACGCCTTCGCGCACACCGACGCCGTCGCAGTCGCCCACGCCGAGTTTCACCCCGACGATCACCAGTACGCCGACGCGTACTCCGACCGCCAGCCGCACGGCGACCTTCACGTTTACGCGCACGAGCACGCGAACATTTACGGCAACACCGACGGATTCTCCATCGCTCACGCCCACCGCGACGCGCACGCTGACGCGGACTCTCACCCCATCGCCCACGCCTTCGGCGTCTCCGACCCCCACACCCACCGGACAAGGTCCGGTCGTGACGCGGTTCTTGCCGGTGGCGCGGCTCGACGGCTGTGTGTTTTGCTGCGAGATCGAATGTCAAACTTGGCCTACGCCGACGCCGGAGTTCGATCTCCAGGGCCGGCAAGTGTTCCGAATGTCTTCGGGCCAGTTTCTCATCGTGGTCGAGGGGCGGCCGGGGTTGAGTGGCAAGGCGCTCGGTACTTCTTTGCAGCCGGGCAGCGACGGGCGACCCGATTTGTGGATCGAAAACGATCGCGATCTCGGCAACGGTAGTCTCACCGTGTGCGATACGGGTCCACCCTCTGAGGGTGGCGGTGGGGTTCCGGGAGTGAATCCGCCGCGCTTCGACCCTGGGGACGACTTTGTCACCGACGCGCTCGTGGATTTCGCCTGCCGTTTCGACCCGTACATCAGCGTAAACGCGCCGTGTACGATCGTGGATGTCACGCGCGATCCCAAGCTTCTTGATGCTACCTCGACCTGGCAATACTGCAGCGCGGTGACGGCCACCATGGCATTCCCGCCGGGGGAAAACGTGCTTAGCGTGGCCCTTCGCGACGTGAGCGGAAACACGGGCCCGACGGCGCAAATCGTCGTGGTGGTCGCCACTCCGACCGTGACTCCGACCGCGACGCCCACCTCGCCATCCCCGACGCCCACAGTCACTTTGACCCGCACGCGCTCGCCCACACGCAGCCGCACGCCCACGCGCACGGCTACCCCTACGGCTACGGCGACCGAGACCGTTACGCCCTCGGCCACGGCGACCCGCTCAGCGACACACACTCCGACGGCCTCAGCCACGCCACTCGCCACAGACACTTTCACTCCCCTCGTGTAGGGCGTCTGGACAACGAAGGCCGAGCCGCCCGGGCCATTCCTTCTCGTGTATTTGACTTTTTCCGTGAGGTGCGGCATAGCGCCTAAAAATCCCGGTACGCCCGAGGGGTCGAGCGAAACCACGACCGGGAGAGAAGGGGAGGAAGAAGAGAATGCGTTCGTTGGTTCGGGGCGGAATTGCTGTATGCACGTTCATGGCCGCCAGCGTGGCGTGGGCACAGCCGTGCATGATTTTCGTGCACGGAAAGCAAACGGACACGAACACGTACACGAACTGGTCGTATGCCCGGAATTACTGGAAGACCAGTTCGACGGATTTCGTGAAAACGGCCACAAAGAACTTTGCTGCCAGTTATTACGTGGTGGGCTACAAGGGCAACGATCCGTGGTGGGGTGCCGGCGCGGCCGACGAGGTGGCCAACGAGATTATCAATGCAACCAACGGTGGAGCGGACGGTGGCGGTAATCGCTGCGCGCGCACCTATGCCAATGGCGGGACGTTCTGGGTGATTGCCCACAGCATGGGCGGCACGATTATGGATTACATTTTGGGCAATAGCCGCACGACCGATCCGAACTACAAGAGCATTTACGGTACGGTCGGGCAGAGAATCAGCCGGGTCATCGCAGTCAGTGGCGCGCATCGCGGTTCGCAAGGCGCGGATGCGGTGTGCGGTCAGAGCAACATCCTTTGCAACTTCATCGCCTTTTTCATCCAGAGCTGCGACACGGCCACCTACTGGTTGCGCAGTGCCGACGATGTGCAGGTGCGTACGTACTCCAACGCGCCGGCGAAGAACGTGTACTTGGTCGGTGGTTACCAGGCCATTTTCGGCGCCAGTGCCTGCTTGAGTGGGGAGGACGACGGGATCGTGCAGTACGCCTCGATTTACGCATGCAATGGCAGCGCGACGGCCGGCTACAACAACAGCAACGTGTGCAACAACTCGTACAAACAAGAGAGCTCAGGGTTCCGCAATCTCGATGCCGGCTACGAGAACCACGACAACATCCGCAACGACTCGCGCTACAGCACGCGCAAACAAATTCCCGATGGCGTGTGGTACTGCAACGGCTCGCCGTGTGCGCCCAACACCACGGTGCAAAGCTCCATGTCCACTGCCAAGTTCGTCACGTTGCTTTACTGATCTGCGCACTCGAAAAGTCGTGAGGTGTTCTTCGCGCCCGGTGGCTCAGGACTCCACGGCCGCCGGGCGCGTGTTGTTCTTGCGTGGCGCGGAGCGAGTAAGCCGTTGGAATAGAGACGTACCCGCTCCGTGGGTGGTATTTCCCATGCAGTCGAGTAGCGGGCGGGCCGTTGCCCTTGTCTCGCGTTGCGAATGTGGAGCAAGGCCGAGACCCCACCGCCTTAGCCTAGGGCCGGCAAGACACCGCGGAATCCGAGTGTGGTGGGCACTCGTGTGGCGGGCCGCGCGGCAACTCGTGACCCGACATGCTGCGCGATGCTCGGGCCCGCTGGGGCGCTGTAGGCACAGTCTTTCGACGGTGCCACATTGTGCGATTCAAGTATGGCCTTCAGCGCTTTCCTAGAGATGTGTGGTCGAAACAGCACGGAGGAACGTCTCGATCGTGCAATTTGGGCGGTGATTGGACTGGATCCGCGCAACGGCTTCCAACGGAAGGTTGAGTTGAGTGCACTCAGAGGCGGGACGGTGCGAGCAATTGCGAGCCGGCACAAGTGCCGGTGTGACATTTCCCGCCACAGTATTGCGGGCACGGTTGCTCAGCGCGTGGTCTCGGGCGTGCGGGCCGCGAGCCCGAGCCTGGGCAGTGTGCTCACAGAGGCGGGCAGCGTGCTTGGGTGTTTCTCGGAATGCGCGACACGATGAGCTTGTGGCGATAGGTATGGTGGGATGCCGCGGGGGCGGGTTGCCGGACGCATCGGGGCGGCGCCGGCCAGGTAAGAAGCCGAAGCGATGCGCATGGTGGTGGCGCAGTCCCCACGGGTAACTGGGGGTACGCGCAGCCTGGCAGGAGGCGGCACGCGCGGCACATCTCAGGGGCGCTGATCGGGCGATGTATGCTCTCTGCGTTGGGTTTGTTGATATCTCTGGCGCTGGTGCGTCCCCCCCTTGCCGCGGTGCATCAGACGTGGGTGGTGGATAGCCTAGAGGATCGGGAAGACGATAACCCTGGCGACGGGATATGTGCGGATGCCGACAGGCGGTGCACGCTGCGGGCGGCGATGACAGAGGCAAACGCGTCGCCTGGGGAGGACGTAATCGTATTCGCAGCGAGCGGAAAGATCGAGTTACGCTCCCGGTTACCGGCACTGGCCGAAGTCGAGACGGCAGGCCCCCTTCGCATCGAGGGCATGGGACGCGTGACCCTGGACGGACGGGGGGCGGTTGGGATCGTGGCCGTTGCCGCGCGTGCAAACTTGACTTTGCAGGGGCTGAACCTGCGGCGAGGATCGGTACCGGGCCTATGCGGCGGGGCAATTTTCAACGGAGGCACGCTGACTATCGAGAACTGCACTTTCAGCGAAAATTCCGCGGACTGGGTGAGCGGAGGCGCGATTTGCAACTTTTCCGGGGGCACCCTAACCATCGTGAACTCCACCTTCAGCCAGAATTCAGCCAGCACAGGCGGAGCCATTGCCAACTGGGAGGGGGCGACCCTGACCATCAGGAACTCCGCTTTCAGCGGGAACTCAGCCGGCTGGGGCGGTGCGATGACCAACTGGGGCACGCTGGCAATCGAGAATTCCGCCTTGAGCGGGAACAGGGCGGAATTCGGCGGCGCAATTTCCAACGCAACCGGCGGCACGCTAACCATCGCGAACACCACTTTCAGCGCGAACTCGGCACTGTTGGGTGGCGGCGCGATTTTCAACGGGGGCGTGCTGACCATCCATAACTCGATCCTGGGAGGGAACTGGGTGACTAACGGCGAAGAGGGCTACAGCGGCGGTGCGATTTTCAACGAGGGCACGTTGACTGTCGAAAATTCCTTTCTCAGCAGGAACTCAGCCGGCGACACTGGTGGAGGGATCGCGAATCGCGCCACGCTCGTCGTGCGTCAAACCGCTTTTGCGAGCAACGAGGCGAACCGAGGCGGCGCAGTTTTCAATGACGGAGACGTCGTGCTGCTCAACACCACATTCTGGGCTAATGGCCGCGCCTCGGGGCGACGGGCCACGAGCCGCGGCGGTGCATTGTATAACGTCGCCGGCAAAACCGCACGGCTGGCGCACTTGACATTCGTGGGCAACCTCGCCGAGGCGGGCGGCGGAGCGTTGTATGTCGAGGAGGGTAGCCAGGTGCGGATCAAAAACTCCCTGGTTGCCGACAGCCCCGAAGGTGGAAACTGCCACGGTCCTCTGCTGTTGTACGGAACGAACTTCAGCACGGACCAAACGTGCAACCGCTTCACGCTCGTGTCCTCCGCTGCCCTGGCCCTTGGCCCACTGGCGGACAACGGCGGGGCGTCCCCGACGCACGCGCTTTTAGCGGGAAGCATCGCGATGGACGCGGCGAGCGACTGTACCGACATCGATGGTAATCCTGTGGCTACCGACCAGCGGGGCGCAGCTCGCCCTGTGGGGGCGCGCTGCGACGCGGGAGCGTATGAGGCTGGTGGTGAGGCGGAGCCAGCGCCAACCCGGCCGACGCCCATTCCGACACCAACACCAGTCAGCGGCCGCACCTTCGAGGTGAACTCTCTGGAGGACCGCAGGGACGTCGAGCCCGGTGATGGGATATGTGCGGACGCACTAGGGCGATGCACGCTGCGGGCGGCGGTGACAGAGGCGAACGCGTTGCCGGAGGATAACTGGATTGTGTTCGCTGTGACCGGGGAGATTGTATTGCGCTCCAGCTTACCGGCGGTAACTGAAGCCCAGGTGGCAGGCACTCTCCACGTCGAAGGTGACGGGCGGGTGACGTTGAGCGGGAATGAAACAGTGCGGATTTTGGGCGTTGACGAAGGGGGAATCTTGACTTTGCGAGAAGTGAATTTTCGGAGAGGCTCCGCACAGGATTATGGTGGCGGGGCGATTCACAACCGGGGCACGGTGGCCATGGAGGGTTGCACCTTTAGCGAGAACTCGGCGATATCCGGGGGTGGTGGCGCAATGGACAACTGGGGCACGCTGACCATTGTGGACTGCCGCTTCGACGGGAACTCGGCAATCTCTGGCGACGGTGGGGCGATTGACAACCGGGGTCACGTAACCATCGCAAATTCCACTTTCAGCGGAAATTGGGTGATCTCCGGCGACGGTGGAGCGATTTCCAACGCAGCCCAGGGTACCCTGCGGATCTCAAACTCCACCTTCAGCGGGAATTGGGTAAACTCCGGCGACGGCGGGGCCATTTCCAATGAAGCGCAGGGCACGCTAACCATCGAGAACTCCACCATCGGTTCCAACTCGGCGTTGCAGAATGGAGGCGGCATCGCCCACACGGGTGGGTTGCTGCGGGCCATCGGATTGCGCTTTGTGGATAATATGGCCGGAGGGGATGGCGGAGCGCTCTACAATCACAGCGCGGTCCGCATGCGGGATTCGACCCTCGCCCGCAATACGAGCCGCCGAGGTGCAGCGATTTTCAATGCGGGATCGGTGCGACTCGTGAACGTGACGATTTCCCAAAACGTGGCGGAGCAAGATGGTGGCGCCTTTTACAACAACTCCGGCACCACCAGCGAAATCATCTTCAGCACCATTTACGGCAACCAAGCTGGCACACGTGGTGCCGGCATTTTCGGCGAACTCGGCCTCGTCAGGGTCAAGAACTCGATTGTGGCCGGCGTAGCTGGTGTGGGGAACTGCGAGGGAATTTCCGCGCCGCGGGGCTGGAACTACTCCACTGACGCCACGTGCCTGGGTTTCGAAATGGTCGGAATCGAGGCGCTCCGCCTCGGGCCGCTTGCGGCGAATGGCGGGCCGACGGAAACGCATGCCCTGCTTGCCGGCAGTGTGGCTCTGGATGTCGCACCGGATTGCAACGATACGAACGATCTGCCGGTGATCTTCGACCAGCGAGGTGTCAAGCGGCCACATGGCACTGCTTGTGACCTCGGAGCCTACGAGGAGGGAAGCGCCCCGTCGCCGTTGCGGACGTTGACCCCAACGCCCACCCAAACCCGGGTGACCCCCGAGATCCCGTCGCCGACTGAGACCCCGATCCCTACCGTGACGACCACTGTCGCGCGCACTCCGACGACCACGGTGACAACCGTGCCCGGTCAGACGCTCACGCCGTTGCCCAGTGCCACGCCGGCGACGGCGCATACAGCCACGGCGACGAGCACGACCGCGCGCATTCCCACATCCACGCCGACACCGCCGCGATGCCAGGGCGATTGCAACGGCGATGGCGTGGTGACCGTCGAGGAGCTGGTTCAGATGGTCAACATTGCCTTGGGTTCGACTGGCGTGACCAACTGCTCGGCAGGCGATGCCAACCGTGACGGTGAGATTACGATTGAAGAGGTTGTCGCGGCAGTGAACCGCGCACTGAATGGCTGCTGAGATGTGTATTGCTCGGCGAGGCGAAAGGGACTGGCGCAGAGCGTCGTGGAACAGACGCTGGCAAGGCAAGCGACCATGGAGCCAGAGTCGCTACGGTGAGAGCAAAGCAGGTGGGCGAATGTACTGGTGCTTGTTTCCCCGGCCAAGCGAGGGCGCCGAGGGGACGGCGTACCCGCGCCGATGCTGATCGTGCGCAGGTTGCTCTGCGAGCCTCGTGGTGTGCGTTGCTCCTGACTGGGGCCTCTCACGATGGGGTCAGTGGCGCCTGGCATCGTGATAGTCCGCTCCGGAGAGTCGCGCCGTTGTGCAGCAGCGAAGCGAGGTGGCCCCGAGCCGAGCAGCCAAGAGCAGTGATTGTGCCGCATGCTTCACGGGCGTGACCGAGAAGTTGCGGAATACGCTTGGGATGCCAGTTCGTAAGCGCGTGAACGGAGAGGTTGCGTGCGAGCGTTAGCGACACCTCAGTCTGGTCCAGCTCGGGCGTGAGCATCGGTGGCAAGGAGCGTGAATGGAGTACGGTTGGGGCTAGCGTGGGTGCGAGACGGTGAAGACTGGGGAGATGCTGTGTGGTCTAGCAATGGGCACTGGGCTTTCGTTCTATCGCGACGAATTTCCCTTGGTCTCGCTTTACGAGTCGGCGGCGTGGCGCGGAGACTCGAATGATACGCTCCCGCGGTGGCATGTAACCGTCGGGAACTCCGGAAGCATACTTGGAACGAGAGGACCTGCAGGACCAAGGACTCCACGTTGAGCGTGGGCAGGGTGGCAATGGGGAGAGAGGTCTTTAGCCCCGACTAGAGGGTAGCCCAGGAGCATGGATTTTGGTGAAATGAGGCAGAGCCGATCAAGAAAAGGACAAGGATAGCGATGGCGTGTGTGGCTTACGCAAGGCGGGTAACCGGTCATCTGAGGACGGCGCGGGTTAGAGGCGGCAGCCCCGCGCAACTGCGGGAAATGGGGCAGATTGTGATGCTTTTTGACTCGAGCGGCCGATGCCGTGTGGCGCGAGCAGTTGCCATGTTCGGTTTCGCGGTTCTTGCTTCCGTTTTGCAGCCTCGCTCTGCCTGGGGTGAGGAAGCGTCGTGCGTTTTCACACAGGTGACTGCGGGCGTGGATTACACCTGCGGCCTTCGCCCCGATGGTACGGTGGCGTGCTGGGGCGACAATGGAGAATACCGCCAAGCCACGCCGCTCCAGGGGACCTTCACCCAGATCAGCGCAGGCCGGTACACAACCTGCGGCGTTCGCACTGACGGGTGGGTGGTGTGTTCGGGCGGTTGGTCATGGTGGGGTATCTTCACGCAGGTAAGCGTGGGTTATGGGTATTTTTGTGCCTTGCGCAGCGATGGCCGGCTAAGGTGTTGGGGCGAAAACGATTACGGCCAAGCATCATTTCCTTCCGGTCTCTTCACGCAAATCAGCTCGGGTGGCTACCACGCCTGTGGTGTGCGCCCTGATGGAACAGTAGAGTGCTGGGGAAGAAATGATCACGGCCAAGCGACGCCGCCTGCAGCCACGTTCACCCAGGTTAGCGCCGGCGGGTACCACACATGTGGCGTTCGCGGCGACGGTATGGTGGTGTGCTGGGGCAACAATGATTTCGGCCAAGCTACGCCTCGCTCGGGCACGTTCACGCAGGTAAGCGCAGGCAGGTACCACACGTGTGGTGTACGCTCGGATGGCGCGGTAGCCTGCTGGGGCGACAATAACTACGGGCAAGCCTCCCCACCTGGGGGTACGTTTAGCCAGGTCAGCGTCGGCGAGTTCCACACTTGCGGGGTTCGTACCGACGGTAGGGTGGCGTGCTGGGGCCGCAACAGCCGCGGGGAAGCCATGCCTCCCGGAGATGCCTTCGCAGCGGTCACCGTGGGTGCGGACTACGTTTGTGCCCTTCTGGCAGGCGGCCACATTAGGTGCTGGGGCGTAAATTCGTTCGGCCAGGCCACGCCCCCGCGGGGTGCGTTCACTCAAATCAGCGCGGCTAGATACCACGCCTGCGGCATTCGCACCGAGGGTACGGTGGAGTGCTGGGGCCGAAACGAGCATGGCGAGGCCGATCCACCCGAAGGTATGTTCAGCCAGGTCAGCCCTGGCATCCACCATACCTGTGGCGTCCGCACCGACGGCACGGTGGCGTGCTGGGGCCGGAACCAACACGGCGAAGCTGACCCCCCAGGGGGCGTGTTCACCCAAGTCGGCGCAGGCTACTCGCACACCTGCGGCATTCGGGCCGACGGTACGGTGGCGTGCTGGGGCGCTAATGAATACGGCCAAGCTGAGCCTCCCCCGGGAAACTTCACGCAGATTAGCGTGAGCGTGAGTCATACCTGCGGGGTGCGCACTGACGGCGCCGTGACGTGCTGGGGCTGGAATTCCGCCGGTGGAAGCACGCCCCCCACCGGAACCTTTAGGCAGGTCAGTGCGGGCTTGAGTTGTACCTGTGGGGTACGGACTGACGGCACGGTCGCGTGCTGGGGCTGTAGCTCTAGCCGGACAAGCACGCCTCCTGCGGGAGCCTTCACCCAGGTCAGCGCAGGGGACTGGCACACGTGCGGCCTTCGTCCCGACGGCACCCTCGTGTGTTGGGGCTCCATGGTTCAAGCCGCCTGCGAAGCCGCGCCGCAGGCGGACACGCCGACTCCCACAGGAACGAGAACACCAGTATGGACACCGACTCCGTTGCGGACGAAGACACCACCGGTGGCTTTGTGTGCCGGCGATTGCAATGGCGATGGCGCGGTGACCGTCGAAGAGCTGGTTCAGATGGTCAACATTGCCCTGGGTTCGACTAGCGTGACCGACTGCTCGGCAGGCGATGCCAACCGTGACGGTGGGATTACGATCGAAGAGATTCTCGCCGCAGTGAACTGGTTGCTGAATGGCTGCCAGACGAGGGAGTCCGCCCGCGCTAGGGGTGGCGGGGACGCCGTGCGCGAGGCGGCTGCGAAAGGGTAACCAGCTCCCCTGTACAAAGTGCCCCTGAAGTTTGAGCCTCGGATGGAGCAGGTGCGGTTGCGCGGCCAATGGGCCGACGAACCTCGCGCGCAGGCTCGTGGTTTTTTATAGATTTGGCGAGAATGCACTTATCGAACAGCGGCGGATACCGCGGAGCTAGGAATCAGTGGGCGGGGAGGAGTCGGGCTGCTGTGGCCGCAGGGATTGCCGCAGCGCTACTGGTGCTGGGCCTGAGCTTCTGGATCATGTGGCCTCGCTCGCGTCCTTTGGAGGATGCGGGGTTGGCGGTTGCGCCTGCGCGGCCGGGTACACCGACGCACAAACCCGAGGCGGCTTCCGCGACTCCTTTGGTGCCCGGTTCGACGGCGGCATCGCTTCAGCCCTCACCAACCCCTGAGGCCGCGGCCACACCGGAAGAAGCCACCATCCCCGACCCGCGCTCGGCAGCGATTGCCATGACCAAGCAGGTCATCGAGGACTACAAAAAGCGCGCGGCTTATCCGCCCGAAACGAAGCCGATCACCCAAGAGCAGGACCCGTTGCTGAGCGATCGGGAAGTGTCGCCGATCTCGGCGGGTGGACCCGACGGTGAAGATCCCATTTTGACCGTGTTTCCGGAGCAGATTTCCTTCGAGGCGGGAGAAACACCCAGGATGTTCGCACACCTGACCGTCGGCGGGCAAAAAGTCGCTGCCCGAGAGATCACCGGCACGGTGTTCACTCACGAGATGGTCCCAGTCGGCGAGCTCGTGTTTCACGACGACGGTCGAGAGGGGGATGCCGAGCCATTGGACAATGTGTACACCGTCATTTGGAATCCACCGGAGGACGACACGGCGTTAGCCGCTTCGTATTTTGTACGTGTGATCGCATATTCCCTCGAGGGGATCGAACGCCGAGCGGGAACCAGTTTCCAAGTCAGCCGCCCTCACGCGCGCTTGACCGGTCGCTTTCGCGATCGGCTCGACCAAGGAAGTCTCCTGATCGAAGCCGAGGTCGAGGTCCAAAAGGCCGGGCGCTTTCACCTGGCAGCCACACTCTACTCCATGAACAACCGGCCCCTGGGGCTCGCCCAAACGAGCGCGGAGCTCGAGCCCGGCACGCACTGGTTGCCGCTGCGGTTTTATGGTCGCCTGTTCCACGGAATAGAGACCGGATCTGGTCCCACCGATGGCCCGTACGTGTTGCGTTTTGTCTCGTTGATGACGACCACCTCTATGCCCAACGCTCTAAGTCGGCTGGCGGAGCCCCAATTCGTCACCCGTGCGTACCGCGCTGCGGACTTTACGAGCGAGCCCTTCAACGATCCGTTTTATTTGGAAGCGATCGAGAGAGAGACCGAAGAACTCCGCCGCCTCGAAGCTATGTCGGAGGGCGATCAGTGAACGCCGGCACGGCACCGAGTCGTGTCGCTCCGCACGCGGCCCGGGTGCGCGTGGTGTGGATGCTGCTGGTCTTCCAGCCTGGGATTTCGCTCGCCTACCTTTGGTCCGTGCGCCAGCATTGGCTTCCCCCGACGTTCTTTGCGCCGATGGCCCTTGCTGTGTTGCCGCTGGTGGCAGCAAGCTTGACGCTTTTGCTGTTGCGTTCCGCCCCGGCCGGTAAGCGCGGGCATTTTGTGGTCGCGTTGCTGTTGGCGGCAGTCGAGCTTGGCTGGTGTGTGCTCGTTGCTGCCATGGTGGGATTTGCGATCGCGTTGCGTAGTGGCTGAGAACAAATATGAACCTGGCTTGTCGGATGGCGATCTTGCTGGTCCTGAGTGCCGGCTTTGCCCTGCAGAGTCGCGCCGAGCCGAGCGTACGCATCGAAGTGCGCCCTCCTGACGAACCCGGTGAAGTTCGGGCCGAGGCCATGCCCACGGCTGCTGCGCTTCCGCGCGAAATGACCATTTGCCGGGGCCCGCATGAGTGTTGGTCGGAAGCGGGCCAGAGTCGCTGCGACTCTCGGGGGGAGGGGAGTGGCCGCCCGTATCGCATTTTACGGGTGGACGAGAGCGATCTCTTGCCGCGCGCGCTGAAGGACTGCTGGCATAGCGTGGGAGGGCAGTGAAGCGCCCGTGGGCGTTATCCGCAATACCAGCGAACGCCGGCAGGTCCCATTGCACAGCGACGCATGGTACGGGCCGCAGTCTGCCTGGTGCCAAGGCAACGGTTTCCGGCAAAGAAGAACGAGGCTAGCATGGGCACGGTCATGAGCGCGGAGCACGGAGAGCGAGGCCTGCTTTGGGGTCTCTTGGTCTCGGTGGTGCTCCACACGTTGTTGCTTGCCATGCTTCGCAATTCCGGCCTTGTGCCGGCACCGGCCGAGAAGCTTTTGCCGATCGAAGTGGATCTGGCTCCGGCACCGGCTCCCCAGCAAGCCGCGCGACCACAACGGCCTGCAGAGCCCGCGCCGGAGCAGCTTGCAAAGGTGCCGGAACCGGACCTCCGAATTCCGGAGCGACAAATCGTGGCACCTCCCGACGCAGGCGAAGAAGCTCCGCCGAAGGACACGCGCTTGCTCAGCGACCGCGACAATCGTGTGCCGGAGGAGACTGTGCGGCGCGCGGAGAATTACCGAGACAGGCCGCGACGTTCGTCTGCGCTGGCGCAACGGCCGCGTCGGGACGAAGCAGGCCAAGCTTCGGAGGCGCGGAGATCGGACGATGCGAAAGCGCGGGAAGGCGAACGTGTGGCATCGCTTCCAAAACTCGATCAGTTGCTGCCCAGCCTCGGGGAGGTTCCCGTCGGCGTGGCAGTTCAGCCGACACCCGGTGGGTCCCCGGGGACATCGGAAAAGGGAAAGCGCCGATTGCTGTTGGATACCGGAGGGCCGACCTTTGCGGTTCAACCGGGCACCGCTGATTTTCTGCCCGGAATCCGCGAGGGCAACATCACACTCCTGAATACGAAGGCGGAACGTTTTGCGCCATTTGTGCGGCGCGTGGCCGCACGCGTCTTTCAGCACCTCGACATTCGCTTGCGGCAAACGGCACGAGCGGGGCACGCGAGCGCGGGCCGCGAGTACGCGGTGGTGGAGGCGGTGATGGACCGGCAAGGGCAACTGGTTCGCGCGCGCGTGGTGGAACGGCAAAGTACGAGTACGTTCGGGGCAGATCGGGTTTTGTTGAGCGTGACCACGCCGGAAACGTTCTTTGATGCCAACCCACCTCCGGGAGCCGAAGCGAGCGATGGGCTCATCCATTTCATCTTGTTGATCGACTTGGACATCGTGACGGTTCCCGACCCCCGAACCGGGCGGGTCGCCGTCGGATACCGTGGCATTGCCGGGGTTGGTCTCGATGCGCTGAACAAAGAAGGCGGTTAGCGGTGGCGAGGCGCAACACGCCTCGGTCGAAGTGGCAGCGCACCCCTGCAACGTTCAGGGAGAAGTCGGCGGCAGGGCGGGCGGCGCCTCGGGCGACCACAAGGGTCGCCCCTACAGCTTGGAGGGATAGGGACTGTTCAGCAGCGAGAGGGAGGACCTTGTGGAGTCGACATAAAGGGCGGAGGAGACGAGCGCCGGAGACCGGCGGCAAGCGGGCACCCCGGTCGTGCCGCAACGCAACGGCGGACAGACACCACCGCCGGAGCACACCCGCATCGAGTCGCGGCACGCCGTGCTGGCACGCGGTCGGGCGGCGGTGAGGCGAACAACCGCGGTGTGCGCGCGGTTGCACAATGAGGCCCAGCGCGTGGCTGATTTCCGGCCAATTGCCCGGGGGACTTGTGCCAGCCCACGGCGCGCCAAAACGGGCGTTGCGTTGCAGCGGTCACGCGTGTCCGCACGCAAGCAGTTGGTCGCCTTGGATTGGTGGCCTGTGGCAACGATCCAGCCGGGTCCAAGGTCGTCGTCGCCGCCGGGGTGGTAGCCAGCCGTTCGGGGGGACGCCCCCGTTACATGCGGTACACGCCGGGGCGAGTCGGCTGGATGGGAGCATTGCGCGCCGCGGCCAGTGCCAACCCGAGCACATCGCGCGTTTGCACGGGGTCGAGAATGCCATCGTCCCACAGGCGCGCTGTCGAGTAGTAGGCGCTACTTTCCTCCTCGTACTTGGCGCGGATCGGCGCGAGAAAGGCTTCTTCCTCCGCTTGCGACATCGTTTGGCCGCGCGCCGCCAGTTGCTGCCGTTTTACGGTCAGCAGAGTTTGTGCTGCCTGCTCTCCACCCATGACCGAAATCCGGGCATTCGGCCACATGAACAGCAGGCGCGGCTGGTAGGCGCGCCCGCACATGCCGTAGTTGCCCGCGCCGTGCGACGCACCGACAATCACGGTGTATTTGGGAACCCCTACCGTGCTGACGGCGTGCACCATCTTGGCGCCGTCTTTTGCGATCCCTCCGTGTTCGTACTGCTTGCCGACGATGAATCCCGTGATGTTTTGCAAGAAGAGAAGCGGCACGCCGCGTTGCCCGCAGAGTTCGATGAAGTGGGTGGCCTTCAGCGATGACTCGGAAAACAAAATCCCGTTGTTGGCGACGATGCCGATCAAGTATCCGTGAATGCGGGCAAAGCCCGTAACAATCGTGGTTCCGTAGCGGGCTTTGAATTCGTGGAAACGACTACCATCCACGAGGCGGGCAATGATTTCGCGCACGTCGAATGGCTTGCGCGCATCCCGCGGTAAGATCCCGTAAATTTCTTCCGGCGGATACGCTGGATCTTCGGGCGTTGTGACGTCGAATGCCGCGCGCCGGGGTGTGCCGAGATTGGCGAAAATGTTGCGGGTGATCTCCAGGGCATGGTGGTCGTTGAGTGCCAAATGGTCCGCCACGCCGGAAATACGCGTGTGCACATCTCCGCCACCGAGTTCCTCCGCGGTGACTTCTTCGCCGGTGGCCGCTTTGACTAGCGGGGGCCCGCCGAGAAAGATCGTACCCGTGCCTTGCACGATCACCGTCTCGTCGCTCATGGCGGGCACATAGGCTCCCCCCGCCGTGCACGAGCCCATGACCACGGCAATTTGCGGAATGCCGAGCGCGGACATGCGTGCCTGGTTGTAAAAGATGCGCCCGAAGTGATCTCGGTCGGGGAAAATTTCGGCTTGCAAAGGAAGGAAGGCGCCCCCGGAATCCACGAGGTACACGCAAGGCAGGCGATTCTCCAAGGCAATCTCCTGAGCGCGGAGATGCTTTTTGACCGTCAGCGGGTAGTACGTGCCCCCCTTCACGGTCGCATCGTTGGCTACGATCATCGCCTCGCGACCTTGGATGACACCAATACCCGTAACAATGCCGGCGCTGGGGGCCTCGTTGTCGTACACCCCGTAGGCTGCCAGGGGCGAGAGTTCCAAGAATGGCGTGTCCGGGTCTACCAAAGCATCGATACGCTCCCGTACGAGCAGCTTGCCGCGCTCGCGATGGCGTTGCCGTTGGTCCTCAGGACCCCCTTGCTGTACGGCACGGATGCGCTCGCGAAGCTCGCGTGCCAGCGCTTCGTGGTAGCGGCGGTTTTCTTGAAACTCTGGCGAGTGCGTGCGGATTTTCGACTCGATGCGGCGCATGCGCTGGCCCTTAGCAAAGCCTACCGCCGTGTGGCCACCGAACAGAGGCGGCGCATTTCCAAGCCGGAACGGAGCGCGTGGCTCCTGCGCTTCGCCCGCTAGGAGTGAAATCCGAAATCGCGGACTGGGGCCCGCACGCTGCGCGAGCGCAATGAGAGCTAGAACCGGTAGGTAAAACCCCAAGTGACGGGAATGTGGTCCTTGTCCTCGATGTCGACCGTCGTAAACACGTAAGATGCTTCGACGGTCGCTGCGATGCTCTTGGTCAAGTACACATCGAGGCCAACCCCGCCCCTGGGACTGAAGCCATTGTCGTCGCGCGATATGCGCAGTAACCGCGAGCGACCAGCATCGAGGTGCATGAACCCAGGACCGATCAACGCGTACGGCTGAACTTTTCCGGTGATCGGATAAAACTTAAAGTTCAGCCAGAAGCCCCAGCTCAACAACTCGACCGAGGGCCCGCCGGGCGGTTGCAACTCGCGCTCGCGGTAATGCTGGAAACTTCCCTCCACCGCGACGTTGGGATGCAGCCGGTATCCTGTACGGAGGTCGAAACCGAGTGCGTTTTTGACGTCCACACCGGTGGCGTCGGTGTCGAAGTTTTCCACCGAGTACGAGCCCATGGCGGCCACATAGAAACCGGTGCGGCCAAAATCATCGTCCTGGGCAACCGCGGCAACGCCCAGACTCAAAACGGCAACTACAATCGCCAGCACCAGCCAACCACTGTTGGCCGACAAAATTCTCTCTTTCATTGTCCTTACCTCCCAACTGCACGAGGCCGACCCTCGAAGCCGTGGCAAGTGGCGCTGTTTGGCGCGCTATCACGAAACACGTGGGCGAGCAACAAAGCGTCACCGGCTGGTGACGGATCGGCTCGTGCTAGGGTGCCGCCAGGTGCACGGGCCGGTGATGTTTTCCGGCATGTGGACGCTGTGGCAGAACTACTCGTCTTCAGGACCCGACTTCCAAGAGGTCGCGAGCTTGCCGTGCCAGTTGTTGGATTCGCTCGATCTCGGCTTCGAGATGGGGGACGCCTTGGCGCAGCCGTTCGTGCTCGGCCTCGAAGTCGTCCAGTCGAGTGGACTGCCGCACTTCCTCCACGCGTGCTTGGGTACGCTCGGCAATGCGGCGCAGCCGCTCGGCGGTGGCCGACTGGCCCGCTTGAACCGACGCTTGAGCTGCGGAGTGGACCCAGCCCTCGTACTGTTTCATATCGTTGGCCAGAGTTTCCCGCTCGAAGCGTTCCAAGCCGGGCAAATACCACTGCTTCCAAATTGCGCGCCGCAGTATCCTGAAGCTGCCGCTGTTCGCGCGAACGTTGCGGTCCTCCGGGGCGAGCCGCCCGATTTCGATCACGGAACGCGCCCGTGGAGTGAGGGAAACATCGGCACCGAATGTGGCCACAGCGGTGACCAGTTGATCCCGCGTTTCCTTCGCAGCGGCGGCGAGATCGTTCACATAGCTCGCCAATGCCTGATTCACGGCGCGCTCGAGTTTGAACAAGTGGCCATTGCGCATCCAACGCCGCCGCGCGGCATGCATTTCCTCGACAAGCTTTCTGCGGCGGGCCTGAGCTCCCTGCACGCTGCTACGGGCAATTTGCGCGATACTCGCTTCGAAGTGGTTTTGCCGCTGCCGCGCCTCGGCCAGTGCCTGCTCGCCTTCTTGTTGCACGGCCGCGATGGCGGCGCGGGAGGAGCGGACGTGCCGGTCCACCTCTTCGAAGCGCGCTTTCAATGCCGGCAACACTTCCGTGATCCAGGCGGTTCCCGCTTTGGCGGCTTCGCGCAACGCCGCAACGTCGCGCGCGTTGGAGGCGGCGAACTGACGGAGTGACGCGATGAAACGCTCGATCCCGCTGGCGCTCCGGAGCGCCGGGTTACTGCCGTTCTCGAAGGCGGAGCGGGCGTCTACCAAGTGCAGCTCGTGTGCCATGCCGATGTTGTCCGACAACTGTGCAGCGAACCGTTCGCGGTCAGCCGGCCCGAGGTCGGCGCAGCCGCGGTCGAGGTTCCACACGACGAACAATTTGCTGATTTGGCCTTGAACGCGCTCGACCAGCTCGTGCGTAAAGCGGGTGAACAGGCCAGGGTAACGCACGACCAACACCACCGCGTCGAGGCTGCGCAAGATTTCGTCCGTGACGGCGTCGAAGTGGCGATCCCGGCTGCCCATGCCCGGTGTATCCAATAGGTCTACCTGCCCTCCGAGGGCTAGAAGGTCGAGTGGTGTGGTCACGCGCACCTCGGGAGCATCGAAGGGGTGTTCCCGCATGAAGCGTTCGAGTTCCTCGATGGAGTTCAGGCGGTGGTGGTTTACGAACCAGGCGGTTTCTTGCCCGTAGGTGACGTGGACCGGCACGGAGGTCAGCGGATCGAAGGCAACGGGCGACAGGGGCTGACCGGCAATGGCGTTGATGAGGGTGGATTTCCCCGCTTTGACCTCGCCAAACAAGGCGATGCGGATCCGGCGTCGCGAAAACTCGGAAAGAAGGTGATCCACCACATCCAGGCTACCGGGCGGCAGGAACGCGGCCTCGGCACTGACCAGTTCGCGTGCCCCTTGCAAGCTCTCGCGCAAGGTGGTGGCCAAAACGCCGCAAGCGCGTGCAACCAAGGCTGGGTCGTGAGTGGGCACGGGATTCGTCATGGTGCAGTTCCTCTTCGTGTTTGGGTCAAGCTCGCGCAAATGATGCTGCGGTAGCACGGTGCAGTTGCGGTATGACCTGGGTGGCGAACAACTCCATGCTCTTCCAGGCCTTTTCCTTCGGCATATCGCCCGTGCGGCCGCTGTAGATGAAAATGCCGACCCCTAGCTCCTGCTGGATGTGGAGAAGGCGATCGGCCACGGTCTTGGGGCTGCCCGCTAATACGTAGCCCTGATCCAGAAGCTCCCGGTACGACAGCTCAGCCGGCAGCCGCACGCCGGCAGCCAAAAACTTCTTGAGCGATTCCTCCGTAACGTACCCCGGCGGCAGCAAAAAGTTCGGTGGGATTTTGAGCCCGCGCCGAAACAACCACAGAAAGTGGGGCTCGGCTTCCGCAATGGCTTCGCTGTCTGTATCGGCAACGTAGATCGGGAGAGCAAAACCGATTTGCTCCGGCGGCACTTCGTAACCCAGGGAATTTGCCGCTTCCTTGTACTCTTCGATCCAGCGCTTCGTGTGCGCGTACGAGTTGAACACACTGACAAAGGGGTAGCGGCGCGCCGCGCTCCAGCGGATCGTTTCTGTGCTTCCCTGGGAGGGAAGCCAAATCGGCGGGTGTGGTTGTTGCAGTGGACGTGGCCACACGTTCACGTAACGAAAGTGGTAGTGTTGCCCCTCGAAGCTAAAGGGCCCCGGCGTGGTCCAGGCTCGGAGGATCAACTCGTGGGCTTCGTAAAAGCGTTCGCGCGAGTACGTCGGGTTGACCCCGAGAGAGAAGTATTCGCAGCCGATTCCGCGCACGAAGCCCGAGATGATGCGCCCGCCCGAGAGTACGTCGAGCATGGCAACCTCCTCGGCCACTCTGAGCGGGTGGTCGTGCAGCGCAATGGCGTTGCCGAGAATGGCGATTTTGGCGCGGCGGGTGCGCCGGACCAGCGCGGCGGCCATCAGATTGGGAGACGGCATTGTGCCGTAGGCGTTTTGGTGATGCTCGTTGACGGCCAAACCATCGAACCCGAGCTCCTCCGCGTGTTCGAGCTCATCGAGGTACTCGTTGTAGAGGGCGTGGCCTCTTTGGGGATCGTAGTAACGGTTCGACAAGGTGACCCACGCACTCGGTTCCTGGCGATCGAAGTGCGCTGGCAGGTGTGGCCAAGGCATGAGGTGGAAGTAAAAGAACTGCAGCACGGTTCAGTCCCTCAGGAATGGCAGCACGCGCGCGAGAAAAGCCTCGCGGCACTCCAGCGGCGGCAAGTGGCCACACTGGGGCACGAATTCCACAATGGCTCGAGGCAGCGCCGCGGCATAAGCGCGGGCATGCGCAGGGGAGAGAAAACAATCCTGTTCTCCCCACACCACCAGTGCGGGACAACGCACGCGCTTTAACCGGCGAGCTAGTTTCGGATCGTACCAGTAAGGGTTCCAGCTCACCCGCGCGAGCGTGGTGGCTTCTCGGTAGGTCCGCAAAATGACATCGAGGCCGGGCTCTGTGGGCATCAGTTGCACCCAGCGATCGGGGGCATGGAATAGCCGCTGGAGCGTTTCTTCGAACGGGCGGGCGAACAAATCGAAGCGCTCTTCCCCCTCCACTTTGAGGCCGGCGGCTCCGACGAGGACGAGGCGAGACACTCGCTCCGGATACAGCGCGGCAAGCTCGGCGGCGATCCAACCGCCAAACGAGATCCCTACAACACGAGCATCTCTGAGTTCCAGCGCATCCAAGAAGTCTGCATAGAAAATTGCGAAGTCCTCGATGCAGTCGAGCCAATCCGGGCGCACCGTACCACCAAAACCCGGATGATCGGGCGCGTAAACGTGGAAATGCTGGGCCAAGTCATCGTGGAAGGGAAACCAGCGCCCCGATGCAAACTCGGAATGCAGGACGAGGAGGGGACTTCCACGCCCACCTCGCAAGAGGCGCACTTCCAGGTCGCCCACCGCCACAATTTCGCTCCGGCATGGCATTGTGCGCTTATTAAGGACGATCCTCCCGGCGCTGCAAGATGCGCGGCGCCATTGGAGACCCTCTAGCTTCACGGGGAGCCTTGGCGTACCAGCGAATGGTCGAGGAGCTCACCATGGGAACCGCAGTGAAGTTCGAGCAGTACGACCCGCGCATTGCCGAGATGATGATTCGAGCCAATGCTGCGGCCACTGGTTTGCCGCAGTTTCTGGGAGTGCAGTTTCTCGAATTTCAGCCCGGCTACTTGCGCGCGGAAATGCCTGTGCGCCCGGAGCTGATCACCCCGATGGGTTCGCTGCACGGAGGCGTGATGGCGGCGCTCATCGATCACGTATTGGGCTGCGTGCTGTATCCGCTGATGAAGCCCGGGCAATGGGCGGCCACGACCGAGTTCAAGCTCAATTATCTGGCTGCCGTGAGGGGAGGCAGGCTGGTGGCGGAGTCGCGCGTTTTGGCGATGACCAGGCGCACGGCGGTGGTGCAGGTGGAAGTCAAGAACGACGAAACTCTCGCGGCTCTTGCACAAGGCACGTTGCTGATCGTGGACCCTCCCGCGCAGGGGGATAAGCCCAGCAAAGAGGGGTGAGCATGCTTGGCGACGAAGTTCACGGCTCGCCCGCTTCCCACTTCTGCCATTGCTCGAGGTAGCGGTCGAGGTTTTCCGCGGTGACCAGATCGATCCCGGAGTACTGCATGGGGTTTTCGATGGATTCTCCGCGGCGCAACCGATAGAGCAGGCGCACCGACTCGGCGCCCCAGCCGAAGTACTTTTGCCCGACCAGCAAGTGCACTTTGCCCGCGCGCACGAGATCCGGTGCGGGAGGGATCGTATCAAAGGCCACAACTTTCGTTCGGCTCGTGTCCACAGGATCGAGCGCATTGCGCAGGAACACCGGCCAGCCCCCGACAGAAAGCCAGCCAGCGAGATCCGGGTAACGCTGCGTGCCTGTGGCCAGTACCTCGGCGACGCGCACGGCGTCGTCGCGAATGTCGAAGATTTCGACGATCTCGATGTCCGGAAACTCGCGCAGTGCGGCGCGGGCTCCCTCGAGCCGTTTTTGCAAGTTGTCGGCTCCCAACGCTGTGATGAGAGCCACTTTGCCTCGCCCTCCGATCAAACGCGCCAAACCTTCTCCCAAGGCCTTACCTGCTTCGAAGTCGTTCACTCCATAAAACGCGCCCCGCTTGCTTTTGGGAGCATCGGAATCCCAAGTCACCACAGGGATTCCCGCATCTACGGCACGGTCGATAGCGTCCGCG
This sequence comes from Candidatus Binatia bacterium, assembly GCA_026004215.1. Classification (GTDB taxonomy): domain Bacteria; phylum Desulfobacterota; class Binatia; order HRBIN30; family HRBIN30; genus HRBIN30. Next base: position 100,761 of record BPIR01000003.1, read on the forward strand.
AGCAAGTCCCCATTGAGGCAAGAGATGGCGATGCCGTCCACTCGTTGCGCGATGAAAGACTCGAGAATTTCCTTTTGGCGGAGCTCATCCGTGGTTTCGGGCCCGCGCCACACAATTTCGATTCCTCCGATCCGTTGGGCCTCGCGTTCGGCGCCCATGCGGGCATAGCGGAACACAGGAATGTGCAATGCCTTGGGAATGAATGCGAAGCGCAGCGGCTGCGCTGGCTTCTCTGGCGTGTGCTCGCATGCGCCCGCGAGACCCAAAAGCACGGCAAGCAGCCACATCCAGGGTTTCATCGTGCCGTTCCTTCCCCCAGCGGTTGGCGCGTTGCAAGACGGTCGAGCACCACCACGATCAGTACGGCGACACCGAGAACCAGCCGATCCGCGTATGTTCCGCCGGGAAACTGTGTGAGGGCGTTGCGCAGGACCCCGAAAATGAGCGCGCCGAAAACCGCACCCACAACCGACGCTCGACCCCCGCTGAGCGATGTTCCGCCCACCACAGCCGCGGCAATGATGTCCAGCTCATAGCCCATGGCCAGGTCGGCTTTCCCTTGCCCTTGGACAAAAGCCAGCAGCAAACCCGCTAATGCAGCAATAAAGCCCCCGCACACGTAAACGAACGCTTGCACGCGAGTTACGGAAACACCAGCGTAGCGAGCTGCGACGGGATTGCTGCCCACGGCCAGGATGTGCCGCCCCAGCGCGGTGCGCGTGAGCACAATGTGAAAGCTGGCCGTGCAAACGACGACCAGGAGACCTGGCCACCACGGGAGCGGGATGCCGAGGGGAGCAAAGTCGCGGGGGAGGTAGGCGGACAGGTCGTAAAATCGGCCTTCGGTCATCAAAAACGCGCTGCCCCGAGCCACACCCATAACCCCAAGCGTGGCGACAAAAGGTGGCAGCCGGAATGCCGTGACGAGCACCGCCGCCACGATGCCGCAGGTCGTTCCCACGGCGAGACTGGCCACCGCAGCGGCACCCCATGGCCAAGCTGCTACCGTCAACAAATGGCCGGCAACGACTGATGCCAGTGCCATCACCGCTCCTGGCGCGAGGTCAATTCCACCAGACCCGATGATCAACGCAGCCGCAATGGCGCCGAGACTAAAGACGGCGGAGTATTTCAGTACGAGAGCAAAGTTGGCCAAATTGGCGAAAGGATGGGGCCGCCCGTCGGCGGGTGCGAGGAGCCAAGTGAACAGGGCAATTTCGAGAATCAACAGCGCCGCCGCGCTCCATCCCGGAACCAGCGCGAAGCGGTGGAGGGGGCCACGCCTGTTCATGTCGGATCTACAGCAGCCGAAGCTGGGGTGTCGGCCGCACCCGTCATGAGCGCTACGAGAGCGCTTTCGGTCGCAGATGCGGCATCGAGGTCGGCCACAACCCGCCCGCGGCAAAGGGCAATCACGCGGTGACTGACTTCTAGAAGTTCCTGTGTGTCACTGGATGCCCACAGAATCGCGCAGCCCCGCTCCGCGAGGTCGTGCAGGAGACCATGGATTTCGGCCTTGGTGGTGACATCGACACCCGCGGTAGGATCATCGAGCAAGAGCACGCGCGGATGCCGCTCTAGCGCGCGTGCCAGCAAAACCTTCTGCTGGTTGCCGCCCGACAAGGATGCGATCGGTGCATCCACTCCCGGAGCGCGAATCCGCAGCGCGTCGAACCACATCTGCGTTTGCCGCCGTTCCCACAGTGGCCGGACCCACCAACGAGGCGCGGGCAAGAACACGTTCTCACGCGCCGAAAGCGTGAAGGCCAGGCCTTTGCGCAAGCGGTCTTCGGGGACGAGAATCGCCGGCTGTTCACACGAGAACTGTGCGGCTTGAAACGGCCGTAACCCTGCCAGCGCTTCCAGGAGCGTGGATCTTCCCGATCCAGCGAGTCCGGCAACCCCTACAATTTCACCGGCGCGCACGGCAAGAGAGACGCAACGCAGGATGCCCGCGTCCAATGCACGTACCTCGAGGGCAACACGGGGCTGCGGCAGTGGTTTGTGCGTTGCGGCCCTCGGAGCTTCGCCGGCCATGAAACAGATGAGGTCGCGGGCGCTCATCGCCGCCCGCGCCCCACTGGCTGCTACGCGGCCGTCGCGCAGCACCGTGACCCAGTCGGCAGCCGCGAGAACTTCAGCGAGGCGATGGGTGACCAGAACCACCGCAACTCCTTCTTGTGCCAAAGCTCGGAGATGCGGGAACAGGGATGCACAGTCCACGTGGGACAACATTGCGGTGGGTTCGTCGAGTAGGAGCAGGTGCGGGCGTGATCGAAGCGCACGCACGATCTGGAGCCACTTGAGGACTGGTGCGGAAAGACGGCCCAGGGACTCGCTGGGGTCCACCGAGATCCCGAAGCGTGCGAGCCATTCCCCAGCTATGGCACGCTGGCGCTTGCGGTCGAGCAGGCGCCAGCGATTCTTGCGTTCGCTGCCGAGGAACAGCCAATCTTCGACCGTGAGCGTCCACGGCAGTTCGAGCTCCTGAGGAACCCAGGCGATGCGAGTACCGGGAGCTACGTGTACGGCCCCGTGTTGGGGATGGAGCACGCCTGCGAGAACCTTCAGCAGTGTGGATTTCCCCGCACCGTTTTCTCCGAGCAGGGCATGGATCTCACCAGCTCGCAGCTCGAGGCTCACTCCGTCCACGGCTCGAGTTTCCCCGAAGCGGACCGTCACCTCGTGGATTTCTGCCGCGCAACGGCTCGGAGCCGAGTTGGGGTGCACGGGGGCATTAGTTGCCCGAAGTTCCGCGGCGAGGCAACTCGGAGTTGGGTCCGCCGTTGCAAGGCCCGGGACGTCCGAGCGGGCGGGTCCCTCTCGAGCGGACGCAAACGGGAGCGGCGGTGAGTTTACCACCCGAGGAAGCAAATCAGTTTTGCTCGACTTCCACGACAATGCCTTCGCTGGGTGCCAGTTCCCAACGGGTCGAGCGTGACGAGGGACGTGGGTGAGTGGATAGCCAAAGCAATCCTGGCCGGGGGAACTCGACAGTGACTGGTTGGTCCTGGAAGTTCAACGCGACGAACAAGGTCTGGTCGGAGTGGTTCCGCTCGTAAGCGAACACGCCGTCGGGAGCATCGAGGCTGCGGTAGCCACCCTGTTGCAAGGCGCTGCTGTGTTTCCGCTTCCAAATCAACTGCCGGTAAAAGCTCAGTAGCGAGTGCGGGTCGTTCTTTTGGGCCTCCACATTGCAGCTCTCGTAAGCCGGGCCCACGGGCAGCCACGGCTCGGCAGTGGAGAAGCCTGCGTGTGGCGCAGCGCTCCATTGCATGGGTGAGCGTTCCGGGTCGCGTCCGAGCCCAGGGAATCGTTTTCCGACGGGGTCTTGAATGCGCTCCGCAGGCACGGGCACGTCGTGCATGCCAATTTCCTCGCCGTAATAGAGGAACGGTGTTCCCCGCAGCGTGAGCAGCATCAGTGCGGCCACGCGGGCGCGCGCGGGACCCAAGGCGGGGTGATCGAAGCGCGTGCGATGGCGCGGTGCATCGTGGCTCGAAAGGACGTATGTGGGCTGCGCTCCGCTAGGCAATGCAGCCTCGATGGCCTCGACTTCGCGGCGGAACGATTGCGCATCCCACGGGCTCCACAAAAAACGAAAATTGAACGCGAGGTGCAGTTCGTCGTGCCCGTTACCGTAATAACGGGCGACTCGGTGGGTATCGAAGAGGTAAACCTCGCCGACCATCATGCGGTCGCCGTAGCGATCCAGCAACCGGCGCCAGCCGCGAATGATGTCGTGCACTTCGGGTTGATCCTCGTCATATAGGTGAACTTGGCTGCCGAAATGATATACGGGATGTTCTTCCTCCGGAGGCGGTTTGGGGTTGTTGCGCAGCTCGCGGTCCTTGAGGAGCTTATGAATCACGTCGACGCGGAAACCATCTACTCCTCGGTCGAGCCAAAAACGCAGCACTTGTTCCATAGCCTGGACCACCTGTGGGTTGCGCCAGTTCAGGTCGGGTTGCTCGGGTAAGAAAGAATGCAGGTAGTACTGCGCGGTGGCCGGATCGAACGTCCAGGCGGAACCGCCAAAGGAGCTCACCCAATTGTTCGGGGGCTCACCATCCGGTGCCGGGTCGCGCCAAATGTACCAGTCGCGCTTCTCGTTCGACCGGCTGCTGCGCGACTGGATAAACCACGGATGCTCGGAGGAGGTGTGGTTCGGGACAAAGTCCAAAATAATTCGGATGCCACGGCGGTGTGCCCCCTCCACTAAACGGTCGAAGGTCCCCAAGTCGCCGTACGATGGGTGAACATTGCAGTAGTCGGCTACGTCGTAACCGAAGTCACGCAGGGGTGAGGGGTAGATGGGGGTGAGCCAAAGGGCATCGATGCCGAGAGACTCCGGGCTGCCATCGTTCAGGTAGTCGAGGCGCTGGATGATCCCTTCGAGGTCGCCGACGCCATCGCCATTCGAATCTTGGAAGCTGCGGACGTAAATCTCGTAGAAGACGGCACTGCGCCACCACTCAGCCATGGGTGCTCCGGACTCATTCAGGCCGCGTCGTCGAGAAGAACGGCGTTGGGCGAGTTGAGCCGCCCGAGTTCCCATTCCGCACGCCCTTGATAGGCGTGAGCGCTCTCGAGGTCGTCAACGGGCCACACGGCGTCTGCATGCTGGTGCTCGCTCGCGCATCTGGGATCCCCGCACTCCACCTGGGTGACCAGCACAGCATTCGAACCCGCCATCTGCACGGCGCGCCCGTACAATGGGTAGGGAGCGAAGCGAGGACGGCACACAATGGTTCCCGGTGCGATCTGCATGGTGTGGGTAGCTAAATCGGAAGTCCGTGCGATGCAACTCACGCGACTACATGGTGTTCCCGCCCGCAGCGGGTCCTGCGGGAACGCGCGTCCCTCCGATTGGGTTTGGGTGGCACCAGTCTCACCCGGCCTTGGGCCGACCTCTCCCTGTTAGTACGGCGACCACAAGGGTCGCCCCTACGGTTCCACTCCGTGTGGCCCCCGGGGAGGGTGCACGGCAGATATTCGACGGCGGGGTGCCGCCGTTAGTTCCCTCTCACAATGGTGCAGAAGGAACCGACGATTCCGAGAATGTGGTGGGACTCGTGGTCCACGCTAACGATTTGCTTGATTCCACCAGCCTTTGCTGCAGCCTCGATGCTCGCGTCACCCGAGGCAACGAGGCCGAGGATAGATTGGGCGCACGCGCGCCCTTGTTTCGTCGCTGTCGTTGCTTCCGTTGCCGTGATCGGACCTTTCACATCCATGTACAAAGTGCCGATCAAGGGTGCGGCCACTGGTTGGCAAGCGGCGAGAGCCAGCGGGAGAAATGCGGCTAGAACGTACGTGAGCTTCTTCATCATCAACCTCCTTCGGTCTGTGTCGTACCCCCCGGGGGCACGGCTGCTTGTACGTGCATATCGTAGGCGGGTCAATCGCCAAATAGAAAGTTGCGTTGGCTGCACCCATGCTGTAGCTCGAGGAAACGATTTCCAGGGGAGGTGTTTGTAATGAGCAGGAGAGACCCTCGTAGAACCCTTGTTACGGGATTTTTGCATGCGGCCGTGTACTTGTGGGTGGGCTTGGGGTTTTCGCTACCGAGCTTTGCGCAAGTCGCGTGCGAATCCGGAAGTCCGTGCGTGACCGGCGGTACCTGTCAGCCCGATGGGCGGTGTCAGGGGACGCTTGTGCCGGATGGGACTCCGTGTGACGATTTCAACCCATGCACGCAGAACGATGCATGTTTGTCCGGGGTGTGCGTGGGAACTGCCGCACCCAACGGAACGACCTGTGAGGATGTGCTCGGTGCCTGTACCTCCAACGACCGGTGTTTCAACGGGTTTTGTCTCGGAGACTTGGTATGTCCGCTACCCGAGGATCGTTGCACGGTCACGTGTGATCCTTTCACGCGAACTTGCGGCACCTTCACAGTGCCGTGCAACGACCCGTGCAAAGTCGGCGGTGCCTGCAATCCGGCAACAGGTGAGTGCACGTACGAGGGGAACGCACCGGATGGTACCCCGTGCGACGACGGCAACGAGTGTACGGAGCGGGACGTCTGCCAAAATGGCGAGTGCCGAGGGGTAGCCATTGCATCCGGCACTGCGACACCGAGCGCCACGCCGACGGCAACAGTTGAAGTTTCGCCGGTCACCGAAACCCCAACGCCGACAGCTACGCCGACGAGCGCCGCTTCACCGCCTCTGACTCCCGAACCTTCACCCTCCTTGCCCCCAGAGCTCACGCCCACGGCCGCGCCGGAGGAGTCACCCTCGCCCACAGTGACGCCGGGGGAATCGCCAACGGCGACAGCGACCACCGAGCAATCGCCGACACCGGAACAGAGCCCTACCGCGACTCCGGAGGAAACTCCGGTGGGACAGGAATCTCCGACGACGACACCCACACCCGAGGAGTCGCCAACACCGGCGCCGGAGGAGTCTCCCACGGCCACTGTGACTCCCGAGGAGTCGCCGACGGCTACGGCGACGCCGGAGGAGTCGCCAACACCTACGCCGGAGGAATCTCCCACGTCCACTGTGACTCCCGAGGAGTCGCCGACGGCTACGGCGACGCCGGAGGAGTCGCCAACACCTACGCAGGAGGAATCTCCCACGGCCACTCTGACTCCGGAGGAGTCGCCGACACCGTCGCCCACTGCGCCACTGCCGGGCTGTGTGGGCGACTGCAATGGCGATGGCTCGGTGACCATAGATGAACTCATCCGCGGGGTGAACATCGCTCTGGAACGCCTGGATGTAGCGACGTGCGTGGCCATGGATGCCGATGGAGACGGGCGCGTTACGGTGGATGAGATCGTGATTGCCGTTGGCTTCGCGCTGGAAGGTTGCCCGCTGAGTTAGGACGCAAAGACCCGCAAGGGGGTGGTGCCCGCGGCCCGTGCTCGAACGGAAACTGCACTGTGCCGTTTGGGGACGGACCGCGGGCTGCTGATTGCTTTGGGCTCCGTGACGAGTCCGGCTGATTTTCGCGAAATCCGACTGGCGAGCGTGCCTGCCGTGTGCGGGTCGCGTGTGACTCCCCGATAGCGGCCCGTGCCGGAAGGTGCTCTCCAGCCGAAAACGCCGCGCTGCTCGATTCACGGGCTCCATCTACCTACCGCGTGGCGGGTACCGAGGCGGAGGCGATTTGGACGCGAGGCGACTTGAGAGCCGCTCGGCGGGGGTGTCCTCGCTCGCATCGCGCGCGGCAACTCGCTACACAGCGGCCCATGCATGCCAAAGTTTTGGGATGGGGCCACTGCCTGCCGCCGAGTGTGGAGCGTGCCGGCGTGTCGCGGCCGATCGCAGAAGAACCGATCGGGCCCTCCACGCTCGCTGCCCGGGCGGCGGCGGCGGTGTTTGACCGAACAGGGCTCAAGAACGAGGATGTGGATTTCATTGTCTTTGCAACGATGACGCCTGATGTCTCCTTCCCGGGGGCAGCATGTTACCTGCAGGACCAGTTGGGATGCGCCACGGTGCCCGCGTTGGACATCCGGGCGCAGTGCGCAGGATTCTTGTTCGCCCTGCAGATTGCCTGGAAATTCATTCAGTCTGGCCAATATCGTTGCACCCTGGTGGTCGGAGGCGAGGTTCACTCGTCGGCAGTGGACTACGAGTGGCAGCCGGAAGTGGCCCGCTTGTTCGGTGACGGGGCTGGCCTTGCGCTGCTCGGGGCGACCAATGCAAATTCGAGCATCGAAGCCGTCGTCACCCACGCCGATGGGCGCTGCCACCGCGCATTTTGGTGCGAGTACCCGGCTAGCCGACAACATCCACGCCGGATCACGCGAGAAGACTTCGGTCTGGGAAGGCACCTCATGCAGATTGACCGAACTACGCTGGCCCGCTTTGGCCGCGAGACCTTGCCCGTGGTTGCGAAGGAGGCCCTGGAGCAGGCTGGCCGGAGAGTGGCCCAAGTGGATCGGTTTTTTATCAGCCACGTGTTTCCAGAGGTGGCCCGAGAGGCCGCGCGAACCCTCGGGGTGCCGGATGATGTGGTTACAGTCCCCTCCGAGACGCATGGCCACTTGGGTGCAGGGGCGTTGCCTGTAGCGGTGAGTGAGTGCTTGGAAGCGGGTATGGTGGAACCCGGTGCGACCGTGTGCTTGGCGGCTAGTGGAGCCGGCTTAGCCTGGGCCGGCGCCGTGTTGCGGCTGTGAGCGAAACGGGCTGGCCGAAAGAGGAGGAATGGCGGTGCGGCGTTCGCATATTTTAGGAGTCGGCCATTACGTTCCCGAGCGAGTGGTGACCAACCGCGATCTCATGCGGCTGATGGACACTTCTGACGAGTGGATCCAACAGCGCACGGGAATCCGCGAGCGGCGCTACAGCGACGGGTGCACGGGAGCAGCAGACATGGGGGCCGTGGCTGCCCGGGAAGCGTTACAAAAGGCGGGGCTAACGTTGGAGCAAATCCAATGCATCGTATTTGCGACGTTGAGCCCCGACGTGGATATGCCGGGAAGCGCATTCTTGCTCCAAGACAAGCTCGGGATTCCCGGCATACCAGCTTTCGACGTGCGCAATCAGTGCAGTGGGTTTCTGTATGCGCTGGCGGTTGCGGACCAGTTCGTGAAGACGGGAACGTACGATCACGTGTTGGTGGTAGGATCCGAAGTCCATTCCTCCGGACTGGATTTGAGCACGCGGGGGCGCGACGTGGCCGTGATCTTCGGCGATGGGGCAGGGGCCGTGGTTCTCGGGCCATCGCCCGATCCTCGGCGCGGCATTCTGTCGACTCACCTGCATGCGGAGGGAAAGTATGCGGAGAAGTTGTGGCTGGAAGCTCCCGGCAGTCGGCTGCGCCCGCGGCTCACGGAAGAAATGATTACCGGGCCGGACGCTCCCATCTTCCCTCGTATGGAAGGCCGGTATGTGTTTCGCCACGCGGTGACGCGCATGACCGAGGCCGTTCAGGAAGCCCTCGATGCGAACGGTCTCACGGTGGCAAGCCTCGACCTGTTGATCCCTCACCAGGCAAACTTGAGGATCAACCAAATGGTCGCGATGGGTTTTGGCTTGGATGAAGAGAAAGTGGTGAACAACATTGACCGATTCGGGAACACCACTGCGGCCTCGATTCCCCTGGCTTTATATGAAGCCCTGGCTACCGGCCGCCTGCGCGAGGGCATGCTCGTGTGTCTAGCAGCCTTTGGTGCCGGCTTTACCTGGGGAAGCGCGCTGATTCGCTGGTGATTCATGATCGCCGAGAACACTCTGCTGCTCGAGCCCATGCGCGAGGAGGACCTCGAGGATGTGATCGAGATCGAGCGGCAGTCGTTTGCCGAGCCCTGGTCCGTGGGTTTGTTCCGGCACGAGTTACGACTGCCATTTTCCCGGTGCGTTGTGGCGCGGCGCGAGGGCGTGATTGTGGGCTACGTGTGCTGGTGGTTGGTGGGCGACGAGGTGCATTTGTTGAACCTCGCAGTGCGGCGGGAGCATCGCCGTGCCGGCGTGGGACGCACCTTGCTCGGCGTCGTCCTCGATGCAGCCCGACAAGCAGGGGCGCGTCTGGTTACGCTCGAAGTGCATCACGACAATGATGCAGCGCAAGCGCTGTATGCGGCGCACGGATTCATCCAGACCGGGCTGCGTCGAAATTACTATGCCCCGGGTAAGCACGCGGTTATCATGACGCGCTATTTTCCACGAGCGGAGAAACAACCAACATCCCGCGCAGGGCGGCAAACTTGACTCCGGGGAACCTGCTGCGTATAGCCCGCGAAATCCTTTCGACCGAGATGCCTGAGCGGCCGAGAAACGCTCGGGTGGCCACCTCCGGGGGAACACAATGAAGAAACCAGTTGGGTCCGTGCTCGAGCGTGCTTTGCAACGCGCCCGGCAGCAAGGTTTCTTGAAGTCGGATGCGCCGGCCGTGGTGCTGGAAATCCCGAAAGACCCGAATCTCGGCGATCTTGCCACTCCCGTTGCCCTGAGCTTGGCGCGGGCCGAGCGGGCGGCCCCGCGAGTCGTTGCGGAACGAATTGTGCAGTGCATCGAGGATCCTGAAGGATTGTTTTCCGCGATTGAAGTCGCGGGCCCAGGATACATCAATTTTCGCTTGTCGCCCCGATTTTGGGCGCGTTGCCTGGCGGAAATCGAATTGCCCGAGTTTGGCCCGAGCCCTTTTGGTTCGGGAAAGCGCGTGCTTGTGGAGTTCGTTTCCGCAAACCCCACGGGTCCGCTGACGGTCGGACACGGCCGTAACGCAGTTCTCGGTGACGCGATCGCCCGACTCTTCGAGGCCACGAGCCACAAGGTGGTGCGCGAGTACTATTTCAACAACGCCGGAAGGCAGATGAAGTTGTTGGGCGAGTCGGTGAAGGCTCGGTACTGCGAGATACTGGGCGACCCGGTCGTGTTCCCGGAAGAGGGTTACCAGGGAGATTACATTCGTGAGATCGCGGCCAGTTTGGTGAAAGAGTTCGGGGACAAGCTGCGCAACGAGCCGGCCACGGGCGTGTTCAAGGAAGCGGCGGAAAAAGCCATTTTCGCGGACATCGAGCGTACGTTGGAGCGCCTGGGAATTCGCTTCGACTCCTACTTCAACGAGGACTCTTTGTACAAGGACGGCAGTATCGAGCAGACCTTGGCTGACTTGCGGCGGCTCGGCTTGGCGTTCGAGCGCGACGGTGCCGTGTGGCTCAAGGGCGATGCGGTCGGATTGGATCAGGACCGGGTGCTGGTCAAATCCACGGGCGAGCCGGCGTACCGACTGCCGGACATTGCGTATCACCGCCAGAAGTATGCCCGAGGATTCGACTTGCTCGTCAATGTGCTCGGTGCGGATCACATTGCCGAACACGAGGATGTGCGGGCAGCCTTGCGCGCGCTGGGTTACGATGTCGAGCGGCTGCGGGTGATCCTATATCAGTTCGTGACGCTGACGCGCGGGGGCGAGCAAGTGAAGATGTCCACCAGGCGGGCGGAGTACGTCACGCTCGACGAGCTCATTGACGAAGTCGGTGCGGATGCCGTTCGCTTTTTCTTTCTTACCCGCAAGGCAGATAGCCATTTGGAATTCGATCTCGACTTGGCCAAGAAACAGTCGGCGGACAACCCCGTGTTTTATGTTCAATATGCGCACGCGCGTGTTTGCAGCTTGATGAAGCAGGCGACCGCGGCGGGCGTGCAACGCCCCACGGCGGCTGAAGCTGCGTTGCACCTGTTGACCGAGCCGGAGGAAATCGGGGTGACGAAGCTGCTGTGCTCCTACCCGGATGTGGTGGAAGAGGCGGCGCGGTTCTGCGAGCCTCACCGGGTGGTGTTTTACTTGATCGAGTTGGCGGGAGAATTTCACCGCTTTTACAATCGCCATCGGGTGCTGACGGAAAATCCCCAGCAGTCTGGCGCGCGCCTGTATCTTGCATGGGCCGTTGGCCGTGTGGTGCGCAACGGGTTGGGTTTGCTCGGGGTGCGTGCGCCGGAAGAGATGTGAAGAGGATGAAGGCGAAGCTTCGTGGCCGTTCACAATCCGGTCTGACTTACCCGCAGGTGTTCTTGATGGTCGTGATCTTTGCGGGTGCCTCTGCGGTGATTTTTCTCCTTGGAATGTGGGTCGGGCGGGACGCAGCGGAGCGACGGCTTCTGCAAGAGGAGCGCATTGTCCGCGCTCCCATCCCATGGGCCAGCCCGTCGCCGGCGCGGGAGGAGGAGCGTCCCGAAGAGGCGGTGGACCGAGCCTTCTACGAACGGCTACGCCGGAAGGCAGAGGAGCGTCTGGCCCAGGCCACTCCGGTGGCGGACTTGGCGTCGAGTGCGGCATCGCCGGTGCCGTCTCCACCCCCTGCGGTCGTCGCGGCGACTCCGACCACGGCGCAATGGTTGGCCACGTTGACCCCGCGGTTGGCGCGGCCGACCCAGCGGCCGACGAGTACAGCTCGTCCTCGCCCGACGCCTACGAGCGTGCCCCGCTCGCGGCCAGAGGATCGCGATGCGTGGGCGGATGCGGGGTGGACCGTGCAAGTGACAGCAACGACCGATGCCACCGAGGCGCGGGCGTTGGTGCAACGACTGCGCGCGCGGGGCTACGATGCGTACCTGGTGCAGGTTCCGAGTCGCGAAGGGGCAACATGGTACCGGGTTCGCGTCGGCCGGTTTTCTTCGCGGGCGGAAGCCCAGGAGTGGGAAGAGCGACTGAAAAGTCAGGCCGGGCTATCCGGCGCTTTTGTCGTGCCCCGATGAAGGACAGCGCGATGTTCGAGCCAAGTTACGCCGAGTTTTGTACGCTCGCGGGCAAGGGAACTGCCGTTGCGGTCACGCGGGAGATTTTGGCCGACCTGGAAACACCGGTATCGGCATTTCTCAAGCTCGACGATGGCGGGGATGCGTTTTTGTTCGAAAGTGTGGAGGGCGCCGAGAAGTGGGGCCGTTACAGTTTTCTCGGTATTCGCCCTGCGGGTGTGCTGAGCGCGAAAGAGGGACGCGTCACGCTGCAGTTGCGGGGCCAAGAGCGACGGGTAGTCGAGAGCAGGAACCCGCTGCAGGAAGCGCGGCGCGTGCTCCAGGAGTTTCACGTTGTTTCCGCAAAACCCTTGCCGCGCTTTGACGGCGGCTGGGTTGGCTATCTCGGCTACGACCTCGTGCGGCATTTCGAGCGTCTCCCCCATCCGCCGCTAGACGACTTGTTGCTCCCCGACGTGTACCTCATGCTCGTGGATACGTTCTTAGTGTTCGACAACTTGCGCCACACGGTGACGGCCGTGACCTATGCTCCAACCACGGGTATCAGCCTGGAAGCTAGCTACACGCAAGCCTGCCAGAGACTACACGATGTGGTGGAGCGATTGAATCGCCCGCTGCGGGCTGCGTTGGAGTTGCGTGCCGTTCCGGAGGAACGGCCAGTTCAGGCGAACATGTCGCGCGACCGGTACGAGGCGATGGTCCGCAAAGCGAAGGAGTACATTGGTGCGGGCGATATCATCCAGGTGGTGCTCGCCCAACGGTTCGAGGGCGAGCTGCGCGCAGAACCGTTTCAGGTCTACCGTTGCTTGCGTAAAGCCAACCCTGCTCCCTACATGTTCTTCTTGCGAGCCGGCGAAGCCACTCTGGTCGGCTCGTCTCCGGAAGTCATGGTGCGGCTGGAGGGGCGGGAAGTGACGGTGCGCCCGATTGCCGGAACCCGGCCCCGGGGAAAGGATGAGGTTTCCGACCGTGCGCTCGAGGCCGAATTGCGGCAGGACGCCAAAGAGATTGCCGAGCACATCATGCTGGTGGATCTGGGGCGCAACGACGTGGGGCGCGTTGCGGAAATTGGTTCCGTACAAGTCACGGAATGCATGGTGGTGGAGCGTTACTCCCACGTCATGCACTTGGTCTCGAACGTGCGGGGCACATTGCGTGCGGGGCTAGACGCGTTCGATGCTTTGGCCGCAACCTTTCCGGCGGGGACGCTGACCGGTGCTCCGAAGATTCGAGCCATGGAGATCATCGACGAGCTCGAACCCACCCGGCGAGGCGTGTACGGCGGTGCGGTGGGATATTTTGGCTATTCGGGGAACATGGATACCTGCATCACCATCCGCACGATCTTGGTCAAGAACGGACGCTTTTACGTTCAAGCCGGAGCAGGCATCGTGGCCGACTCCGTTCCGGAGCAAGAGTACTTCGAGTGTGTCAACAAGGCCCGGGGAGCACTGCAAGCGGTTCGGCTAGCAGAGAGTTTGAGGCCCGACTAAGCTGCCGTTGTCGCTATGTTGCTCATGATCGATAACTACGACTCGTTTACCTACAACCTCGTCCAGTACTTCGGTGAACTTGGCGCGGAAGTTCGGGTGGTCCGCAACGATGCTATCTCGGTGGAGGACATTGCCGAGCTGAATCCAGATCAAATTGTCATCTCTCCCGGTCCTTGCACGCCCAACGAGGCGGGAGTGTCGGTAGAGGTGATCCGCCACTTTGCGGGCAAGGTGCCGCTTCTCGGGGTGTGCTTGGGACACCAAAGCATTGCGGCGGCGTTCGGCGGGCGAGTGGTGCGCGCCGCGCGCCTGATGCACGGCAAAACATCTGACATTTTTCACGACGGGAAAACGATCTTTCGTGGACTTCCCAATCCGTTTCCCGCCACCCGTTACCATTCCTTGTTGGTCGAGCCGGAAACCTTGCCGCCCATTTTGGAAGTCACCGCATGGACAGCGGAGAACGAAATCATGGGGCTCCGCCATCGCGACTACGTGGTCGAAGGCGTGCAGTTTCACCCCGAGTCCATTTTGACGCCTGCAGGGAAGCAACTGCTGCAAAACTTTCTTGCCCTGGCTGTTTGAATGGCGATGGTGTCGCACGTGACGCAAGCCCTCCGGTGCTTGGTGGAGGGGAGAGACCTCAGCGCCACCGAGGCCGATGCGACCATGCGGGAAGTGATGGGCGGTCAGGTGAGTCCGACTTTGCTGGCGGCCTTGCTGGTGGCGTGGCGGATGAAGGGCGAGACGGTGGACGAGCTGATCGGGGCCGCACGGGCACTGCGGGCGTATGCGGACCGGATTGAGCCGTCGCGTCCCGTGATCGATACCTGTGGCACCGGCGGTGACGGCCGCGGTACCTTCAACATCTCTACGGCTGCTGCTCTGATTGCCGCGGCAGCGGGAGCCGCGGTGGCCAAACACGGAAATCGGGCAGTATCGGGCAAGGTCGGTGGCGCAGATATTTTGGAAGCTCTCGGGGTACGGATCGATTTGCCCCCCGAAGCCGTGCGGGCGTGCATCGAGAGCACGGGTTTCGGGTTCCTGTTTGCGCCTCGGTTTCATCCAGCGATGCGCCACGTTGCCGCCGTTCGCCGAGAGCTCGGATTGCGGACCATTTTCAACTTGCTCGGGCCGCTGGCAAACCCGGCGGGTGCGCGACGGCAAGTCGTGGGGGTGTTTGGTCGGGAGTGGCTGGAGCCGGTAGCGCGTGCCTTGGGAGCGCTGGGGGCGGAACACGCCATGGTCGTGCACAGCGAAGACGGTTTGGACGAAATTTCCCTGTCTGCTCGGACCTTCGTGTGCGAGTGGCGCGATGGTGCCGTACGGGCGTGGACGTTGGATCCCGCCCTTTGGGGTTTTTCCGTTTACCCCCCAGATGCCTTCGTGTGTGCGGACCTGGAAGAGGCGGTGCAACGCATGCGCTCGGTGCTGCGCGGCGAGCCCGGTCCGTGCACGGAAGTCGCTCAACTCAATGCTGCTGCCGCCCTGTATGTCGCAGGGATGGCGCCGGCAATAGAACACGGTATTGTACTGGCACGCACGGCTGTGGCGCAAGGTCTTGCCTGGGAGAAATTGCAGGAGGTGGTGCGATGCACCAACCGATGATTCTCGATCGGATTCTCGCCGCCAAACGTGCGGAAGTGCAGGAAGCGAAAACAAGAATGTCCGAAGCGGATTTGCGCCGTGTGGATCTGTACCAAGCTCCGCGTCGCGACTTTTGGGCAGCGTTGCAGGGAAGAAGGGCCATTATTGCCGAGGTCAAAAAAGCCTCGCCATCGAAAGGGATCATGTGCCCCAATTTCGATCCGGTGGCATTGGCGCGCAGTTACGCGTCGGGAGGGGCGGCAGCAATTTCGGTTTTGACCGAGTCTCAGTTCTTTCTCGGCCATCTGAACCATCTACGCGAGGTTCGCGCCGCAGTAGCCTTGCCCCTTCTCCGCAAAGATTTCGTGTTCGACCCGTATCAGTTGCACGAAGCGCGCGCATGGGGTGCGGATGCTGTGTTACTCATCGTGCGCGCCCTCGACCTGCCTACCTTGGCGCGTTTGCTTCGCGAGGCGGAAGCACTGGAACTCGCTGCCCTCGTGGAGGTTCACGATGAGAACGAGGTCGAAGCGGCTTTGTCTGCTGGGGCGCGCCTCATTGGCATCAACAATCGCGACTTGGCAACCTTCTCGACATCCACTGCCGTTACCGAAAAGCTCGCTCCCAAAGTGTGTGGTGCGGGAAGGATGGTGGTGGCGGAAAGCGGCATCGAGACCCGGGCTGACATCGAGCGATTGGAGAGAGTCGGCGTGCGAGCGTTTTTGATCGGCGAGGCGCTGGTACGATCGGGAGATCCGGCGGCAAAACTCCGAGAATTGTTGAGCGCCTGAGCAGCATCGGTGATGGTACGGGTGAAAATTTGCGGGATTACCACGATCGAAGACGCCCGGCAGGCGGTCGCGGCCGGTGCAGACTGGATCGGGCTCAACTTTTACCCCGCCAGCCCTCGCTCCGTGGATCCGGACCGGGCGCGAGAAATTGTTACTGTGCTGGGCAAACGGGTGCAAATCGTCGGTGTGTTCGTAAATGCATCGCGTTCCGAAGTGCAGGAAATCGTCGAGAGCGTGGGGCTAGACCTGTTGCAGTTTCACGGAGACGAGTCTCCCAGCTATTGCAGCGGGTGGCCGCGGCCGGTCATCAAGGCCTTGCGCATGCGCGGGCGGGAGGATCTCGATCGGGCGCAAGCATACCGGGTGGACTACTTGTTGGTGGATGCACATGCGAGCGGGCACTACGGGGGTACGGGGAAAACCGTGGACTGGGCGTTGGTGGGCGCGTGGAAGCCGCCGGCCAAGTTGATTCTCGCCGGCGGGCTCGATCCGGACAATGTCGCTGAAGCCGTGCGCATCGTGCGACCCTTTGGGGTGGACGTCGCCAGCGGGGTGGAGCGGCGACCCGGGCAAAAGGACCCAGTGAAGATGAGGAGGTTTATCGAGAATGCAAAGGCTGCCTGATCGGCGCGGCCACTTTGGAATCTTCGGCGGCCGGTACGTCGCCGAGACGTTGATGCCTGCGTTGCTCGAACTCGAGCAAGCCTATCGACGCATCTCTCGCGACCGCGGGTTTCGCCGGGAACTGCATGCGTACCTAACGGATTACGCCGGAAGAGAAACGCCACTGTATTTCGCCGAGCGGCTCACGACCAAGCTCGGCGGGGCGAAAATTTACCTCAAACGAGAAGACCTTTGTCATACGGGATCGCACAAGATCAACAATGCCTTGGGCCAGGCGTTGTTGGCTCGGCGAATGGGAAAGCAACGGTTGATTGCAGAGACCGGGGCTGGCCAGCATGGCGTGGCTACGGCCACAGTAGCGGCGCTGCTCGGTTTTCCTTGCGAGGTGTTCATGGGTAGCGAGGATGTCCGGCGGCAGTCGCTCAATGTATTCCGCATGAAGCTGCTCGGGGCACAAGTCAAAGCGGTGTCCTCCGGCAGTGCGACGCTGAAGGATGCGATCAACGAGGCCTTGCGGGATTGGGTGACACACGTAGAGACAACATATTACCTCGTGGGTTCGACGATGTCCGCCCATCCCTACCCCATGATCGTGCGCGACTTTCAGTCGGTGATTGGCCGAGAGACCAAACGCCAGATTTTGCGCCGCGAAGGGCGCCTTCCGGACTATCTCGTTGCCTGTGTTGGTGGGGGCAGCAACGCGATGGGTTTGTTCTACCCGTTCCTGGACGATCCCCAAGTCCGGCTGGTCGGAGTCGAAGGTGGCGGCAAGGGTTTGCACACGGGAGAGCACGCAGCGTCCATCAGTGCGGGCTCGGTGGGTATCCTGCACGGAAAGAAGACATACATTTTGCAAGACGAAACGGGCCAAATCCGTCCGGCTCATTCGATCTCTGCGGGCCTAGATTACCCGGGCGTGGGCCCGGAACATGCCTATTTGCATTTCACGGGTCGGGCGCAGTACGTAGCGGTGACCGACGACGAAGCTTTGGAAGCGTTTCAACTGTTGTCGGAGACAGAGGGCATTATCCCGGCTTTAGAGAGTGCGCACGCAGTGGCGTATGCCACCAAACTGGCGGCAACCCTCGAGCGCGGGCAAATCATTGTGGTCAACCTTTCGGGCCGCGGGGACAAGGACATGGGGACCGTGGCCGAGGCTTTGGGGGTGACGCTGTGAGCGACTGCGGGGACGGCCGGCAACTATCGCGCCGCGTGAATCGCATAGATCGAGTGTTTGCCGAGTTGCGCCAACGCGGCGAGGTGGCGCTGGTTCCCTTTTTGACTCTAGGTGACCCCGATGTGTCCACGACCTTGGAGCTCATGCGCCGAGTCGCCGAGGCTGGGGCGGACTTGATCGAACTTGGCGTGCCATTCTCCGACCCGACGGCCGATGGTCCTGTTCTTCAGCATTCGCTGGAAGTGGGGCTGCGAGCGGGGGCGACGTTGCCACGAGCGTTAGAGACTGTGCAAGAGTTTCGGCGTTTGTCGGAAACACCTGTGGTCCTGTACGGCTATTACAACCCGATTTTCCGCTACGGGGTCGAAGCGTTCGCCCGCGATGCGGCGCGGGCAGGTGTGGATGGACTGCTGGTCGTAGACTTGCCGCCGGACGAAGCCCAGGAACTGCTGCGGTGGAGTCGCCCTGCCGGCTTGCACTTCGTTTGTTTGCTGGCGCCGACAAGCGGGCCGGACCGAGTGCGGGTCGTGCTCCAGCATGCGGCGGGGTTCATTTACTACGTTTCGGTCACCGGTGTGACTGGTGTCAAACCCATTCAGCCTTGGGAGGTGCGGCCCGCGATCATGTCGCTACGCGAGCAGACGTGTTTGCCCATCGGGGTCGGGTTTGGGATTTCCACCACCGAGCAGGCGGCAGCCGTGGCGGAGTTCGCCGATGCGGTGGTTGTGGGCAGCGCCATTATGCGGCTGGTGGATCAACATCGAGGCACGGCAGGCCTGGGCGGCGAAGTGGCCGAGTTCGTCCGGCGGTTAAAGCGGGCCATCCTGGAAGTACGGCAGGCGAAGGCGGTTTGAAGAGTCATCGGGCCCGGAAATGGTGGGAAACACGTACCCAGAGCTCTTGGACTGGCTCTTCCAGCTCGAGGCGCGCAAGGGCATGGACTTCAAGCTCGAGCGCATCGAGCTGGTGCTCCGGGAACTAGGCCATCCCGAGCGGAAGTACCCGGTTGTCCACATTGCGGGCACAAATGGCAAGGGGTCGGTGGCAGCCATGCTCCACGCGATGGCGCGTGCCGCCGGACTCGATGCCGGCCTGTACACTTCCCCCCATCTCGTCCGCTTTACGGAGCGCATTCGCGTGGGTGATCGAGAGATCGCCCCCGAGGAGGTGGTGGAGTGCGCCAAGGTGGTGTACCGTGCAGCGACCGCGCGTGGAATCGAGCTGACATTTTTCGAGTTCACGACGGTTCTTGCGTTCCTGTATTTTGCCGAATGCCGGGTGCCGCTGGCGGTGGTGGAAGTGGGGTTGGGAGGGCGATTGGATGCCACCAATGTGGTCGCGCCGGAGGTGGCGGTCATTACCAGCATCGGTTTGGATCATCAGGAGTTTCTCGGAGACACGATCGAGGCAATTGCGTGGGAAAAGGCGGGAATCATCAAAGAACGCTGTCCGGTGGTGGCTGGTCCGTTGTCCCCAGTTGCGCGCCGTGTGATTGCGGAGCGGGCGCGGCAGCAAAACGCCCCGGTCTGGTGGGCGGGGAAGGATTTCGGATGGGAAGGGGATGACCGTTGCTGGTCGTTCCGGGGCCTGGGTGTGGACTTGCGCGAGGTTGCGTTGGGATTACGCGGGCGGCATCAATGTGAAAATGCAGCAGTGGCGGTGGCGGCGGCACAGTTACTCCCGGACTCGCTGCGGTGGTCCGCCGAGGTTTGCCGGGCGGGCTTGGAACAAGTGCGTTGGCCAGGGAGACTCGAAATCGTGTCGCGGGAGCCGCTGATTGTTTTGGATGGAGCGCACAACGGGGATGGCGTTCGGGCTGTGGTTGCAGCGTTGCCCGGCTTGGTCGAACAGCGGCGCGTGCGATTGTTGTTTGGCGTGATGGCGGACAAGGACTGGAGGGACATGATTCAACTTCTGGCGCCAGTCGTGTGCGAGGTCGTGGTGACGCGCGTTCCTGTGCGACGGTCTGCGGATCCGAGTCTTGTCGCGGCTGCATGGCGCGAGTTGGTGCCGGCGCGTGTCGAGGAAAATGTAGAGGCCGCCCTTGCCACCGCACGGGCGGGGCTACAGAACGACCAAGCGTTGCTGGTTACAGGTTCGTTGTTCTTGGTGGGGGCGGTGCGTCAGGTGTTGGAGCGCCAGCAGAGCGGCTTTGATACGATCCGAGGCACGGTGCGTGCGAACGCTTGAACGCTGGCGATGGGTTCGATTGCTGGAACGAGTTGCAGTAGCTTGGTTGCTATTCACAACCCTGCTGCCGGAGCAAAGTAGCTCGCAGGAGTTGCCCTCGGATCTACCGGTTCAAATCGAGGCGGACACACTCGCGTACGATCGCGACAGAGACTTGGTGACGGCGAGCGGTCATGTGATCGTGCGCTATGGCGAGGCGGAACTTCGGGCAGACAAGATTACGGTGGAGCGAGCGACCTCGGTCGTCGAGGCAGAGGGTAACGTTCGGCTGGAAAGCCCCGAAGGTGTATTGTTCGCGGACCGTGCCCGCGTTGACCTGGAGCAGGAAGTCGGTGCGCTGTACGGAGCCGCACTGCGGTCGCGCCAAATGCAGTATTCTCTGTGGGGAAGCAAGATCGAAAAGTTTCCGGGACAGCAATATCGAATCATGAACGGCCGGTTCACCACCTGCAATTGTGAGACCGGAAGGCAAAGCTGGAGTATCGCGGCGCGGGACCTGGCAGTCACCATTGACGGATACGCGGTCGGACGGGGAGCGACCTTCAACGTCTTGGATGTTCCTGTGCTCTACCTGCCGCGCATTGTGTTTCCGGTCCAGCGGGAGAGGCAAAGCGGTTTCTTGATGCCCCGCTTTGGCGCCTCGAACCAGCGTGGATTCCAAACGGTGGTTCCGTTTTACTGGGCCATCGACCGCAGTCGTGAGGCGACGGTGGGTCTGGACCTGGAGACCGGTGCCCGCGTTGGTGCGCTCTTGGAATATCGCTACCGTGCGAGTCTCGACGATCGCGGCACGGTGGCCGCCTCGTATTTCAATGAATTGCTGCGAAGCGATCGGCTGCGTGGACAGACCACCGTTCCGCAAGACCGCTGGAGCGTGCTGACCAACTTGGATCATCGCGTCGGCTCAAATGTGAGTTTGTATCTCGATTCGAACCTTGTGAGCGACGACCAGTTTTTCCGCGAAATCAACACCTACTCGTTCGAACGCGGGCGCACGGTACTCATGCGCACGTTGCCGTACACGGTGTCGCGAGCCGGCGGGAGTTACGTGTTTTCACGTTCCATCCTCTCGTTCGATGCGGCGTATTTTCAGGATTTGACGGACCAGTTGCAATCGCGCACGGTCCAGACGGTACCGCGTTTGAGTTGGGCTGGACAGGTGCCCTTGCGGCGATGGTTGACCGCCGATTGGGCGGCAGACTGGACGGAGTTTGAGCGGGCCCAGGGGCCGGCGGGGGCGCGGCTTCTCGCCCGGCCCCGAATTGTTGCCACGCTCCCCCTAGCCCCTTGGGGTTATGGGTCGCTAGCCGTACGGTTTTGGGAAACGGGCTACCTCTTGCATCGGGCCGAACCGCTGGCCGCTCCGGGGCCTTCGCCGACAATTTCCTCCCGCTCCCACCGCGAACAGGTGGAGGTGCGGGCAGAGGCCAGTACGACATTCGAGCGTGTGTACAACTTTCGCCGGTGGGGGCTGGATCGCCTCAAACACACGCTAGAGCCGGTAGCTCAGTACTACTTTGTTCCCGCTGTGCAGCAAGACGACTTGCCATTCTTCGATCGCTTCGACCGGATCAACCGGCGCAACACCATGGCGTGGGGTATGGTGAGCCGGTTGATTGGGCGATTTCCCGCGTCGGAGCAGGAGGACACCAACTCGAGCCGCAGCAGTACGAGGGAACTGGCACGCTTTTCGTTGCTGCAGGCGTACGACTTGGAGCGGGTGATTCCGCCGTTGACGCAAAGGCTCACCGAAAGCCATCTGTCGGATTTGGACATTGCCGGAAGGATCAATCCGAATCGCTTTTTGTCTGTCCGCTTTGCGGGCACGCTGGATACGCAGGCCCAGGAGTTCAGCTCGACTCAGGTGGCTCTGTTTGCGGAAGACCCCCGCGAGCCGGACAGCGCGGCGGGCCGCAGGCTGGCGACACGTACCAGTGCGGGGATCGGCTACCGTTTGCTCGCCAACAACGTGCTCCAGCAAATCGATGCGAACCTTGTGTTCCGACTCACGGAGTGGGCGGGTGTTTCGTACGCCACCCGGTACAACGTGGCGGCCAGCCGTTTTCTCGAGAACTACGTTGGGTTGCGGTTCGTATCCCTTTGCGATTGTTGGGCTTTGGACTTTGCTGTTTCCAACCGGACCAACCCCAACGAAACAGAAGCGCGCTTGCAGCTCACATTGGTCGGGCTATCGAGTACGCGCCAAGCGTCGCGTGTGGCTGTTGCGCCGTGAAAACGTTCGCGCGGCGACGGCAAACTTAAAACGAACTGGGGAGCACAATCACATCGCCCTGAAGCGCGCCGCCAATGAAGTGCGCCGGCAGTGCGGTTGTGCCAAAGCCGTTACCGCGGGATTCTTCGGCCACTATGAGCACACCCGTACCTTGGGTGATCGAACGCGAGGGTACCGGACGAATTCGGGTTTGCCCGGCGATCGTGCCTTGAACCCCAAAGTGGAACACCGAGCGCGTAGGATCTGGGCGGCTGTCGATCCAGGTCAAAGGCAGATCGGAAAAGCACGTCACTTCTAGGCTGGCGGATAACCGTTGTTCGAATTCGTTGAACGTTTCGAAGAGCAGATTGGTGGTCACGGGCTGGGCGCGTTCGAAGTCTGCGCTGCAGGGAACGAACGTGACGGTCGTGCTCACGGGCACGCCGGTGACCGGGTCCGGCGCGTCTTGGTAAAAATGGTTGAGCAAGAGGATTCTGGGACAAGCACTGTATTCGCGATCGTCCAAGGCGAGAATTTTATCCCTATTGTTCGTGCCCATGGACCGGAATGTCACTCCCGGGTACTTCCAAATCGTACCGCTTTGTCGCTCCACGACGGTGGCTTCGCCGATCAAGGCGTTGCGCTGGCTCGGAGTGTCTCCTTCCTCGGTGACGAAGCAGCGCAGCTCCCCGATGAAACCTTCGGCCAGAGGCGGGATCAGCCCAGGGTGCAGGTCGGCGGGACGGCCATCGGAGGGCTGAGGGCCTAGTCCCGTACCGGCCACCCAGATGGTTGGTTGTTGGCGCGTGAGCGCAATCTGGAAATCCACGGCCTGCCACAGAGGCAAACCGCTACTCGGGTCCGGCGCAGCGTTGACGTAAATGCACAGGAGCGAGATGCGCACCCCAGTCGTGTTGCTAATTTGGATGATCGTGTCCCGTGCCGAGTCGCGGACCACCTTGGGAAACCAGACGACCGCGCCTGGCTGGTCCGTGCTCACCTCCGCACGTGCCGATCCTAGAAGCACAGTGAGCAGGACGAGCAGGGCAGCCACGATCCGCCGAGTGTTGTTCGGCATCTCTACAGAGTGCTGCATGGGGTGCTCCTAGCGGACTCGAGTAAGCAATCGAAGGTCTGTCGTGACGGCCAAGCGTTTCGAGGAAGCCCGGATTGCGTGGGGTGCTCCTCGCGCCGGCAAACAAAAAGGGCAGAAGCAAGTCGCTTCTGCCCTCGGAGGATTCGGATTCCCGTCACGCGGCTAGTTGTTCGGGCTGAGGACGATGAAATCGGACCTGTCGCGCTCGCCGGTGAAGTGCACGTTCTCCGCGCTGCTGTTCACAACTCCCTGGTTGTTCAAGAACCGCTCTGCAACCACCATGATGCCGTTCGCGCGGTCGCCCTGCATGACCGAGCGAATCCGAGTTTGGCCACTGAGCGTGCCTTGCACCGCGACACTGAAGATCGAGAACGCGTTGTCGGCCGTGCCGGGGCGAGTGTCAATGTCGGAGAGTTGCACCTCTCGGAAACAGGTGAAACGGGTGGAACTGGAAAAGCGTTGCTCGAATTCATTGAAAATCAGGAACTGCAGGACCGCACCGCCCAAGTTGTTCTCCTGCAAGAGAAAATCCTCACTGCAGGGAACGACCGTAATGTCCGTGGTCGCAGTTTGGGTCACGCCAGCACTGCCACCAGAAAAATGCGACGGGATCACTGCCCCATCGAAGAAGTGGTTCAGGATCCAGACGTTCGGGCAGCCGTCGTACTCGGCGCCCGCACCGCCCAGCACCAAGGTGTCGTCTTGATCGTTGACGGTGGTGGACTTCAAAGTAATCGCGTTGTACTTCCGGGCGTCGAGATCGTTCGAGGCACTGGAAACTGCCGACACAATTGTGGCATGCCCGGCCAGGTCACCGGCGGCGTTGTTCGCAGGGTTGAATCCAATCGTCGGGCGAAAGTCATCCGGGTTCACTTGCACGCATTTCAGTTCGCCGATGAATGGGTCCTCCGGAACAGGAGGAATGGAGGAGTCGCCGTTGGTTTGTCCCCCGGGCCCCTGAACTCCGCCAGTCAGCGGAAACGTCGTCAAACCGTCGGCCGCATTGAACGAAATCGGCTGGCGCTTGGTCAGACGAAATCGGAAGTCCGTCTCTGTCCAGCCTTCGACACAGCGCCCCCCCGTGCCGCACCTCTGCGCCGCAGTTGCCGGCGTGCACGCTACGGTCGGCGCATTGCTGCAATGGCTGGTGGCATTCACCCAATAACACCGCGCGGCAATGATGGAGTTCGAGGTGTTGGTGATCTGGATTTCCGTGTCGGTTGGCCGGCCGAACAAAACGCCGCTGGTGTCTACAATAACTTTGGGAAAAACCAAAATGGCCCCAGAGCTGTCGGAGCCGATTTTGGCACTAGCCGGCAAGGCCGCCCACAAAAGTACCACCCCGAGTGCCAGGCCCCGGAACGCCCTGTCGAGCGTTGCTACCGTCATGGTCCTCATCACGTCGTCTCCTTTCCTCACCACCTGCAAATGGCCCCTCATGACGTTACTCCACTGGGACCGAGATGACGTCGGTCGCGTTCGGTGCGGGTAGCGGGTCGTCCCCTTCGCCGGTAGTTGCCCCATCGAAACGGTTCCCCTGGGCGTATGGGTTATACGCCGCCATGGCTGTGACTCCGGAAACCGACGTCGCCCGCGATTCCTCAGCTACCATCAAGACGCCACCTTGGCCGGGTACCGGACGAAATCGGGTATGGCGCGTGGTCGAACCACCCAGAGCGCCAGGCGTAAACGCCGTGGAGAGTTGGCCGAGCGGTGCCGTTAGCCAACAATTGACCGAGAAGCTGCCACTCAAACGTGCCTCGAACTCATCGAACGTGAGAAACTGCAGGGTTACCGTCGAGGTGCCTCCGTTCTCGAAATCCTGCGCGCACGGCACTACCGTGAGTAGCGTGTTGACCGGGCAGATGTTGCCCGCGCACAAACCGACAGCGCCTAGGGATGTTGCAGAGGAGAGCGAAATCTGCGGTGTTCCGTGCGCGAAGTGGTTCAAGATTGTGGTATCTGGGCAAGCAGCGTACTCGCCACCCGGGTTGCTTTCCGTGAGCGTCAGTTCGAGGTCCGGCCCGGGTAACACGCCAGTGTTTGCCGGCAACGCAACCGCGTTGTATGTGGTCACGTCGCCGTCGTTTCGCTGGATCGTGGCCTCGCCCTTCAAGCGGTTGCCGGGCCACGGCTGCCCAGACTCATCCACCTGCACGCACTTGAGTTCACCGGTGAAGCCAACGGGGACGGGAGGGATCAGACCGGGATCGAAACCGGAACCATAAGCGGCAAACGGGCTCGTGTGATCCACACGCCGGCCTGCACTGGCCACCCACATGGTGGGCTGTTGGCGGGTGAGAATCAGCTCGAAATCGGTCACCGACCACAGCGGTGGATTGTTCGGCCCAACCGGCTGATTGGGATTGACCGGCGCCCCGTTGACGTAAAAACAATGAACAAAAGCCAGGCTGTTACCCGTGTTGGCGATTTGGATGATCGTGTCCCGAGTCCCGTCCCAGACCACCTTAGGGAACACTAGGACAGACCCGCTAATTTCCGTCGTGACGCTCCGAACTTCCTGACCCGATCCCGTGCTCGCAAAAAAGAGCACGCCGAGAGCGGAAACTCCCAACGTCCCCAGGCCCCAAAACCGCTTCTTCACTCGCATCCGCCTTCTCCTTTCCTCGCCGGAGAACAATCACTGCCTAGACTTTCCCTACTCGGGACTCCGAGCAAGTGCACAGACACCAAATAATCAACAATTCGGCACTCAATAAGCCGCGCTATCGAAGCTCCGCCCAAATACTTCAACCCCCTATCCTTGTCAAGCTGAAAAGCCAGCATCTTCGGGTCACTTCCAGAGCAAAACAGGTTTTTGGTCCATGCTTGACCACTAACATCGGCTCTGGTACAAGCCGCGCCGCTGTGGAGGCGGGCCAGTAGTTGGTCCGCAGGAAGATTCAACTCGCCGCGTTGGAGGGGGCGGCAACCCGGGGGAGTGAGGAGTAGGTCGATGAGGAAAGCGGACTGGTTTGTGTTTGTTGTGTCGGCTCTGCCGATCCTGGCATTTTTGAGCGGTTGCCCGGCAAGAAAAGCTCCGGTGACGAAGGAAGCGCAGCAAGTGAGCGGGAAGCTTCCAACCTATTACCCCGCCCGCAACGGGTTGCCCACCTCGAAGATTTGGAAGAGTCAGATAGCCTTTGGCGACGTCAACAACGACGGGTTTGCGGACTTGGGCGCGGTTTCGCGCTTGGCGGACGGAGCATGGATTTGGGCTGGCGATGGCAAAGGAAATTGGACCGAGGCGGCTGCGGGTCTTCCTCGCGAAGCCTTTTGTGGTGGGGGAATGGATTTCGGCGACGTGAACCGGGACGGCAAAATGGATGTGGCTATTGCGGACCACTGTAAGGGTGTGTTCGTGTTTTTGGGGGACGGTACCGGCCGATGGACGTCGGCTTCCGCGGGGTTGCCCACGATTGGCTGTGAAGACGTCGCTTTGGGCGATTTCAACAAGGATGGCTGTCTCGATTTAGTGACGGTGGCCGCCTCCGAGGAAGGCGTCCGCGCCTTCACCGGCAACTGCAAAGGCGTGTGGCGCGAGAGCTCGACGGGGCTTGCGCAGAGCGAGTGGGGGAATTCCGTGACCATGGCGGACATGAATGGCGACGGGAACCTGGATGTGGTGGCTGCTTATGCTGCCGGCCCTCGCGTGTGGTTAGGCGATGGTCAAGGGAACTGGCGGGAGGCATCGGCGGGAATGCCCGCACCGGAAGTGCACGGACTCTACTGGGGCATTGCCGTGGGCGACATCAATGGAGATGGCCGGCCCGACGTCGTGGCAACGGACCAGTCGCGCGGGCCTCAGGTGTTCTTACAGAAACAGGACGGCAGCTACATCGCTACGGATTCTCGCCAGTGTGTGGGCGGAAGTCAGGATGGCTTGTTTTGCCAGTCGCCCGAGGACTGCCCGGGTGGTGCTTGCGCGACGCACGTGTGCAAGGGTGTATGCGTGAAAGGTGCCCGCGGAAATACGTGCTTCACGGACGAGGATTGCGAGGACCCCACGCCGCCGCGCCCCGGGCGAGAGCCGGAAGAGCCGGAGTGTCGGTTGCCCAAGAACGTGGGCCAGCAGTGCAACGCCGAAGGGAACCCGGCACAGTGTGCTCCGGGAGCTTGCGCACCGGTACAGAATGGGCATGGCTTGCCATTGATGAATGCGCTGGGTGTGGCCGTGGGCGACTTGAACAACGACGGGAAGGCAGACTTGGTGGTGGCCGGTAAGACGAACACCCGAGAAATTGGGGGCGTGTACGGCGTCTTTGCCTTCCTCGGGGATGGGAAAGGGAACTTTACCCTTGTGCCAGAATCTGCCGGTTTACCGCACACTGGTCGCGAGCGTACGTGGGGAGTGGGACTGGCGGATATCGATCGAGACGGCGTACTCGACATCGGTGTAGCCTTTGGCGACGTGCTGCCGCCCACGTTCCGGTCCGGGGAGCTCGTGCAAAGGAAGGCCGCCAAGAAATCGGAAAAACGAGGTTGGTGGGGCCGCATCTTTGGTTCCAAGGAGGAGGCGAAGCCCAAGCCCGCGACCGCGCCTGCGGAGGCTCCAAAGCCTCCGGAACGCGGCTTTTTCGGCTCGATCGAGGTTTGGCGCGGCTCGCTCCAGTAAGGCGTTGCCGAACTCGAACCACGGTGGCGACGAGGGCTTTCGGCTGTGGCCGAAAGCCCTCGTGTTTTCGATTGAGCAGTATCGAAGTGCGGTTGCGCGAAAAGCCGGACGTGAGATGATACGCGAATGATGAGCCGCTTGTGGCCGTATTTGCGCCGGTACTGGCACCGTTACCTGGCCGGAGCGGTGACGCTGCTGCTTACGGCGACGCTGGCCATGGCCATTCCTTATCTGCTCAAGCGAGGGGTGGACGCGGCCGCAGCCGGCCAAGGGCGATTGGTGGTTGGTTTCGCGCTGGCTGTGGTGGCGGTGGCGATCGTGCAGGCTGCCGTTCGGACCGCCTCCCGGGTTCTCATCTTCAACGCGGGTCGCGATGTCGAGTACGACTTGCGCAACGCCTTGTTCGCTCAATTGTTGCGGCTCCCCCCGGCGTACTACCGGCAGAGCCCCACCGGCGACGTGATGTCCCGATTGGTGAACGACGTTACCGCCGTTCGCATGGTGTTGGGCCCGGGAATTCTCAACTTGATCAACACACCCCTGTACTACGCCTACGGCCTAGCCATCATGTGTCATCTCGACGTACGGTTGACCGCTCTGGCGCTGGCGCCGTATCCGCTACTGCTCGTGGCGGTCAAGTTTCTCAGTCGGCGCCTGATGGAAGGCACTTTGCGCGTTCAAGAGGGATTGGCTGGGTTGGCCACCCTGGTGCAAGAGAACGTCAGCGGTGCCCACGTCGTGCGGGCACACGCGGCCGAGGCGGCGGAACTCGCGCGCTTTCGCGCGGCGAACGAGGCCTTTCAGGCATCCAGTGTTCAGCTTGCCCGCGTTCGCGGGCAATTGTTCCCGTTGATGCGATTGGCAGCCGGTACGGGCTCGCTGGTGGTGCTCTGGTATGGCGGTCACTTGGTCATTCGGCAACAGCTCACCGTCGGCGATTTGGTCGCTTTTCTCGGTTACCTGAACTTGCTGGCATGGCCGACGATGGCTCTGGGGTGGATTTTGTCGGTCTTCCAGCGAGGCCGGGCGGCGATGCAACGACTCGAAGAGATCCTCGCGCGGCAAGCGGAAGTTGCCGAGCCGCCGGATCCGATTCGGGTCGAGAAAGTTGTGGGCGAGGTGGAATTTCGCGACGTTGTGTTTGCATATCCGGGACGCGAACGGACTCCGGCGCTCTCGCACGTGTCCTTGCATATCCCGGCCCACTCTGTGGTTGCCGTTGTCGGTCGTACGGGCGCGGGGAAGAGCACCCTGGCGGCGTTGTTGCCCCGCCTTTGGGACCCGTCTGCTGGCCGGGTCCGTTTGGACGGTCACGACCTGCGCCACTGGCCTCTGGAACGTTTGCGCAAGGCCGTGTGTGTGGTTCCGCAAGACCCCTTCTTGTTCTCTGCGACCTTGCGGGAGAACATCGCCTTTGGCGCTGCGGATGCAACGGAAGACGAGATTTTACGTGCCGTGCATTTGGCCGGCCTGGAAGCCGACGTCGAGCGCCTGCCTGCTGGTTTGGACACGCTTGTCGGTGAACGGGGTGTGCTGCTTTCCGGGGGGCAAAAACAACGCGTCACTCTCGCCAGAGCCTTGCTGCGCCCGGCGCCGGTGATGGTGCTGGATGACCCGCTTTCGAGTGTGGATGCTGAGACGGAGCATCGCATCTTAGGCCGCGTCCTGCCCGTGCTGCGCGGCTGTACCACCATTTTGATTTCGCATCGAATCTCTACGGTGCGCCACGCGGATTGGATCGTACTGCTGGAGCGCGGCCGTGTCGTGGATGTCGGGCGGCACGAGGAGCTGTTGCAGCGTTCGCGCCTGTATGCCGCGTTGTTTCGCCAGCAAGAACTCGAAGAAGAGATTGCAGCATTATGAAATCCGTGCAGCGGCCGGCACGAACGGAAGCAGCGCAAGGCTTCGACGCGCAGCGAGACGAGGCGGGCTACGACGTTCGTTTGCTCGGACATTTGTGGTCCTTCATCCGCCCCCACCGGTGGTGGTTTTGGGCAGCCATGCTCACCTTGCCGTTGGCGACGGTGTGCTCGCTGTTGCAACCGTATTTGCTCAAGTTGAGCATCGACCGATACGTCTCGGCTGGGCTCGAAGCAGGGCTGGTTCGGATGGGCTTCATCTACCTCGCCGCTCTACTGGCAGAAGCCGCGTTCCTATACCTGGAATACTATTGCACCATGGTGATGGCGCAAAGAAGCCTCGGGGATTTGCGCTTGCGTCTGTTCGACCACCTTCAGTCTCTGGAAATTGGTTACTTCGAGCGCACCCCGGTCGGACGAGTGGTGACACGGCTGACCACGGACATTGACGTGATTCAGGAAATGTTTGCGGCGGGCGCGATGACGCTGTTGACCGACCTGTTAACCTTGCTCGGCATCGTGGCCATCTTGGTTTGGATTGACTGGCGGCTGGCATTGGTGAGTCTTGCCGTCGTACCGATCATGGTGGCGATCGTGGACTTCTTCCGCGTCCGCGCTCGTGAAAGCTACCGGACCATTCGCGAACGCGTCGCACGCTTGAACGCGTATCTGCAGGAAGCCGTGACCGGTATGTCTGTCATCCAGTTGTTTGCGCAAGAAGCCCGAGCGGGCCGCGAGTTCGATGCGCGGAATCGAGCGCATCGGGATGCGTACCACCGTGCGAACATTTACGAAGCCACGCTGTTTTCTCTCGTCGAGGCGGTCGGCAGCATCTCGTTTGCCGCGATCGTGTGGTACGGCGGGGGCGAGGTCATCCGCGGCGCGTTGGCCTTCGGGACCTTGGTGGCCTTCATCGAATACGTCCAACGCTTTTTCGCTCCGATCCGCGATTTTTCGAGTAAGTATGCGGTATTGCAGTCTGCCATGGCGGCTGCGGAACGGGTTTTTGACTTGTTGGAAACTCGCAGCGTGCAGGCCAAGATCGAGCACCCCGTGTACCCGCGCACGCGAACCGGGCGTGTGGAGTTCCGGGATGTCTGGTTTGCGTACCGCGACGAAGAGTGGGTATTGCGCCAGGTCTCGTTTGCGGTGCGCCCCGGGGAGCGCGTGGCCGTGGTGGGACCGACCGGTTCCGGTAAGACTACGCTCGTCAAGCTGTTGCAACGCTTTTACGACCCGCAGAAGGGGTTTGTCCTGGTGGAAGGAGTGGATACCCGGCA
The DNA here is from genome assembly GCA_026004215.1 of Candidatus Binatia bacterium. GTDB lineage: Bacteria > Desulfobacterota > Binatia > HRBIN30 > HRBIN30 > HRBIN30. The sequence continues at coordinate 131,843 of BPIR01000003.1, forward strand.
GTGGGATTTGCACGCGCTGCGCAAGCACGTGGGCGTGGTGGGACAAGACGTGTTTTTGTTCTCGGGCACGGTGGCGGAAAACATCGCTTTAGGGCGGCCGGATTTATCGCGCACGGACGTCGAGCGGATCGCCCGCGCCGTGCATGCCGACAGCTTTGTCAGCCGTTTACCCAGAGGTTTCGACGAGCCGGTTGGCGAACGCGGTGCCAACCTGTCTGCAGGCGAACGCCAACTCTTGGCGTATGCCCGAGCGCTGGCGCAAAATCCGCAGATCCTCGTGTTGGACGAGGCAACGTCCGCGATCGATCCACAAACGGAAGCGCTCCTCGAAGATGCCGTGGAAACCTTGGTACGCGGGCGCACGGTGATCGTGATTGCCCATCGTCTGGCGACGGTCGAACGAGCGGACCGCATTGTGGTGCTCCAGCGCGGTGAAATCCGGGAAGAAGGGACGCACGCAGAACTGCTCCGCCAAGGAGGTTTGTACGCACGATTGTACGAATTGCAGCGTACCGCGGCACTTTTGGATTTCTCTCAGGCGGAAGGCGAGTGGGAGCGCACGGCTGCGTCTTGATGGGACCGCTGCGCCCATAACCGTACCCGGGCGAGTGTCACCGCGAAGGACGTTTCGTGCCGAATTCGTCCATCGCTCGGAGACCGCGGCGAACAGCTTCAGCGATGGCAACCGCCATAACCGCGGCAGAGGCAGCAAGAGAGGCCACTACTCCGACCCACTCGGCTCGATCGAGTTGCGCGCCTTGCAAAGAATTCATGAGGAGGACGTAAGTCGGCCAGGCCTGAAGAACGACCACGCTGCCGACCACAGTCATGCACAGAATCATCGAAATCAACGCCCCCGCACTGGTTGCGATTTTTGTGGCGTGATCTGCCTCGAACCGAGGGTAACGCGTGCCCGCCGCAAGGCTGATCGCGACGATTGCTGTAATCAACCCCACCATCGTCATCGGTGCGAGCCACCGCATAAACGGCAGCACGCGCAGGTAATGATTCGTGAGCACGATGAGAACCTCGCCCAGAACCAACAACGGTACGAGATTCACCCAGAATTTGCTCCACCAAAGTTGCCGCAAGTCGATCGGGGCCGTTTGCGCGATCCAGAGAGCACGCCCTTCGAGACTGATTGCCGGAAACACAAAGCGCTGCGCTACTGAAGCCACCACGAACCCTGCCAAAAGCAGGTTCAGGAACGACACGACGTTGCGAAAGTAAAAGGTCACCAGGGGCATGCTGCCGAACTGGAGTACGCGGAAGTTGTACACGTACACCACCACCAATGCGAGGAGCAAGATGAGCTGCGACCACTGACTCGCGTCGCGGAAAAACGTCTTGGTGTCTTTGCGGAACCACAACTGCAACACGCGCGGCAATGGCGAGAGCAACGTGTCGAGAATGCGGGCGGCTGCGGCCGGATCTTGCGTCCAGTGTGCTCGCCGGCCTTCCTGCGACTTGCTGTAACCTCCGGAAAACAGCTTTCCGGTTGCCCAGCAAGCGGCCGGCCAGCTCACGGCTGCGCTCGCCAGCAGAAGTGCAGTCCAAAGGGGCACCCGTGTGGTAGATCCCACGGCTAGCCCGTGCAAAATTTCCGCGGCCCAAGTGCTGGGAAGCCATATGGCCGACGGGTTGCGCATGGCTACCAGGAAAGCCGCGAAGTCGGCAAATTCGTCGGGCCGAACCAAGCGCTCGGGTTCCAGGAAACGCAACGAAATGTATAGGATCGCACCCGCGACAATGGCCACGAGAACGAGGAGATCGCGCGCTTGCCGGGCGGGGAACACGTTCACCAGCACAGCCGTGAGCACCACCCCTACCGATGCCGGCACGATGGAAAAGGGAACGAGTACGAGCGCCGCCGCGAGGTAAAAAGCCGCGCCCGCTTGGTGCGCTAGCCCGTAGGCCAGAAAAGCGGGTAGGGCGAAGAGAACGATCATCCACGAGGATTCGACGATTGTCTCGACGAAGCGAGCATGAAACAGCGTGCTCCATCGCACGGGCGCTGCCACCAGGCGATCCATTTCGGCAGATAGGAAAAAGGTCGAGAGCACCACGATGATATTGGAGAAGAGGAGGATGGAGAGGAATGTCAGCAGCACCATGGCCAGCAGCTTGTACGTCAAAATCGGCCCAAACTCCGGTACGCTGAGAAAGTGCAACAAGACACGGTAAAAGAAGAGAAACACCCCGAGGCCAAACGCTAGGGCCAACGAGGCAAGGAATACTCGTTGCCAGCGCGTGGCGACGGGAGCACGCCGGTAACGATTGCGCGCAGAAAGCATGCGCGGGCGCAGAAGCTGCACGAAAGTCACCGGCGCAACAGGCGACGCCGAGGGCCCCAGGACTTCACGGTTCATGCTTGCGCTCGTAGAGGCGCGGGGCCGGCGTCGTCGAACGTGGTCAGGCGCAGAAAGATTGCTTCGAGGCTCGCACCGGCTGGCGTCCCCGCCAGCCGGTGCAGCTCGTCGAGGGTTCCAACGGCAATCAGCTCTCCCCGATCGATGATGGCAATGCGATCCGCCACTTCCTCTGCCACGTCCAAGCTGTGGGTGGAAAGGAACACCGTGGCGCCACGCGCAGCTCGGTCGCGGACGAGCCGTTTCAGCAACAGCGCTCCCCGCGGGTCGAGCCCGACCATCGGCTCGTCCAGAACGAGAATCTCTGGGTCATGGATCAACGCGGCTGCCAAGGCCAGGCGCTGTTTCATGCCGTGGGAGTAGCTCTCGATGAGCTCGCCCATCCATCCCGCTAGGTCGAATTGCTCCAACAGTTGCTGGCGCCGCCGCGGGATTTGGTCGCGCTCTACCGCGTAGAGGCCGGCCACGAAGTCGAGGAATTCTGCGCCGGTGAGTTTGTCGTACAGGAAGGGGCGATCGGGAACGAATCCACACAGCCGTTTGGCCGCCTCGGGCTCGGTGGCGAGGTCGTAGCCGCCTAACCGAATGCTGCCGGCTGAAGGCTGCAACAACCCCATCATCATCTTGATGGTCGTCGTCTTCCCGGCGCCGTTGGGGCCCAAGCAAGCGAAAACTTCTCCCGCATCGACACGCAAGTGCAAATTTTGCACGGCTGCGAGGTTATCGAAGTACTTGGTCAGACCGACAAGCTCGATCATGCAATCGATCGTGCGCAAAGCGGCTGGTTCATGCAAGCGGATTGTACCGGCCGTACCGCAAAAGGGATTGGCCACGCGGCCCTCGCAGTACAAAGTACGGCTTGACAGTTGGCGCGGAAACGGGGTAGCGAGCTGTGCTCGGTCTCAGTGGAGTCACTGGGCGTCATCTTTTTACGGAGTGAAGAAGGAGGATGCATGAAGCGGAGATTCCGATGGCTCGTCGGTTTGACAGCGGTGTGGCTTTGGTGGAGTTCCGGTGCCGCGATTGCGCAGGTGTGCGGCAACGGTAGCGTCGAGGCTCCGGAGGAGTGCGATGATGGGGGATTGTGCGTCGGAAGCAGTAACGCGGGTGCAGCGTGCCAGGCGGATTCGGACTGCGCCGGCGGGCGATGCCGTGCCGTCGGGGGCGACGGCTGTGCGGCAAACTGCACGAGGGAGCGCGACGTCGTGTTCGAGCTGGTTCCGGGAGAAACCATAGGCAGTGGTCTGGGGGCCAGCCTGAAAGCGGGTACGAGTGGGATTGTCGCCGAGGCGGCAGCCATCAGTGGGGTCTCGGTCGCGATTCCCATGGAGGGCACGCTCACCTTGACGCTGGGGAAAGAGCGCGACGGTATTATCCCCGTTGTGATCAAAGAAAACGGGGTCAATGTGCCTGCCATCGAGGTCAGCCTCCTTGGTTTCTCCGGTTGTGGTTGCGTCAAAGGTTCTGCCGCGAAGACCTGTGGTGGAACATTTCTCGAAGCCGACAATACGCCGTCTTTGGACTGCCGCGAGAATGCCAATGTGTGCGATGGGCGAAAGCCGTGCGCGTTTGTGCACGGACCGGGCAACACGTTGTCGGGTGTGATCGGGTGCAGCGGGCTCGACGGAACCGATCTCGAGTTTGTCGTTGATGCTGGCGGCGATACGGGCACTTCATTGCCCCCGCGCATTGCCTTTTCGGGCACTGGTGGGCCCGGCGCCGCTCAGCTTTTTGCCACCATTGGTTTGGATATTCGGCTCAACGGTGGTTGTACGGGCACGGGCCCGGCATATGGTCCGGATGGCGTATTTTGTACGCCCGATGATCGTCCGGACCTCAGCATCGTGGCGACCAATCCCGCGGTTACGGGTACGGCGTCGGCCAGTGTGGTGAATTTGCCCGACGGGAGCAGCTTTGGCCCTATTACCGGCCAAGGCGCGCCCTTTTCGTGCGAAAAGTTAGTGAGCGGTAACCCTGGTGGGGCCCACCTCGTGTCGGCCTTTGCGGTGCCGAATTTGGATCCTCTGGGTGCGGTTGGCGTGACCATCAACCTCGTGGCGAAAGAGTCGGTGGCTGCACCGACTTGCGCTGGTGACTGCGGAGGCGACGGCGAGGTCACCGTCGAGGAAATCGTCCGCATGGTGAACATTGCTTTGGGTGCTGCCAGTGTGGACCAATGCAACGCCGGCGACCAGAACGGGGACGGAGAAATCACGATCGAGGAGATCGTCGCGGCTGTGAATAAAGCCTTGAGCGGCTGCTGAGAGGGTTTGCAGCCGGAGTCGAGAGTTGCCGTGCGACGGCGTGCTCGCTAGCATGCGCGGCCGTTGCACGGCAATTTTGTTTGGGCGGCGTAGCTCAGTTGGTTAGAGCGAGGGTCTCATAATCCCTAGGTCACTGGTTCGACTCCAGTCGCCGCCATGATTGGAATTTTCTCGCGGTCCCCTAATGGCCCGCAGGCAGTGGCCGGGCACTGAACTAGGGCTGCGAATGGTTGCCTGTTTTGCACCTCCAGCGGGCGCGAGGCGTGCGAATGCACGAGCGGATCGGGACAGATGAGCGAAGCGACAGCAAGGCAAGGGGAGCGGCCCCGGCTTCGTTTCGATCGTCACGAGCTAGCCGGAGCTTTTGGGGATCTGGGCACGGACCTCCCTTTGCTCCTGGGCATGATTTTGTCGGCGAATCTCCACGCAGCCAGCGTGCTCGTCATGTTCGGAGGCCTGCAGATTTGGACGGGCCTCTGGTATCGCCTACCGATGCCTGTGCAACCCCTCAAAGCGATGGCAGCGATCGTGATCGCCCGAGAAGTTTCCGGTTCCACCCTGCAAGGTGGGGGACTGGCTGTGGGTCTCATGATGCTGGCTCTTTCCGCCACCGGAGCTTTGGATGCCCTCGGGCGACGGGTGCCCAAAGCGGTGGTGCGAGGGGTGCAAGTCGGTTTGGGATTGCAACTGGCGTCGGTAGCCATGTCTCGCTTTGTGCTCGCGGATGGCTGGCCGGGCTATGTCGTGGCCGCAGTCTCGTTTGTTTTGGTGGTCGTTCTTTCGGGTAATCGGCGAATTCCCGCCGCCCTGCCGGTGGTTTTGTTGGGCATCACGTACGCCGGGATCTTTCATGTGGACTGGCGCGCCGTCGGCGGTGCCGGACTGGAGTTCCCCCGCCCGCACTGGGTCGGGTGGGAAGACGTCGCCATGGGCGCGCTGGTTCTCGCGCTGCCCCAACTCCCTCTCTCCGTGGCCAATTCGGTTTTGGCCACCCAGCAGCTCGTCACCGACTTGTTCCCGGAGCGCAAGGTGACCGCTCATCAAATTGGTTTGACGTATTCGTTCATGAACTTGATCGCGCCTTGGTTTGGGGGTGTGCCCGTTTGTCATGGATCGGGCGGTTTAGCCGGTCACTATGTTTTTGGAGGGCGCACCGGAGGTTCGGTGGTGCTTTACGGATCTTTGTTCGTTATCGCGGGTGTGTTTTGGGGAGCGGGCTTCGAGCACTTAGCCAAGGCGTTCCCATTGCCGGTATTGGGGGTTTTGCTTTTGTTCGAATCGTTGGCTCTCATGGCGCGCCTGGGCGATTTGGTTGGTGCTCCCGGAGCGCTGGTGACGGCTTTGTTGGTCGCAGTGACGTGCGCCTTGCTGCCTTACGGTTACGTTGTCGGGATGATTGTGGGGACCGTACTCGTGTGGCGTGGCTGGCAGCCAGCGTGGGCCCGACCCCGCCGTGATGACTAGTGGAACAGCGGCTGCGGGTGGCCAGCATTTGGTGCGTTGTTAGGGGTCGCTACTGGCTGTAAAAGGGGTGAGCATGAACGTCCGTTGGGTTGACCTCGGCGCCGCGGTTTTGTTGGTGGCGCTCCTAGTGGGTGCGCCGCGTGGCAGCTTGTGGGCCTTCACACGGCAGTTGAGCGAGCCGGTGTGCGGAAACGGCATCGTCGAGGAGGGGGAAGAGTGTGACGATGGAGGGGTTTGCATCGGGGGGCCGAAGGCAGGCGAAGCGTGCACCGGCGAACAAGCATGCGAATCGGGTGGAGTATGTGTGGATGGTCCGCGCGACGGGACCCAATGCAACGGGCCGCTCGATTGCCCGTTCGGCCAGTGCGTGCGTTGCCGCCCGTTTGGCGGCGATGGATGTGCGGCGAACTGCACACGAGAGGTGGACGTTGCGACCAATCTCGTTCCGGGTTTGGTGAAGGGGAATGAACTTCTTCCGGGCACGAGCGGCATCGTCGTGAACAGCGGTTTTTTGAACTTGGCGATTGCTGTGCGCGGCTCGCAAACATGGAGCATCGGCAAAGCGCGAAATGGCAGGATTCCCGTAGCTGTGCGCGCGAATACCGTGGATTTTCCCCGGGTGTCGGTGGCCGGCCTGGTGTGTGGCTGTGCGCGCGGTTTGCCCGTCAAAACTTGTGGGGGCACGCTGTTCGAGGCGGACGGCGTGACGCTTTCTCGGGATTGCACGCCGATCCTCACGAGTGGCGATGTGGAGTGCGAAGGCCGGTTTCCGTGCGCTTTTGTGAACGGTCCGGGAAATTCCGCTGCCGGGCTCGTAGGTTGCGACGGGCTGGAAGCTGCCAGCGTGACCCTCACGCGCGATTGCGGTGCTCCAGAAGGCGTGGCGCCGTCGCCGCCGCTTCCCGACATCCACGGGGCAGGACCTCCCGGGACCGGATTGGTGACGACGAGCACGCTCATCACGGCGATTATTGGCTCCTGTTCGGGATCGGATCCGGCCATGGGTCCAGATGGGGAATTTTGCACGGCGGACGATGATTGGCTGGCATCGCCGCGCCTTCACTTTACGTTGCCAGCAACCACCGCAGTGGCCTCTGCGGAGATTTACAACGCGAGCAATCAGCCGGGGATTACCCTCGGGCCCGTATCGGCTGAAGGGATGCCGTTCGCCTGTGAAGCCCTCGCGCAGGGCCGTGCGCAAGGCGCAACGCTGGTGGGCGTTTTGGCGGCATGCGATCAAAATCCGCTCGGGGATTTGCTGGCGCGCTCGATGCTCGCCATTGGAGAGCCGAAAGCGACACCAACGCCGGAACCGACGGGTCCGACACCCACGGCGACGCCCACCCCTCTGTTGGTGCGGGGCGACCGCCGTAATCCGAGCCGGCCTTCTGGCTGCCAGGTGGCGTGGAGGGTGATGGCTGCCGAGCCGATCATGGACCGTTACGGATTGGCGGCCAACCGTGTGCGCTGCACCGATGGTGACCCGGCGTGTGACTTTGCCATAGAACGCCCGGGCATGTGCGAGTTCTTGGCGCAAGTGTGCTTGAACGTGGTCGATCCGGTCTTCACCAGTTGCCGGCCGAACGGAGTGGCGTCAGTGGAGGTGCTGCGTCCGGATCCGCGCAAAGCTCGTTTACAGCCGTTACAGGAGGTTTGGTCGTCCGACCGTTTTGCACTCGAATCTGCCTTGCGGCACCTCCGCGATCCGTCGCGTCCGGGAGCAGGTTTTGTTTTTCGGCCGCCGGTGCAGCCCGGGCAGTTCAACCTGTGTAGTGCACCGTTTCCCGTGCAGGTCTTGGTCGGAGGCATGAAGCGGGCCAGCGTCACGTTGGCGGTACGAAGTGTGGATTTCTCCCTCCCGGCGCGGGCTGAGTTGTCGAGCCTGCGATTTACCTGCGTGCGCGCGCCTTTGCGGTCGCAAGGCGTGGTCACAGCTTTGCCGGCTGCATTGGAGCCGAGCGAATAGCCCGGGCTGCAACTCAAAGTAGAGCGGTGGCATAGCTACACCGTGCCTCCATGCTCGCCGTGCGTAGAGTGTTCCTCGGGGGTTTAGCAGCCGTATACTTAGCGGCGTTCGTGTCGCTTGCGGCGCAGCTCCACTGGCTCGTCGGTTCGCAAGGCCTGCTGCCTGCCGAGCCGTGGCTTGCCGGAATCCGCGGACAGGTAAGGTTTTGGCAGGTCCCCACCGTCTTTTGGCTTCATGGATCCGATCGAACCTTGCATTTGGCGGCCGCGGCCGGGGCGGCGGCCTCGTTGGCCTTGTTGTGGGGAGTATTTCCGAAGGCTCTGCTCCTGTTCGTTTGGGCCATCTACCTTTCTTTCGTTTCCGTTGGGCGGACCTTCTTTGCCTTTCAATGGGACAACTTGTTGCTCGAGACCACCGTGCTCGCGGCTTTCGTAGCCCCGTGGAGTCGGCAAGGATTCGGCGAGCCTCCCCCGGCAGCGGGTGTGTTTTTGCTCCAGTGGCTACTCGTGCGCCTGCATGTGGAGTCGGGCCTGGCAAAAATCCTCTCCGGCGATCCAAGCTGGCGCGATCTCACAGCGCTCGCCACCTACTACGAAACTGCGCCGCTACCCACTCCTCTGGCTTGGTTCGCTCACCAGTTGCCGTTGTTTTTTCACAAGGCCGCGGCTGTGGTCACGCTTGTTGCGGAGATCATGGTCCCGTGGGGAATTTGGGGGCCCCGTTGGCTGCGGCGGGCGGCGGTCAGCGCCCTGGCACTCCTGCAACTGTTGATTTTGGCCACGGCCAACTATGGCTTTTTTAACTATTTGACGCTTTTGCTGTGTCTGTGGGGCTTGGACGACCAGGATCTGTTCTCGCTGGCAAGGCCTTGGGCCCTTTCCCGTACCGCGCCCCATCCAGTGTCGCGCCATGAGAACCGCTGGGGGGACCGTTTGTTCTGGGTATTCGCGATACTGTGGGTTCCCTTTTCCGTGGTCCCCTTTTTTGGGTTCCTGCCGGCAACGAGGCAGAGCCTCGTGGAGTTTCGCGAGGCGGTGGCGCCGTGGAGGGTGGTGAACGCGTACCATTTGTTCGCTTCGATGACCTATGACCGGTACGAGGCCGTGATCGAGGGTTCGGACGACGCACGCGACTGGCACGAGTATGAATTTCGTTACAAGCCCGGAGATGTTTTTCGAGCTCCTCCCTGGGTTGCTCCTCACCAGCCCCGTGTGGACTTCCAGATGTGGTTTCTGCTGCTCCGGGGGCGCGCTCCGCGAGACCCCTACTTCCACACGCTTCTGTTCCGGTTGCTCACGGACCCGACGCGGGTCGCCCCGCTGTTTGCCCGCAATCCGTTCGGTCAGCGTCCGCCTCGGTGGCTCCGAGTGGTGGTGTATCGCTATCGCTTCACGGATTGGAGTCGCGGCTGGGAAAGTCACGCTTGGTGGGAACGGGAGCGAATGAGTGTTTTAGGGCCCATCAGTCGCGAGATGTTTCTGCGCTGAAGCGTTGCGAGCGAGTGCCGCACGGTCGGAGCCGTGCTGCTTGCCGTAGCTCTGGTGGCGGCATACAAGTCCACAATGAATCGAATGACCAAGGAGCAGTCACATGGCCGGTGAGCACTTGCGGTTTGGCATTTTTTTAGCGCCGTTCCACCCAGTCGGTCAGAATCCGACATTGGCGTTCCAGCGTGATTTCGAATTGATCGAGTGGCTCGATCGCCTCGGGTACGACGAAGCGTGGATTGGGGAGCATCACTCGGCCGGTTATGAAATCATTGCTTGCCCCGAAGTGTTCATTGCTGCGGCCGCAGAGCGGACGCGCCGGATCAAACTCGGTACTGGAGTGGTTTCGCTGCCCTACCACCACCCGTTGATGGTGGCCGACCGAATCATGCAACTCGATCACCAGACACGCGGCCGTGTCATGTTCGGGGTGGGGCCGGGAGCGCTTCCCTCGGACGCGTTCATGATGGGCATCGAGGTGGACCGGCAGCGAGACATGATGGACGAGGCCCTGGCAGCGCTCGTACCGTTGCTGCGCGGGGAAACCGTCAACATGGAGACGGACTGGTTCAAGCTGCGTAACGCCCGATTGCAGCTTGCCCCATTCACCAAACCTCATATCGAGATTGCTGTCGCCTCTCAGGTCTCACCCGCAGGTGCCCGTGCGGCGGGCAAGTACGGTTTGAGTTTGTTGTCCTTGGGGGCGACCACAACCGGTGGGTTTAATGCCTTGGCTTCGAACTGGGAGATTTGCGAAGGCAAGGCCCGAGAGCACGGGCAGCAAGTCTTTCGCGAGAATTGGCGTTTAGTGGGCCCAATGCACATTGCCGAGACGCGAGATCGAGCGCGGGAGAACGTGAAGTTCGGCCTGCAGGCGTGGCTCGATTATTTTCGCGAGGTGGCGGCCTTGCCCCTCGCCCCTGAGGGGCCCATTGACGATGCAGTGGATGCCATGATCGCTTCCGGCTTGGCCGTGATCGGCACGCCGGAGGATGCCATTGCCCAGATCTATCGGCTGAAGGAGCAGTCGGGGGGTTTTGGCTGTTTCTTGCAGATGGCTCACGAATGGGCGGACCGAGAAGCCACTTTGCGGAGCTATGAGCTATTTGCCCGTTACGTGATGCCGGAATTTCAAGGAGCCGTCGCGCCACCAAAAGCTTCGCGCGATTGGGCCGCAGCTAACCGCACCACTTTCATCGGAGCTGCGGTGCAAGCGATCATGGCGCAGATTCAGCGCCACGCGGAGGAGCAGCAAAAACAACAGGCGCCCGGAACCGAGTCGGCCAGGAAGACTGGCACATGAGGAGCCCCCGCCGGCACATTGGGTTTTGCTTCGTGGCCCCTTTTCTGCGGCGCTCGCCCAGCATGCGCGCTACAACGAAGGAAAGAGCGGCCCGGGTGCGGCCAGGAGCTCTGCTAGGGAGACGACTGGCCGAGCTGTTGGAGGACCTTCAACGATCGCAACGGGCGGCGCAGGTGGGGAGCGAGTAATCCAGACAGGATGAGCAAAGCTTCACTGTGGAGGGAAGGGTCGAACCTTTGGGTTTGTGCCAGCGCCAAGGGAAGCTGACAGAGCCTCTCCAAGGCGGCAAGCGTAGATCCTTGTGCCCGGAAGAGCGTCGGCTGGTCCACACCCCCTGCGCACCGCGCACACAACGCAGAGCTCCGCTCGAGATCGATCACCACCGGTGTGTCCGCCGTGGTGTCCGCTCGGCAACGTGCACAAGTCGCTAGGTTCGGCTGATATCCCGCATGTCGTAACAGTTGTAGCTCGAACGCCCGTAAAAGCGGTGCGCTGGCCGGGCCCGTGACGAGTAAAGCGAGCGCCTCGTCGAGCAGGCTAAAGAGTTCCGGAACGGCATGGGCCTCTTCCGTGATGACGTCGACGAGCTCCGCGAGGTATTGGGCATAGGCGAGCCGGTGAAGATCGGTGTAGACCGTGGCCGGACGGCGCAAATCGCACCGCTCCATAAAAACTAACCCCGGACCCGGCCGCGGCCGGTAATGCACCCGAACGCGCGCCAACGGATCCAAACAATTGGCGAACCTACGTCGAGAGTGTTTCGCGGCTTTGGCGATTCCCGTGAGCTTGCCGGCGCCATCGGTGAGGAAAGTGACAATTTGATCCAGCTCCCCATACGGGCGCACACGCAAAATGATTGCCTCGTGACTGACACTTCGGACCACGCGATCTATCCGGTCACGGATGAGTTTGCTTGACAAGGGTGGGTAGCGTTCTTAGCTTCCGGCTGCTTGTCGTGTGCGGGGAAGAGCACGACGTGCGAGGCACTCACGCTATGGCAGACCCTATCAAGGACGAGGCTTTGGAAACAAAAGAACAGCAGGCGGGCACGGATACTGGCAGCCCCGAGGCAGGCGCGCAACCTGGGACGGACCTCTCTGGCGAGCTCGAACAGCTCCGTGCTCGCGTGCGCGAACTCGAGCTGGAAGTCGAGGAGGCTCGCAAGGCCTATTTGTACGAGCGGGCCGAACTCGAGAACTTCAAGAAGCGCGTGCAGCGCGAGCAAGCTGAGCTGTTGCGCTACGCCACAGAGCCGCTCGTGCGAGACCTCTTGCCCGTGGTGGATAATCTGGAGCGTGCGCTCCAACATGCCCAAGCCGGGCAAGAGTCGATCATCAAAGGTGTCGAGCTGACCCTCAAGATGTTTCTCGACGTATTGCAGCGCCACGGGGTCAGCAGAGTGGAGGCCATGGGTGAGGTCTTCGACCCGACGGTGCATGAGGCGGTCGCGCACCTTGCCTCCGAAGAGCACGAGGCCAATCGCGTGATCGAGCAACACCAGGTGGGCTACATGCTCCATGATCGCCTGGTGCGTCCGGCTTTGGTGAGCGTGAGTCGAGGGCGCACGAACTCGGGTGCCAATGGCAGTGCGGTTGCGGTTCCGGAGAACAGTGATTAACGCTGGCAATCAGCGCAGTAGACGCTCGACGACAGAGAACAACGGACTCCAAGGAGAACCACACAGATGAGCAAGGCAATCGGCATAGACTTAGGTACCACGAACTCCTGCGTGGCGGTGATGGAAGGTGGCGAACCTAAGGTGATCACCAACGCAGAAGGCGGTCGGATTACGCCCTCGGTCGTGGCCTTCACGGAATCCGGGGAGATCCTGGTCGGCCAGATCGCTTATCGGCAGGCCATCACCAACCCGGAGAACACGATCTTCGCGGTAAAACGCTTGATGGGGCGCAAGTACGACGACCCGGAAGTGCAGCGTGCGATGAAAGTGCTGCCCTACAAGATTGTCCGGGCGGACAATGGCGATGCATGGGTCGAGGTGCGCGGGAAACGGTACAGCCCGCCGGAAATTTCCGCCTTCATCCTCCAAAAGATGAAACGCACCGCCGAAGACTACCTGGGGGAACCGGTCACCGATGCGGTGATCACCGTGCCCGCTTACTTTAACGATAGTCAGCGTCAGGCCACGAAGGACGCTGGTCGGATTGCTGGGCTCAATGTGTTGCGCATCATCAACGAACCTACGGCAGCCGCCCTGGCGTACGGGTTGGACAAGAAGAAGGACGAAAAAATTGCCGTGTTCGACCTCGGGGGTGGCACGTTCGATATCTCCATCCTCGAAATCGGAGATGGGGTATTCGAGGTAAAAGCAACGAACGGAGACACGTTCCTCGGCGGGGTGGACTTCGACCAGCGCATCATCGAGTACCTGGCGGACGAGTTTCGCAAGGATCACGGCATCGATTTGCGCAAGGATCGGATGGCTTTGCAGCGTCTCAAAGAGGCAGCGGAAAAGGCGAAGTGCGAGCTGTCGACCTCCATGGAAACCGAGATCAATTTGCCGTTCATTACCGCTGATGCTTCCGGCCCGAAGCACCTGAACATGAAGCTGACACGGGCGAAACTCGAGGCTTTGTGTGCCGACTTGATCGACCGCCTCGAAGGGCCTTGCCTGGCCGCCCTCAAGGACGCCGGTTTGAGTGCCAGCGACATTGACGAGGTGATCTTGGTTGGCGGGATGACGCGTATGCCCGCCGTACAGGCCCGCGTGCGGAAGATTTTCGGCAAGGAGCCCCACAAGGGGGTCAATCCCGACGAGGTTGTGGCCGTCGGGGCCGCCATCCAGGCGGGTGTGCTCAAGGGCGAAGTCAAGGATGTTTTATTACTCGACGTGACTCCGCTCTCGCTCGGGATCGAGACCCTTGGTGGCGTGTTCACCAAGATCATCGAGCGCAATACGACGATTCCGACGCGCAAGAGCCAGATCTTTTCCACGGCCACGGATAACCAAACCGCCGTCACCATTCGCGTTTACCAAGGCGAGCGCGAGATGGCGGCGGATAACAAATTGCTCGGTCAGTTCGATTTAATCGGAATCCCGCCGGCGCCACGTGGCGTACCGCAGATCGAGGTGACCTTCGATATCGATGCCAATGGAATTGTGCACGTGTCCGCCAAGGACCTGGGTACGGGTAAGGAGCAGTCGATCCGCATTACTGCTTCGAGCGGCCTCACGGAAGAGGAAATCAAGCGCATGATCAAAGAAGCCGAGATGCATGCGGCGGAAGACCGGAAGCGCCGGGAGACTGCGGAGGCCCGTAACCAGCTCGATGCGCTCGTGTACCAGACGGAGAAAAATCTCAAAGAACACGGCGCAGCCCTCGATGCTGCGACCCGCAGCGCGATCGAAGATGCGCTCGCACAGGCGAAAAAGGAATTGGAAGGCAACGACGCCGAAGCGATGCGTCGAGCCGCAGAACGCCTGACCCAGTCGGCTCACAAGCTTGCCGAGGTCATTTACAACAAGGCGCGCGCTGCGGGTGGAGAGGCGCAAGCCACGGGCGGAGGCGATGGCGGGGCATCTTCGGGACGTGGGGGAGACGACGCAGTGGATGCCGACTTCGAAGAGGTCAAAGGCTCGTAAGCCTATCCCGAGGACCTACATCCTAAGGCCCTCCCTCGACCCCGGGGGAGGGCTTTTGTATCTTAACCACGAGGTTTCTCGAAAGTGCCGGAAAAGCGGGACTATTACGAAATCCTAGGAGTGAGCCGCTCGGCGAGCTTGGAAGAAATCAAAAAAGCTTACCGCAAGCTCGCACTGAAGTATCACCCCGATCGCAATCCAGGGGATAAGCTCGCCGAGGAAAAATTCAAAGAAGCTTCGGAAGCGTATCAGGTTCTGAGCGACCCCGATCGGCGCGCACAGTACGATCGTTTTGGCCACGCCGCCTTCGACCAAGGCGCTGGGGGTACCGGCGGATTCGACTTTTCCGGCACCAACTTCGAAGACTTGTTCGATCAGATTTTTGGGGAGTTTTTTGGCCGGCCACGTACCCGCGGGCGCTCGCGGCCCCGGCGCGGCGAAGATCTGCGGTACGATTTGGAAATTAGCTTCGAGGAGGCGGCATTCGGTACCGAGAAGACAATCGAAGTGCCGCGGCTGACCACCTGTGATGCGTGTCGCGGGCGCGGCACCAAAGACGGTGCAGAGCGTGCCACTTGCCCTGCGTGTCGGGGAGCGGGTCAGGTCCGTTACCAGCAAGGGTTCTTTACGATCGCGAAAACGTGCGGTCAGTGCGGGGGGCAAGGGACCGTGATCCGCGATCCCTGTCGCGTGTGCGGCGGTTCCGGCGTGGTGCAAAAGACGCGCGCGCTCAATGTGCGCATTCCTGCCGGGGTCGACACTGGGACACGCTTGAAGCTCAGGGGCGAAGGGGAAGCCGGCCAAAACGGTGGGCCGCCAGGGGACCTTTACGTCGTGCTGCGTGTCAGAGAGCACCCGCTATTCCGGCGTGAGGGAACCAACGTACTCTGTGAAGTCCCGATCAGTTTTACCCAGGCTGCGTTGGGCTCCGAAGTCGAAGTACCCACGCTCGAGGGGAAGGTGAAAATGAAAATCCCAGCGGGGACGCAGTCTGGTACGGTTCTTCGCTTGAAAGGCAAGGGCGTGCCGGAATTGCAGGGCAACGGGCGGGGGGATCAACTCGTGCGGATTTTAGTTGAAGTTCCGCGCAAACTATCGCAAAGACAGCGGGAGTTATTGGAGGAGTTTGCCCGAGTCAGCGGCGAAGATGTGCACCCCTTGGCGAAGGGCTTTTTCGAGAAGATGAAGGAGATCTTTGGTTGATGAGATTGCGGGTGGGTCGAGCGTGGGTGATTTTGGGGGCGTTCGTGAGTGCCGGTGTGTGGGCGAGCTGCGCCGCTAAGGTGCAAGCGCCGCCGGAACCACCGGGGACGGTGCGGCGAGCCGAAGAGGCGTTTCGCCTGCGGGATTACGACCGGGCGATCGAACTGTACCGTACTTATGCGGACCTGGTGCGGCGCGACCCATACGTGCCTCGTGTCCTGTATAAGGCTGCCTTGGCTCAGTATGAACTGGGCCGCTACGAAGATGTGCTCGCGACCTTGGATGACTTGCAAGAGCGCTACCCAGACAAGCGTTGGGTTCAAGTGGAGGCCTTGCGGGGCGACGCGCAGCGTGCCTTGGGCAACCCGACTGCCGCGATCCAGGCGTGGGATCATGCCTTTAGCGTGGCGCGGCCCGCAGATGAGTCAAAGCTGCGCTTGCGGATTGCTACCGTGGCCCGCTCTCTTTCGGACGCCGAACTCGATGAGGTCAGTCAACTCGTTGTCTCGAAGCCTGCCCGCGAAATTCTTGCGGCAACCATTGCGCAGCGACAGCAACCGGAGATCCCAGAGCCGTTGCCGGAGTTCCCGGAAACCGAGGCTACCGAACTGGCTGCGGCGAAAGCCGAGACGGGGCAGGCAGAGCCAGGGGCCGAGACAGGTGCCGAGAGCGAAGTTCCTTTGCCGGCGGGGCGGGCCGCGGAGCCGTTGGGCGATGCCCGCATGTTCGGAATGCTGATACCGAGTGAGGCCGAGGTGGGTCGGGGGTTGTTGGCCGCCGTGCAACTGGCGGTGGGAGCGGACCGGGTGATTGCCGAGACGAGTACCGGTGACGAGCATCATTGGGGATCCTCTTTGCAGGCTCTGGCCGGTGACCCGCGTGTCGCCGTAGTGATTACGCCAGTGGCCAACGAGGACCTTGCCGCGGTAGCGCGGGCACGTGCGCTTCCGTTGGTGGCGGTGGGGCCCGCTGAGCCAGGGCCGTACGTCGTTGCAGCAGGTTTGTCGCCAGGGGAGGCGCTGGGGAGTTTACTGGACTACGCTGTCTTCCGAGCGCGGTTGCGCCGTTTTGCCGTGGTGTACCCTGACACCTTGGCCGGAAGGCAGTTTCTCGCGCGTGCACAAGGGGAAATTCTGCGTCGCGGGGGCGAGATCGTAGGCACCGATGCCTTGGCTCGGGACACCCGGAGTATCACGGCCGGCTTGTTACGTCGCTGGCGGGACCGGGACAATATGCAAGCGATCTTGCTGTCCGACAGCGAGGCAGCGGCGGCGAGTTTCGCGCGCTTTCTGCACAATGAGATGCCGGATATACCGCTGCTCGGGGTAGACGACTGGAGCGGCTTGGCAGCGAGCGTGCCCCAAGTCAGTGGGGTCGTCTTTGCATCGCTGTGGTCTCCGGATCGGCCGCATCATCCCTTCGTCGAAGACTTTCACCGGCAGATGGGGAGGGCACCGGGTGCTCTAGAGGTCAGCGCCTACGAAGCAGCGTCCTGGTTGGATCAGGTTCTCAAGGATCTAGCCCCTGGCATTGCGCGAGCGGAGGTGTGGGCTGCGCTGCAGCGCAGCTACGAATTCGAAGGTCCGAGCGGAACGGTGGAGGTTGCCCAGGGTCGCTTTGTGCGCCGCCCGGTGATTGTGCAGTTCACAAAGGGAGAGTTACACGAAGTGCCCGGGCCGGCGACGACGGCGTTCGTTTCGGGCTCGGGGCACTAGCCGGGCACAGATGCCGCCTCTAGCGGCTCGATGGGGCGGCTTTTCCAGGCGCGTCACCCGAGCTTTCTGGCGACGCCGCGGGCGGAGCCAACCCGAGCTCGCGCGCGAGTGCTTGCACGATTGTGTCCACCGACAAGGAGCCTTCCCGCGCCGCTCGCACCGCATTTTGGCGAAACTCTGCAACCCGTTGATGCTCAGGCAAAATCACACCCAGAGGGAGGCCGGCGGTTTTCTCGTCGTTGCGTAGCCGGCTCACGAGTCGGAGCCCTTCCGCACGAGGCAACGACAAGTCCACGAGCACCACTTCGGGATGGATGAGGGGAACCAACTCCAGAACCTGGCGAAAGTCCAGGGCCACCGATGCCGAACAACGGATTTTGGTCAGTGCGTTGCGCAACTGACTGGTCATTTCGATGTTGTTGCTGGCAACGAGTAGTCGTTGCACGGTGCCGAAGGTGGACAACAGCCACGAGCTGCACGCGTCGACATCGAACGGGCTCGTAAAAAATGTTGCCTCCCCAAAGAGAAAACCGAACTTGCCTTCCGAGCAGTAGGCGAAGATGCCCGCTTCCTCGGGGCGGTGCACGATGCGCGCGAGAGCTGCGATGGGGTCGTGAGCCCGATTGAGCAAATTCACTGCGAGCAACATCGCCCCGCCCTTGGTGGCGTCGCCCACGTCGAGCGTGTTCAAGTAACGCACCGCAGGGAGTTGCTTGAGCAAGCGCTGAACTTGATCGCGACACACCTTGTTTTCCTCCAAGTGGACAACGGTGAGCGGTGATGCGTCGCGAAGGCGCGCCAGCCCTTTCTTGTGGCCCGCATCCGATGGGCCGAAGGGCGTCTTGGAGTCCGCGAGCCGGAGCGGGGCGGTGTTCTTGACGCCTGTCGGCGACGCTGTTGCGGCGATTTTGGCTGCGGCCTTTGGCTCGGCACGCATGGCGCCGCCAGCGGCAGCACGGCGGAGTTCATCCAGCGCTGCCTCGAGTTGGGATCGCTCCTCCTGTTCGGCTTCCAAACGCTCTTGGAGCTCTTCCAGGTTCGCTTGCAGAGCTTCCACCTGCCGCTGCACTTCCTGCAATTCGGCTTCTTTTTCCTGCAGGGCCTCGGTGCGCTGATTTAATTCCAAGAGGTAGCCGGCAACCACAGCCGAATGGTTTTGCGCCGCTTCCGCGCGCAAGCGCTCGAGCTCCTCGACCCGTGCCTCCAGCCGCGCCACCTCGGCTTTGTATTTGCGGAGCTCCTCGGGAGACAGCCGTTCCTTGCGCAAGCGCTCACACTCTCGATCGAGCTGGCTCACCAGTGTTTCGAGCTCCGCGACGCGCAAGGTGAGCGCCCCGCGCTCGGCTGCGAGCTCGTCGATCCGTGCATTCAATGCAGCTTGGGCTTGGAGCGCGGCCACCCGTTGCTCTTCTCGCTCTTGGCCAAGTTGGCGAATAACGGCAGACAGTTTTTCGACCTGCGCTTTCAACTCCGCGCGCTCCCGCTCGAGCTCGAGGAGTTCTGCATGGACCGCAGGAGTGCGGCCCGCCTTGTCTCGCTGCAACAAGGTGATCTGCGCCTGCAGTTGCGCTTGTTGCGCGCGAGCCGAGTCGAGCGCGGCGCGTAAAGTATCGCGTTCCGAATCGAGTTGCTGCCGAATCGCGAGGTAACTGGCGTTTTCTTTTTGGCGGAGTTTCTCGCTTTCCTCCCAGCGAGCCATGGCTTGATCGCGCTCGTGGCGAACTTGGGTGTACAATCCCTCTAATCGCTGCCGTTCTCGGATTTCGCCTTCCAAAGCCTCGCGCAGCGACTGATTTTCTTGGGTCAGAATTTCTTGGGCTTGGAGAATGCCGACGGATTGCTCCTGCAGCGCTTCGAGGTGCTGCCGTGTCTGCTCGAGTTCTGCGAGTGCCCGATCCCGTGCGGCGCGGTACTCTTCGCATTGCGCGACCAGCTCTTGGAGCCGCGACTGCAAGTTGCGCCGCTCGACTTCCTCCTGCTGCAACCGGTCGCGGCTCGTACGGAGCGCCTCTTCCTGGCGCGTGACGATCTCGGAAAGTTCGGCGATTTGTGCCTCGGCTGTTTGCGCTTGCTGCTTCCAGTCCGAAAGCTCGTGCCGTAAAGTAGCGACTTCCTCGTCCAGGGAACGCCGGACCTCTTCGCTGCGGGCGATAGCTTCGGCGAGTTTCGATCGCAGCTCCTGGACCTCGGATCGCAACGCATCTCGATATTGCCGGAGCGCCGCAATCTCCTCGTCGCGTGCGGCAAGTTCCTGCTCCTGCAAAGCGCGCGCACGCGCCGCCGAACGATGCTCGTCTTCGAGTTCACTGGCAAGTTGGCGTGCGCGTGTCTCGGCCTCCTGAAGGGCATCGCGCCGGGCGGCGAGTTCCCGTTCCAGTTCGTGCCACCGTTGCTGCAAACTGCGGTAGGCCTCTTCGGCTTCCGCGCGGAGCCGTCGCTCGGTTTCCAGTTCGCCCCGAAGAATTGTGTGCCGCTGTAGAAGCGCGCCGCGTTGTTCCTCCAGGGCGCGCAATAATTCCGCAACTCGGTTGAAGCGCGCGCTGAGCGCGCCGGTTTCCTCATCGTGGCGTGTTTCGAGTGCCGCGTACGATTGAGCGAGCCTCCGATACGCCAATTCCCATTGTGCAGAGGCGGAGCGAGCTTCGCTAGCCGCGAGAACGGCAGCGTGGAGTTCCACTGTAGACCGTTGTAGCGCGGCGTCGATCTCGCCGAGGTGCCAGCAAGCTTGCTCCAAGTCGTGTTCGACTTGTTCCCGCTCCAGCTCGAGCTCCTCGATCGCCCTGCGCAATGCTGCGCGCTCGGCCTCCCACTCCTGTCGAGCTGCGGAACTGCGCTGCCGTTCCTCGTCGAGGGCACTTTGCTGGGCCTCGACACGCGCGCTTGTCTCGGCCAGCTTCGCTTCCAGGTGCGAGAGTTCGCGACGCAAGGCCGTAACGGTGGCATCTGCCTCTGCACGACGGTCGTGTGCCTCCTTGCAGGATGCTTGCAACGATTCGACGACCGCCATGTACCGTTGGATTTCGGCTTCTCTCTCCGCTCGTTCCATCGCGGCTGCGTCGATAGCGCCCTGCAGGCGTCGAATCTCTTCGGCAGCGAGGTCCGACGCCAAGTGCGCCTCTTCGAGGCGTCGGCGCAGCTCCTCGATGGTGTCCTCGCTGCTTTGACGGTACCGAGCGAATGCCGCGGCGAGCTCTTCGAGCTTCAAGTTCCAATCCGCGTCGCGACGTTGCGCGAGCTCCTCGAATATGCCGCGTTCGCGCTGAAGTTCTTCGCGAGTTGCGGCAAGCTCGCTTTCGAGTCTTGCGACCTCTTCGGCATCCGACTGCGAGCGCATTTGGAGGGAACACAGTTGGGCGCGTAAGGCTCCGATTTCGCGCTCCAATGCCACGCTGCGATTTTGCTCCTCTTCGACGCTGCGCGCGAGGGCGTCGCGCTCTTGAATCCACGCCTCACACTTTTCGTTCCACTCCTGCTGCCGCTTCCGCAGCGCTTCCTCGTGGTCGGCGCGGAGACGGTCGAGGGCGCGACTCAGCTCGACGGTTTGTTCCTCGAGTTCGCGGACACGGTCCCGCGCCTGTTCGAGAGCGCTGGCCAAGGCCTGGTTTTCTTCCTTCCGGTCACTGGCGACTTGCAGGGCTGCTGCGAGTTGCCGCGCCAGCAGGGAGGTGCGTGCAGCGAGCGCATCGAAGGCTTGCCGCAATGCGGCAGCGCGGCTTGCCGAGCGTCCTCGTTGGTTTTCGGAAAGTGTCCAGGCGGCCCGGAGGTTCGCTGATTCCGTCTCGGCGTGTGCCAGCGCGATTTGCAGGCGCTCGATCTCCGCTTGCAGCACGGCATTTTCTGTTTCGAGGTCCGCGACCCGTCCTTGTGCAGCCTCGAGAAACGTCTCCAGCTCTGCGGCACGCCTGCGTAAACCCTCGGCTGCGAGTTGCCATTGTTGTGCCTGAGCGCCTGCCAGCTCGATCTGGCTGGCAGCTTCGGCAAGCCGTGCTTCTAGTTGCTCCCGAATCTGTTGCGCAGCGCGTTTCAGGGCGTCAACCTGGGCGACCGCTTCGCGGTAGCGGGATTCTGCGGCTTGAATGCGCTCGCGGGCGGCGGAGTCCTGAGCTTGCAGGCGGCGCAAAAGTTGGTCGCGCTCTTGGCGCAAAGTTTCGACGGTGGACTCGAGCAAAATCAAGTCTTCGAAGCTGGGTGTGAGCGTCGGGCGATCGTTGGACTCGGCCATGCGCGTACTCAGTCAGCAGGTAAGCGACTTTCATTCTACGGCCGCAAGATGTGCCGGTAAAATTTCCTTGCCGGCGACGCGGACCATTTCGTCAATCAACTGCTCCTTCGTAAAGGGCTTGGTCAGGTAACCTTGGGCTCCCACCTCGCGCGCACGCCCACGATGTTTGTCGCTCGAGCGGGAGCTGCATACGATGATGGGGAGATGGCGCCACTGCGGCTGGCGGCGAATCTCGGCGATGAGCTCGTATCCGTGCATGCGCGGCATTTCGAGATCGGTAATCACCAGGCGAAAGCGTCCGGTGGCGAGTTTGTCCAAGGCGTCGAGGCCGTCCACGGCGGTGTCCACTTCCCAGCCCTCGCTTTCCAAAAAGCGGCTGGTCAGTTTGCGCACGCTGATGGAGTCATCCACCACTAAGATGGCTTCGGGCTCTTTGGCAACCGTGTCGGTGCGGGCCTCGAAGATAAAGGTGGATTGGTGTGCGGCCTCGGACTGCAACACGTCGAACAGGTGAGCGACATGAAGCGTGAAGATCACCGTGCCATCTCCGGAAATCGTTGCGCCCGACAAAAACGGGTGGTGTTCCAGCAGCCGGCCCAGGGGTTGCAAGACGGCTTCGCGTTGCGGCTCCACGTGATCCACGACCAAGGCCATGAGCTTGTCGCCGCTACGAAGGAGAAGTCCGGTGCCGCTTTCGACCGGCGCCGGTTGCTCGACGAGGGGCCCGAGGAACAGCACTGGAATCAATTCGTTGCGTACTTGCAGCATCGGCTGCCCGTCCACCTCGATGAGTTGGTCGCGCTGCACGGCCACAGCTTGTTCGACGAAGTCTGCACCGATCGCGTATTGGTGCTGGCCGGCGTGCAGGATCAACACTTCGTCGATACTGGAGCTAATGGGCAGCAGGAGGCGGATCGTGGTGCCCTCGAAATCGCGGGATTCGACTTGCAGGCTACCGTTCAAGGCGGCAATGTCGCGAGCGACCACGTCCATTCCGACTCCGCGCCCGGAGAGGTCGGTCACTTCCTCGCCCGTGCTGAAACCAGGTTGGAAGATCAGGGTGAGGAGTTGTTCCCGGCTCGGTTGTGCATGCGCGGGGATCCACCCAAGGGCTCGGCCTTTGGCGAGAATAGCGTCGTAGTCGATGCCGCGACCATCGTCTTGAACCTCGATGGCCACACTATTGTGGCGCGGATGGGCTGAAATCCGAATCGTTCCGGCGGTAGCCTTCCCTCGGGCTTGTCGCTCGGCGGGCAGCTCGATGCCGTGGGATACAGCGTTACGCACTAGGTGCAGGAGAGGGGCGTAAAGAGCTTCCACAATGCCTTTGTCCAGTTGAACGTCCCCACCCTCCAGAACGAGGTCGACAATTTTGCCTGCTTGGCGTGCTGCATTGCGGACGGGCCGCACGAGTCGCCGAAAGACGCTGTCCAACGGGATCATGCGGAGGCGAGTGATCTGCCGCTGCAATGCAGACGTGATTTTGTTGAACTGGCGCGACTCGTCGCCAAACGACTCGATGAGTTTCCCGAGTTGGTCGGCGATTTCTCCCGTGTCGGTTGCGAGCTCGATGACGCTGCGAGCGAGAATGTTGACGTCATCGTATTTGTCGAACTCGAGGTCGGTAAAGTAGTTGTCTGCCTCCCCACTCGCGCCGGATTCATTCGTTGCCGGGGCCCCACGGCGTTCGCCGATGGTGTATTCGTAATGCTCCTGAAAGCCCTGGATGAGGTCACTCAAGCGGCGGCGGCAGTAATCGAGCTTGTCGCGCAGCTCGGTGAAGGTTTCGATCTTCCGCTCCATGCGCGTGCGGCTGATGACAAGCTGAGTCACCTGACTCATCAATGCGTCGAGCCGCGATGCGGGGATGCGTACCGTGGTGGCTTCGGGTTCCGCTTCAGGTGTGGTCGCCTCGCTGGCGGCAAGCGCAACATCTGTGGTCGCCTCGCTCGGCTGTGGCGATCCGACAGCGGCAGATTCGGTGCTCAAGGCTGCGATTTCGCGCGCCACTTGTTGTGCCGGATCTTCGGCCACGGGTGCACCGGCGCGCGCTTGGTTCACATAAGCTCGGACGGCGTCAGTTAGCCGGAACAAAAGGTCCACCAAGCGTTCCGTGGGAACTCGCAAGGTGTTTTGCAGCACCGCCTCGATCAAGGATTCCCCTTGGTGGACGTGATCCGCGACGTGATCCAGCCCCACCGCACCCGCGGCACCCTTGAGAGTGTGGAACCGCCGGAACAAGGCCTGGAGCAAGCTCCGATCGTCGGGTTGCCGCTCGATTTGCAGTAGTAGTCGCTCGGCGGCTTCCAGAGATTCTTCGGCATCGAGAACGAAGGCTTCGAGGAGTTCCGGATCGACTTCCGGCGCCGCTGCTGGCTGCGACGTCGGTGTCGGCGGAGCCTCTGCTGGCCGGAGCGTCTCGGGCATCTGCGGAACGGGCAGGTCGGCGGCCTGAAAAATCGCGGCCAAGGTAGTTTGAATCGTGGGGCCGCTCCCCGGGGGCACTTGCCCGCGCTCGGAGGCATCGGCAAACGTGTCCTGGAGGTAGCGCGCCAGATTCGAGAGGTCCTCGAGGCCGACCATTGCCGCCGAGCCTTTGATCGTGTGGAAGACTCGCGAAAGATCGTAAAAGGCCTGGGCTCTTTGCGCCGGCTGCATGGTTGTCGCGAGTAGTTGGGGAACACGTTCCAAATTTTCTCGCAGTTCTTCTTGGAAGGTCGCGGCCAATTCCGCCAACCAAGACTCGTCCGCGTCGTTCGGAGCCGAGGAACTTGGAGATTCGGTTTGTTGTGTGTGTGGGGGCGCCTCGCCGTTGTCGTCGTGGCGATAGAGAGCTTGGCGTGCGGACTCTGGGAAGCACAGCAAGAATTCCGTGAACAAGTTTTCCTGACGCTCCGGGTCTGCGCCGGCGATGGCGTCGTCCAGGAGCTGCTCCGCATACCGTAAGGCCGACTGCATGGACTCCACAAGCCCAATGGCAGCAACGTTGGTGAGATCCGGCACCTCGAGGGAGCGGGCAAACTGCTCGATTGCGGCGCCGGCTTGACTCAAATACGTGAGGCCGACCAAGCCGGCACTCCCTTTCAACGAGTGCCCGTATCCGCGCAGGCGGCCGATAGCTTCAGCATCCCCCGGATCTTCTCGGAGCTTATCCAGCTCCTCGCGAGCTCCGGCGAGCAACCGGAGGACATCTTCGCGAAAGAGATCCTTGATTTCGTCGAGTCGGAAGCGGTCAGCCATGGCGTGCGTTCGCTCCTAAAATTGGCAGCGTCAGGAGAACGGCAGAGCTCGGCCGTTTCCGCGATCGCCGGCTGCGAGCCCGCCGCTGTCCATGCCACTCGGCGCCTCGGGGGTCAGGGGCGCCTCGGAGGTTGCCTCGGCTGCGGATGGCTCGGGGCCAAGATCGGGCACTCGGAACAAGCCGATTTGTTCGTTGAGCTGCTTGGCGACCTCGAACAGGCTTGCGGAATTTTCCTGAGTGCGCTCGGCAGCGATCTGCGCTTGGCGAGCCACCTCCGAGATGCTTTGCATCGCCAGACTCACCCGTTGTGCGGTTGCCGCTTGTTCCTCGGTAGCCCGCGAAATGTCGGCAATCAGTTGCGCACTCTGCGTAGACGCCTGCAGGATTTCTTCCAAGCTCGCGCCCGCATCGAACACCATTGCGGTTTGCTCTTCCACGTACTGGGCCTGGCGTTCGATGTTGCCGACGGCATCGTTCGTCTCGGCCTGGATCGACGCAATGAGCTCGGCGATTTCTCGTGTGGCCGCCTCGGTTTGTTCTGCGAGTTTGCGAACTTCGTCCGCGACTACGCTGAATCCGAGGCCGTGCTCGCCCGCGCGCGATGCCTCGATGGCGGCGTTCAAGGCGAGCATGTTGGTCTGCGCGGAGATCTTTTGGATCGTGTTCGTAATCGTCGAGATTTCCATGGAGCGTTCGCCGAGGCGCTTGATTTTCACCGCGGCAGCGCGGGTGTTCTTTTGCAGTGCATCCATACCCGCGATGACGCGCTTGACGAAGTCGCCACCTTGTTGGGCTGCCGCCTCGGTCTTGCGGGCTGCCTCGGCGGCGATGGCGGCGTCGTTCTGGACAGCCTGGATCTTCTCGGTCATGTTCACCACGCTTTCGGTGGTCGCGCTGACTTCCTCGGCTTGTCGGACGGCTCCGGCGGCAAGTTGGTCTGCCGAGCTGCGGATGCCTGTGGCGGCATCGAACACTTGTGCGGAAGCACCGCGCAGGTGTTGGATCAAAGCACCGACGTTTTCGAACATCAGGTTCAATGCGTCGGCGAGGTTACCGAGGGTACCGCTTCCCACGACCGCACGCTGAGTAAAGTCACCGTCGGCCGCAGCCGCCACGACCATCAGCAAGTCGCGAATTTCCTTTTGCAGGCGGCGGTGTTCTTCTTCCGCCTGCACGAGCGCGTCCACGCGTTCATCTAGAGCTTGGTTGAGTCCTTGCGCCAGCACGCCCAGCTCATTGCGCGCGCGTACGCGGGCACGAGCCCGGTAATTGCCTTTCTGAATCTCTGCGACCACGTTTGCGAGAGCACGGACCGGTCTGGAGAAGCTCGCGGACACGAGCAAAGCTGTGAGGACAAAGCCGCCGATGAGTGCGCTCGCCAGGCCAGTGGTCATTTTGCGCAACTGCACCACAGGTTCGAGAGCCTCGTCTTCCGCGATTTCGGCGACCACCAGCCAGTCGAGCCCGTGCAAGTTCTCCAGAGGTGCCGACGTGCCGAGAACCGGAACACCTCGGTAACCAACGTAGCGGCCGGAAAACTCGTCTTGCCCTGGCGGAATACGAGTGGCCGGCGTGTCGATCTTTTGGCGGAGCACTGCAGTTCTTGCGTGCGCCACTGCGGGGTTATTTTGGCCGAGCTCTCCGAGGAAGCGGGACTCGCTGCGCAATAACAGGTCGCCTTTGCCCGCACCAACGAGGTACGCCTCACCGGTCTTCCCTAAGCCCGAGCGTGCCCACTGACTATCCGCAGTCATGATGGCGTTGATCTCGTCGATGTTCAGTTGAACGATCAGTGCCCCGATTTTTTGGCCTGCTTCGTAAATCGGGCTACCTGCGAATGCGGACGCACGGTCGTGTTGCGCGAAGTACGGAGAGAAGTCGACCAGCAGGTAGTCTCCTTCGCGGGCTTCAGCCTGCAATCGCTGGAAAAGCTGCCCGATGCTGCTTTGGGCGAATTTGCCTTCGGTCAGGTTTGCCTGATAGTCCGGTCCCTTGTTCACCGAGTACACGACGCGGCCGGTTGCAGTATCCACGAGGTAAATGTCCTCGTATCGGAAGCGGACGGCCGTGTTGACAAACACCGGATGCCACACTGCATGGTAGCTGCTGTAGCGGGTGTTGTCCTTCGCATTCTCGAGCAAGAGCTTGCGGGTAGGGGGATTCGGATTGTTGGCGATGTAGACCGACTGCAAATAAATACCCGAGCGTTGCGGAGAGACGACTTCGCCGAGGCTCAAGGTTTTGTTCGCGAGCTCGGTCCCGAAAAACGTGCCGAAGTATTGCTTCACAGCTTCTTGATGGGGCCGCAGTTTGTCTCCCTCGGTGGCCGGGTCGCTGTCGAGTTCCTTGACCGCGGTAATGAACTGCCGAACGGCCAGAGCGGTACTCGGGTTGCGGGCGAGGCTCAAAACCTGGTCTTCGAGGCCGTTCAAGTAGCGCTCGATTTCCCGCTGCTTGTTGTCGCGCACCGTAGCCAATTGGCGCAACGCCTGTTGGCGGAGCGAGTCGGAAGCAACGCGGTAGCCGATATACCCGACCGTAGCGATGGCGGCGACCGCCAGCGGGACGAATGCCAGAATCAACTGCCACAGGATCGGGAAGCGCACTGCCCGGGCGCCCTTCGGTGTAGCCTTGTCTTCTCCCTTATTCGCCATCGTGGAGTTCCTCCCTTTGGGCCAAGATCATGGAAGCGGCCGAGTGCCAGAGCCACGAGCTCGGCGCTGTTGGAATCCTTCTTGTGCGCGGGCGACTGCAGCTCGCGCGATGCTGTGCGGGTCCAGGATGTAAACCGCCCCCAACGGGCCCTCCCAGAGCCCCCGGACGTGTGGGCGGCCGACCTCCGCCTCTGTTACGGGCCGGATTTCGCTGGGGTTGATTGGGCGTACTTCGCGGACGCGATCGACCACGAGCCCCATGTGGGCGCCGTCCACACTGAGGACCAGCACATGATCCTCGGGGGTGAAGGCGCGCGGCTCGAAATGCAACAGAAGATCGAAACGAACCAGCGGCAACACTTCTCCGCGCAAGTTGATGACTCCGAGGAGCACGTCGGGCGCCTGGGGAACGGGCGCGGGCGTTTCGTCGAAGAGCACTTCCCTGGCTGTGCGGACCGGAACGGCAAAGAGCTCCCCGTTACGCGTAAATACGCAGTGCTCCTGCCCGAGTTGAGCTAATCGCTCCGACAGTTGATCCACTACGTCAAGGGGCGCAGCGGCTTCACCGGAGCTGGGAATCAACGGAGTTTCTTCTAAGCTTTTCATACGTATTTGCGCACGATGGCCAACAGGTCGTTGGGCGAGAACGGCTTGGTCAAGTAATCCGAGGCTCCCTGACGCTGACCCCAGAAGCGATCGCTCTCGCCGTTTTTGGAACTCACGATCACCACCGGAATGTGTTTCGTGGTGGCATCCCGCTTGAGTTGCCTGCAGGTGGCGAAACCGTCTTGCCCGGGCATCACGATGTCGAGAAGGATGAGATCGGGTTGTTCCGCCCGAGCCTTTTCAATGGCCTCGATTCCGTTACTGGCGCGAATACACTCGTAGCCCGCGGGCCGGAGAGTGTCCGCCATAAGTTGCACGTCGCTGCGAATGTCATCCACGATCAAGATTTTCGCCATGGTTCGATTTCCCCGTAAAATTTCCTTTTTGTGGGTGAGCTCCGGATATCCACAAGGTTCTACGATGCGGGCGTGGACTCGGGTGCGGCCATTTCGCCGAGTTCCTCCGGCTCCGGGGTAGGTGTTTCGCTCGCAGTGGCCGCAAGCTCGGGTTGGTCGAGAGCCCGGCGGTCCACCGCGCCTTCCGATAATTTCGCGATGACGCCCTCTGCTTCGAACAACGAGCGGACTACCGTACGCAGACCGCGCTCGGTGAGCGCAGCCTCGCGCCGGGTCTCGTCGTCGAGTGCCGGTGGAGGCGTTCTGTCCGCTGGCGCAACGCCGATGAGTCGCGCAGATGCAGTTTCCGGCAGCCGCGCTGCCAGCGCTAACTGGTCCCATAGTGCCCCGGACCAAGTGACCTCAGCCAGCACGAAAGAGGGTGCCAACAACCGCATCACCATGGGCAGTTGGCGAAAGCCCTCGGTGACCTGAAAGACTTGCCATTCGGGATGGGCGGCCACGAGCGCAGGGATTTGCCGGTGTACTGGGCTGCCTTTGGTGCAAACCACCAGCACTTTAGTTTTCTGTGGCGGCAATTCATGAGTAACTACGCCCGCTGAGGTAGCTCGGAAGAGAAGCCGGCAAGCGCGGCGGAACATTTCGTGGAGCGACTCGTCGAACGAGCGCACCGAGCCGTCGCTGTAAAGTCGGAACTTGACACCCGAACGAGCGTGACTCAGGCCCTCGGCGAGTTCACGGATCAGGGCCTCGATGATGTCCTGGTAAGACTTTGCTTGGTCAGCTGTGGCCCCGAGCGGTGTGTCCACCTCCTCGACGTACACGCCCTCGGTACTGGCTCGAAGCGTCTCGAACATGAGGTCCAGGGCCTCGCGACGTGCCGCCTCAGAGGTGTAAGGCGAGCCGAATTCGCTTCCTTTTGCCTCACCAAGAGGAAGCGCCGGTGCTTGCGGCCGCGCAACCGGGCGCGGGCGGGCAACGGGACGGGCGCTGGGCCGGGCGACCGTCTCTGCAGCGGGAACTGCGGTCGGGGCGCCGTGCTCGGGCGGGAGGACCGACAGGGGCGGTGTGACTCCAGCGGCTGGAGGAAGCTCGGCCGCTGGAGGTACCGGTGCCACTGGGGCGACAGGCGGCACCGAAAGCCCTTCGGCTTCGTGGACGGGCACGGCTGCCTTGACTTCCTCCCCGGCCGCAGATTTTGCCAACACCTCTGCAACAATGCTGGTGACCACTTGCGGCTTGAAAGGTTTGGCAATGTAGCTGACAACGTTGCGGGCATCCCGATAAGCTTGGCGGATTTCGGCACCTTTCGCGGAAACGAGGATCACCGGGATGTGTGCCGTCTCCGGATCGAGTGCGAGGTGTTGGCAAACCTCGCTGCCGCGCATGTCTGGCAAAATGAAATCCAACAAGATCACGTCGGGCTGGAAAGTCTTTGCTTTGGCCAGAGCATCCGCGCCGTCCACAGCCAGCTCCAGCTCGTAACCCGCGGGCTTGAGCACGATCTCCAGCGCCTTGCGGATCGTTAAGCTGTCATCCACTCCGAGAACCCTAGGTTTGCGATCCAACATCATGCGTTTTGCTCCTCGTTGGACAAAAGCTCATCGCGACGCGCGCAGATGCTTGACACGCCGCTCTTCGGTGAGTTGGTCCATGATTTCCGTAAGGACCCAGCCCGTGGAATCGGCAATCCGCCGCGGTCCGGTTTCAGGCGCGCTGGTGTCGAAAGCATAGTGGCCCTCGCGTAAGGCGAGAATCTCCTTCAACGCTTCGCGTCCGCGGTCCTCACCGAACTCCGCATCCACAATCTCGCCGCTACGGAAGAGAATCGAGGCGGTCCCGCTGGGGCTTTCGACACGGACTCTTCCCGACTGCCCGGCCGACGCGAGTGCGAGCAAGTCGCGCAGCAACTTGTCGTCGCCGAGATTCCCTTCCACTCCACCATTGAACCCAGAAGTTTGTTCGAGAAGGGCCACCACTGTGCGGGCTGCACCGGCGCTACGGGTCATGCCGTTACGCCGCGCAAGTCGTGCATAGGCCTTGAGCCCCGAAATCGTACACTGCTTGCGCAGCTCTGCCACGAGCCGCTCGATTTTCGCCTGCCGATCCCGGTAAGCTAGAGCGTCTTCGAGCAGTGGGTCCAACGCATCGCGAAGCGCGGCATTGAGAATGCGGTTGGGATCCAGCAACACATGCAACTCGCCTTCGAGCTCGACGAGGTGGCCGACCGGTTGCCCGCCGTCCCGCACGACGGCCGTGGCTACCGGCGAGCGCTCCGCCAAGTCGAGCTCCCGTACACCTGTGAATTCGTCCACCCGTAACGCCAGCAGCGCCGAGCCCGAACGTACGACAGCAAAAGCGGGCCGTTCCGCCGTGCCCAGAACGTCGTCCAACGCGAAGGCTTGGCGTAAATCCACTACCCAAGCAGGTTGGCCGCGGTGCAGGAGGAATTGTTGCGTGGAACCGTCCGCCCCTTTGATGGCGTGTAGCGTTACCTCGCGACGCGGATATATTGCCTCGACCCAGTCGGAGTGGATGCAGAACTTTCCGTCATCCACCCGAAAAATCAGCACCCGACTCGCTATTGTCTGTGCGATTTGCCTACTTTCCACAATACCGTCCCTCCCAGTTGGTGCGCCGCATCCAGCAGAAGCTGTGCCAGATGTCGCACGCGCTGGAAGGGCGAGGCGCTGTGGTTATCGCAAATACGGTGCTGCCACTCTGTTGGCGCTGTGGTGGTTTCGTACCACGCAAACTGACCGGTGCGTACACATTTGTAAGGGTTTTTCTACGTTCCTGCGCAATTTTCGAGAAAGCACGCTGTTTGCTCGGCACGGCTTGTCATGCTGTACTTCAAGTTCTCCGTGTATTGCGCGTGCGTGTACTTGGCGTTGGCTACGCCTTGCCTAGCGCAAGGAGTGGACTGGACGGACTACTTTCCCGGAGACCCGTTGGCGCAGCCCCAACATCGAACAAAGAGACAACCCGAAACGGGCGCCCCTGTGGAGGCCGGCAAACCGGCAGCCACACCAGCACAAGCGCCAACATCCCGTGCGACCCGAACCGGTGGAGACCGTACTCAAAGTGAGAGCAAGCGAGTAATCAGTTCGAGCGCAGAAGGGCGGCGGCGGGAAGGGGAGCGTTGGGAAGAAAATCGGGGTCGAAGGTCGCGCCGCGGCAGACAAAAGGCCGTTGAGCGCAACGACTAAGACAGCTTGCGGGCAAGTGGAGAACGCATCGGTACATGCAGTGCCTGCAGGTTGAAGCGCCTGGCTGCCGTGGCGCGCGCTGGTGCGGACGGAAACGAGGCCATGGGCTCGCGCCGCCACACCGCCGGTGAGCGTTCCCATGGCGGCAGGTGTGGGCGGTGGACCAATGTCGGGCTCGACCTCGCTGTAATGCCGCCGCGCCTCTGCCATGGAGCTGCGTCAGTCTCCGCATAGACGAAAACAATTTCGGGGCACCTTCGGGGCGGTAGCTGTGGCCTGCAGTGGAAGCAGTGACTGATGTTGGGTAAGCAATGCCACAGTGCTGTCGAAATCGCGTCGAGCCCGTGGGGAGTTTGCGTTTCTACGTTCTTTGTTTGCCAAGCTCCCTTCTGCGCCGGATGTCGTTTTCGGGCCCGGCCACGATGCTGCCCGCGTTCGCAGTGGCCGTAGGGACTGGCTTTTGACCGTCGATAGCCAGTTCGAGGGCGTGCACTTCAAACTGCCATGGCTGCCCATGTCAGCGCTCGGAAGGCGCAGTTTCCGCGTTGCGGCCAGTGATGTTTCGGCAATGGGCGGCAAGGCTCGCTTTGTGTTGCTCGATTGCGGGGTGCCCGAGTACGTCCGCTTGCAAGCGTTGCGGCGCTTGGAAATCGCTTTGGCCCGTGAAGCGAAGGCTTGGGGAGCCTGCGTGATTGGAGGTAACTTGCACCGAGCCGCGGAGCTTGGGTTGAGCGTCACGGTAGTTGCCGAAGCGCCCAAAACTCAGCTCTCGCGCCAGGGTGCTCGTCTTGGCGATTTGGTTCTGGTGACCGGAACGTTAGGGGATGCATCTTTGTGCGTGCGGTTGCTGACCTCTCGGGGTGCTTGCCCGCCTCTCCTACTGCGGCGATGGCGTTTGCCTCCGCGCCGGGACGAGATCGGGCGTGGCCTGGCCAACGCTCGCCTGGCTTCGGCGATGATCGATGTCAGCGACGGGCTGGTGCAGGACCTCGGGCACATTTGCGAGGCAAGCCAAGTGGGGGCAGAGGTGGATGCGGATCGTCTGCCCGTTAGTTCCATGTACCGCAAGTTTTGTGGCAGTGACTTGTCGCTCGCTCTCTCTGGGGGCGAGGATTACGAGTTGCTGTTCACGGCCCCGCCCAGGAACCTTGGCCGGATCAAGAAGTTAGGGTCGGCAACGGGGGTGGAAGTGACGGTGATCGGCCGAATTGTGCAAGGTCAAGGCGTGGTCGTGCGGCAAGGGCAGGGCAGACTTGCCGTGAAACAGCCGGGTTTTGATCACTTCACTCCGCTTTGAGTAAACGCTCGCTTCCAGAAAGGAGACGGAAGGCGTGGAACCGCGGAAGCTCAAACAACTCCTGCAGGATGTGCGCGAACGGAACATCAGTGTGGACGAGGCGGTCGAGGCGCTGAAAACACTTCCCTTCGAGGACCTGCAGTTCGCAAAGGTCGATCATCACAGGGCAGTTCGCACGGGCTTTCCCGAGGTTATCTATGCTCCGGGGAAAACGGTCGAGCACATCGTGGAGATTGCGCGTGCGCTCGTGACGCGAGGGCACGACGTTTTGGTCACTCGTGTGGAACCGGAGGCCGCGGCGGCGTTGGAACGTGCGCTCCCCGGATGTCAGTATTACCCGACTGGTCGGATCGTAGCGCTTGCCGTCACGCGCAGGAGAAAAATTGCCAGGGGGGCCATTGCCGTCGTAGTGGCGGGCACGGCTGATTTGCCCGTGGCGGAGGAAGCTGCCGTCACGGCAGAATTTTTTGGAAATCGGGTCCACCGCATTTACGACGTCGGTGTCGCTGGCCTGCATCGTTTGCTGGCACACGTCCAGACGTTGCGCCGTGCTCGCGTGTTGATTGTGGTCGCGGGTATGGAAGGTGCGCTACCGAGCGTCGTCGCCGGTCTTGTGGAACGTCCGGTCATCGCGGTTCCGACCAGTGTGGGTTATGGGGCCAGCTTTGGTGGGCTTGCCGCATTACTGGCCATGCTGAACTCGTGTGCGGCCGGTGTAACGGTCGTAAACATCGACAACGGATTCGGTGCTGCGGTGGCCGCAAGCCTCATCAACCAGTCTTGATTGCTGGCCTTCCTCGGATCGTGCCGAGGAAACGAACGCCGCCATCACTGGTCACCGAGGGTTCCAAGCAGGAACGAAGGTCAAGACCTAGTGGAGTTCCAGAACTGAGAGGCGTTGTCGGGCTCTGGGGAGTATTCGGTATTCACGCCCGGCGGTACGGCATTTGCGTGAGAATTTTGCGGCTGCACTGGTGCGTGCGGCTAGTTCCAAAATCGCGCAACAGAAGGGATGCTTCTCTATGCGTTGGATCGTCATATCGTTACTTGGAGGGTGTTTGGTTGCGGCTGGTTGCACACGGTCGGAGGAGAGCGCCAACAGTGGCCTGGCTCCGACTCAGGCTTTTCCGGCGGGCCATGCTGGTAAAGGAGTTGGCCCCGTTCAAAGCGTTCAGTTGGGGCCATTGGACCTCAGTCTGGCGGAAAAAGGGAAAGCGGTATTCGAGCAAAAGTGCTCGGCTTGCCACCGCTTCGAGGAGCGGTTCGTGGGGCCGCCCCTCAAAGGTGTGACACAGCGGCGGTCTCCCGAATGGGTCATGAACATGATCCTCAATCCGGTCGAAATGACCCAGAAGGATCCGCAAGCCAAGGAACTTTTGGCCACTTACCTAACGCAGATGACCTTTCAAAACGTTTCGCAAGAGGAGGCGCGCGCCCTTCTCGAATACTTCCGGCAACTCGACGGGGCTTCTTGATTTCGCGTTGTCCGTCGCGTCGCACCTAAGCGGATTCCGGTCGGGGAACGGAGAACACCGCGCCACCCTCGAAATGCGTAGTGCCGTTTTGCCCATGGGGGCCCGGTCGTCGGGGCACCCTTACGTTTCGGGGTTGCGCGCGCCGTTTCGGTCCCGCGGATGGCGTACCCTGGGGCCTTGTGGAGGTTTTTTGGGGCGCGGAACACAGGGTCCGGACAAAGGTGTTGCTGCTTTGAGATACGGCGGCTCGTGAGCCTGCGCATCCGTGAGAAGGCAAAGCGGGGTGCGCATACGCGAGCTGGAGAAATTCGAGATCCAGGCTGGCTCGAAAGAGGCGGCACCCAAATTGCGACGATCTGCCGCAGCCCGTCGTACTGGGCATGGAGGTGGAGTATGAAGAGTTGCAGCGTACGTGCGCATTGGTTTTTGGCCTTAGGGCTGGTGCTGGTGGTCCTCAGTGGTGTCTCCTGCAAACGCCAGGTTTCCACGCAAGGTTTCATGGCGGAGGACGCTGCCCAAAAGGTCTACGTCGCCCCAGGTAAGTACGATGAGTTTTACGCCTTCCTGTCCGGAGGGTTTTCCGGGCAGGTGGCCGTTTATGGGTTGCCCTCCGGGCGGCTGTTGCGAGTTGTGCCCGTGTTTGCGGTGAATCCGGAAAACGGGTACGGCTTTTCGGAAGAAACAAAACCGCTCTTGATGACCTCGCACGGTTTCATTCCGTGGGACGATTATCATCACCCGGAATTGTCGCAGACCAACGGCGTTCCGGACGGGCGCTGGTTATTTGGAAACTCGAACAACACGCCGCGCATTGCCCGCACCGACCTGACCACGTTTCAGACCGTCGAAATCCTCGAAATTCCGAACTCTGGTGGGAATCACGCTTCGCCTTTCGTAACCCCGGATACCAGGTACGTCGTCTCGGCGACACGCTTCTCGGTGCCAGTGCCGCAACGGGACGTGCCCATTCCAAGTTACAAGGAAAATTTCAAAGGTACGTTGAACTTCGTCTCTGTAGACCCAGACTCCGGGCGAATGAGTCTGGCTTTTCAAATTTTAGTGCCGGGCTTTGACTACGACCTAGCGCACTGTGGCAAGGGACCGTCCTACGGCTGGTGTTTCTTTACCTCTTACAATACCGAGCAGGCGCATACGCTTTTGGAGATCCGGGCATCGCAAAACGATAAGGATTTCATCGCGGCGGTGAATTGGCGGCGCGCCGAAGAGTGCTTGAAGGAAGGCAAGGGCCAAAAATGGCCGGCGGAATATTACCACAATATTTACGACGATGAGCGTCACTTGGCTGTCAGCGAAGTCCTGCGGGAAGTCACGGTGCTCGAGGCCGGAGCCTGCCCCGGAGCCATTTACTATTTGCCCACTCCCAAGTCGCCGCATGGTGTGGATGTGGATCCGACCGGTGAGTACATCGTTGGTGGCGGAAAGCTCGCTACCGTGATTCCAGTGCACTCCTTCAGCAAGATGCAAAAGGCGATTGCAGAAAAGAAATTTGCGGGCGAAGTGCAAGGAATTCCTGTGCTCGCCTACGAAGCCACGGTAGCAGGCGAGGTGGAAAAACCTTGTCTCGGGCCTTTGCACACTGAATTTGACGGGCAAGGGTTCGCCTACACCTCGTGTTTCGTCAGTTCCGAGGTCGTCAAATGGCAACTCGGAACTTGGCAGGTCGTCGACCGCGTTCCCACATACTATTCGATCGGCCACCTAATGATCCCGGGGGGCGACTCGCAGAAACCTTGGGGAAAGTATCTCTTGGCGATGAACAAAATCACCAAGGACCGTTACCTCCCCACGGGCCCCGAGTTGGCCCAGTCGGCCCAGCTTTACGACATCTCCGGGAAAAAGATGAAGCTACTCTCCGATTTCCCGACCGTGGGCGAACCTCACTACGCGCAAGCTCTGCCCGCGGACTTGCTCAAGAACAAGGTCGCCAAGATTTATCCGCTGGAAAAAAACCACCACCCTGAAGCCGTCAAATCGGAAAAAGAAGCGCGGGTGGAGCGCCGAGGCAATGAAGTGCACGTGTACCTCACCGCCATTCGCAGTCATTTTACGCCGGACAACATCGAGGGGGTCCAAGTGGGGGATACGGTCTTCTTCCACGTGACCAACCTCGAACAAGACTGGGACATCCCGCATGGATTTGCCGTCTTTGGCTCCGAGAACGCCGAGCTTTTGGTGATGCCGGGAGAGACGAAGACGCTGAAGTGGGTGCCGAAGAAGGTGGGAGTGTACCCGTTTTACTGCACGGATTTTTGCTCGGCCTTGCACCAGGAGATGCAGGGCTATGTGCGCGTATCCGAGGCAGGTGCGAATGTGCCGATCTCGTACGGCACGGGAAAGTGAGGGCAGCCTCTCATGAGCAGGACAACTTTTGGCCCGCGCGCCTGCTTCGTGCTCGCGGGCGTTCTGCCCCTCGTGAACTTCTTTGTCCCGCTTTGGGGCATTCGGCTGTACGCTCCACAGTATCCTGAGGGGATTTCCATGTACATCTGGACCCATCGCATCACCGGCCAGTTGGACTTGGTGAACGGACTCAACCACTACATCGGCATGAAGCCAATCGACCCTGCGGGAATCCCCGAACTGCGCTGGATGCCCTTGGCGGTCGTTGCCTTGTCCGCCTGGGCCTTAATGATCGCTCTCGTGCCAACGCGCGCCTTGGCTTTGCTGTGGGTCGTCGTTTATTCGTTGCTGGGTTTACTGGGTTTGGTGGACTTTTACCTTTGGGAGTACGATTACGGCCACAACCTCGATCCCACTGCTCCAATCAAAATCCCCGGCATGTCGTATCAACCCCCTTTGATCGGGAGCAAGGAGCTTTTGAATTTCACCGCAGTCTCCTTCCCGCATGTTGGCGGGGTTGCCCTAATGCTCGCGGGAGCGCTGGGAATCTGCGGCCTCTGCGTGTTGTGGCGCTCGCGGGAGGCGAAACCGCTTTAAGTGAGCTCGCGGGCATGCGTAACCAATGAGTTGCTTGCAGTTTGGCAGCTTCGGGAAGTGGGCGGGACTCCTATTCCCCGTATTGATCTTGGTTCAAGGTTGCGAACCGCGTGGTCCCGTGGAGTTGTCGAGTGGGGCGGTAGAATGTGCGCAGTGTCACATGACCATTGTAGATCCTCGCTTTGCGGCTCAGGTCCACACGGACAAAGGTCGTGTCGTGTTTTTCGACTCCATCGAATGCGCACTCCGCTTTGTCGGGCAAAATCGCACGAGGGTGCGTACCGTGTACTTGCGAAGTTTCGGGGGCCCGCCTCGTTGGATCGAGGCCAGCGAAGCCCGGATTGCGCGCTGGGCTGGCTTTCGGAGTCCGATGGGCGGAAACCTTGCCGCCTTCGAAAGCGAACTCGAGGCACGACAATGGTTCGAGTCGAATCAGGTCGCGCCGCAAGCTTTCGAGATTCGGCAGTGGGCCGATTTCGTCGGCTAAAGAGCGATCGGGCTCATGCTGATGGCGACACTGCTGGCCGTGGTGACTGTGTGTAGCCAGTGCGGTTACTCCACCATTGGTCAGGCGGTCGAGTCTGCACCGGCAGGGGAGACGGTGGTGGTGAAGGCAGGAGTCTACCGCGAATTCGTGGAGGTGACCAAGCCGATCGTTTTATTGGGAGAGGGCGCGGTGCTTGACGGCGAGGGACAGCGGCCTCTGGTGCAGGTTCGTGCCGACGGCGTTCGGATCGAAGGGTTCTCGTTCGTCCGCTCGGGACGTGACTTGCTGCGCGACACTGCGGCTCTTCGAGTAACGAACGCAAAGCATTGCGTGCTGGCCCACAACCGCTTCGAGGACAATTTCTTTGCCATCTATCTCGAAAATGCCGAGGACTGTCGGGTGGAACGCAATGTTATTCTGGGCGTACCACGCGGAGAAGGTGGTTCGGGAAATGGCATTCATGCGTGGAATTCCACGCGCCTTGCGGTGCTCGGGAACGAGGTTCGCGGCCACCGCGACGGTATCTATCTCGAGTTCACCACCGAGAGTACGTTGAGTCGCAACAAGGCAGAGGCCAATATTCGTTACGGTTTGCACTTCATGTACTCCGACCGCAACGTCTTTGGCGACAACGTCTTCTCGAGGAATGGCGCCGGTGTGGCGGTCATGTACTCGCGCATGGTACAAATGCGCAGCAACAGGTTTGTGGATCAGGAAGGAAAAGCCGCGTACGGGCTATTGCTGAAGGAGATTTCGGACTCCTCACTGGTCCACAATCGCTTCGAGCGGAATTCGGTTGCGTTGCATGTGGACGAGAGCAACCGCAACGACATTTGTGGAAACACTTTTGTGCGGAATGGCTTGGCGGTGTCGCTCT
This sequence comes from Candidatus Binatia bacterium, assembly GCA_026004215.1. GTDB lineage: Bacteria > Desulfobacterota > Binatia > HRBIN30 > HRBIN30 > HRBIN30. The sequence continues at coordinate 170,597 of BPIR01000003.1, forward strand.
GGGGTAGCGCCGAACAAAACCGCTTCCGGGCCAATGCGTTCGAAGGCAACTTGTTCGATGTGTACACGAATTCCCTTCAAAGTGGAGGAAATCGCTTTGAGGGGAACTATTACAGTGCATACTGGGGATATGATCGCGACCGCGACGGCTTTGGTGACGAGCCATTTCGGCCAGTGTCGTTCTCGGCGGTGTTGCTTGCCAGATATCCATTGGCCGGGTTCCTCGTGCGAAGCACGTTTTTCGAGTTCCTAGATTTGGCGGAGCGCCTCATCCCCAATTTTGCACCCACCGAGTTTGCTGACGATAGGCCGCGCCTTCGCAACGACTCGGATGGGTGCCTGCCGAAAGAAAACCCGTGAGCCCGGGGCGGCCGGGGTGCGATAGAAACCATGACCAATTTGGCGGCGTGGGGTGGAGGTTGCGGTAGCGGTTACATTCATCCCGCCGCGCTCGGATCCAAAGAGGGGAGGTGGAGTGGCGAATAATCGGACCAATCGCGTGCTGGAAATCCGAGAACTGTACAAGAGCTACGGACGTACCACCGCTCTGCGGGGTGTTTCCCTGGCCGTGCACGCCGGGCAGCTCACGGCATTGGTGGGACCGAACGCAAGCGGCAAGAGCACGTTGATGAAAACAGTTTTGGGCCTGGTCCGGCCAGACAAGGGCGAGATTCTCTGGCAAGGGTGCAGGTTACATGGGATCGAGAAATACCAGCGCCTGTTCGGTTACATGCCCCAAAACCCTCACTACCCAGGCAATTTGACACCTCGGGAAATCCTGCGCATCGTGTGTGAAATCCGCAACCTCCGCACTCAGGAGTTCGACCGTTTCATCGAGGAATTCCGATTTTCCTCATTTCTCCATCGGCCAGTGGGCACGCTGTCGGTAGGAACCCGGCAAAAACTGAGCGCAATCCTCGCCCTCGGAGTGAATGCTCCGGTGCTGATTCTCGACGAGCCGACCGTTGGTTTCGATCCGGTCGCGGCTGGTGTGTTTCGCCGACTGTTTTTAGACCAAAAGGCCAAGGGAACCACGATTTTGTTCGTGTCGCATTTGCTTCAGGAGGTTCAGGCGGTTGCGGATCACATTGCCTTCTTGGATGAAGGCCGTATCGTTTTTGGAGGATCGATCGCCGAGCTTCAGAGCCGTACCCAAACAAACTCGCTCGAGGAGGCCGTGCTATCTTTGTTCGACTGTTGAACTACGAGCTGCGCAATGTGTTGCGGGCCCGCTGGCTGTACCTCTATGCAGCGATGTTCTTCGCGACGAGCGCGCTGGCGGTAGCGTTTAGCGAAGGCACCGAGCGCACGTTGCTGGTTTTAGCCCACGTGAGCTTGTTGGTGATTCCATTGATCAGTGCCGTTGCCGCAGCAAACTCCACCTACGGCCGGCGAGCTTATGACGAGTTTTTGCTGACCCAGCCGGTATCGCGCGCGTCGGTGTATTTCGCCGCCGTCTTCGCTTTAGTGATTGCCTTCGCGGCCAGCGTTGTCGTGCCAGTGGCCATGGTCGTCGTGCCGGCAGGCCTCCCACTCCGCGAGACGCTGCTGGTGTTATCGGCCAATTTCGGGCTCTCCAGCGTGAGCGTGCTCGCAGGGATCGTTGTTGCAACCTGGGTGGAGGATCGGGCACGTGGGCTCGGGACCTTGCTCGTGGTGTGGTTCGTCGGCGCGTTGGTGTACGATGCCCTTCTTCTCTACGCCATCGTGCTTTTCGAAGAATACCCGATGGAACCGTTGCTAGAAGTCGCGGTGTTGCTGAACCCGATCGACGCCGTGCGCTTGCTGTTGTACCAGGATTTGGGGCTTCGGTTCTTGCTGCCGGTCGCGGTGCCCGGTGCTGCAGTTTGGGTCTCGTTGTTCCTATGGAGCAGTTTGCTGCTGGTTGTGGGGTTCCAGGTATTCGCCCGCAAAGACTTCTGATCGGTCTTCCCCGACTTCGAGGAGCGCATTATGTTGCAGCCGGGCTTGCTCCGCCGCTCGCGCTGCTGGCGACGGTGGACCCGACGAACTGCCCGTAAGAGAGCTCCAGGTTGTGTCCGTCAGGATCCACGATGTACGCCCAGTAACCGACCGGCGGGCCGCTGTCGTGGGGCCCGGTAGTCTCGTACCCCATCAATCGAGCTTCGGTGACCAGTCGCTCCACCTCCTGGCGCGCGGAACAGGCGACCCCGAGATGACAAAACGTACCTCCGAGGACGTGTTCGACCTGTTGAGTTTCGATTAACACGAGTACGAAAGGGCGGGTACGATCGCTCAGCCACACCACTCGGGTTCCTGTGGCGTCGTCTCTGCGGTGATGCACCAATTCCATCCGCGCAAAGCGGCGGTAGAAGTCGATGCTTCGATCCACATTCTGCACCGCTAAGGCCACGTGCGTGAAGCCTGCATCCACCCTCGGTTCGGCCTCCGCGACTCCTCGAGCAGGGAATTCCATCGAAGATCCTCCTGACGGTGGCCTTAGCGTATCCGCTTACGACCCAAAATGCGCCAGCACGGGTGACATGGCCGGCTCAAGGTAGGTTGCGGTCCAGGACCGTGAACGGCACGGAAACCTGGTTGTTATCGGGGTTGGGATCGTGGTTGTTCGGCAAGTATGTCTCCGCACGGAGGATAATAGTGCAGCCAGGGGCCGCAGAGCGTGTAAATCGCAGCGCGATTCGTGCGGTTCGCGACTTGCCGGTTGATAACAGAGCGCGCTGTTGGCTGCCGGCGACAAGCCGTTCGAAGTCCGGCTGGACGACCACGGTGCCAGGCGGGCAATTGCCGTCGGATGCGGAGAGCTGCACGATGTGCCCGTATCGTTCGGCGGTGGGTGAGAGGTCAGCATTTTGCACTCGCACACGCAGTGTGCGGGCCGTCTGGGTCTGCCCCTTGCGGATGGAAACTCTTTGCGGCGGCACCGGAAGGATGGCGGTGTCGTGGTCCCAATGGCTGGTCGGCGGCCAGTCCACAGCGACCTGTGTTGCCCGGCGACGCTCGTTCGCGCCGTCGCTGACCGCGAGTTCTACGGAGTAGCGGCCTGGCTCGAGATAGAGATGCCGGACGGTAAAGCCCAGCACTGTTGCAGTTCCGTCCGCAAAATCCCAGGCGTAGGTCAGAGCGTTTCCATCGGGGTCCACGGAACCGAATGCGGTGAGGCGCAACCAAGTTCCCGCGATGACGAGACGGGGCGGACCAGGATCGGGCCAAGGCGGATGATCGGGTAGCGTGGTCGAAGATTCGTGTGCGCCGATGTCGGGCGAGAGCCCATGGGTACGCGGCTGCCCGGTGACGTCCGGGCCGCCTTCGGAAAGCTGCACGCCTCGATCGATGGCTGGACTCGTTGGCCCGAGGGTATAGTACACCGCCTCGGCAAATTCTGGGTCCACGGCTAGAGTCCCGTTCGCGACCTCTGCTTGCCCCCCATAAAGGCCGGCATTGATCCCTTGACCAGAAAAGACGCTCGCGTTGCCGTTCTTTCGAACCACCAATACTGGGGCAGTAGAATCGGGACGAAACAAGATGTTGCGCGCGCCTACGAATGTGGCGTTGCCTTCCACTTCGACGGCTTTGCTGGCTCCGGCGACGATCGAGTTGGACATTCGCACGGTGTATGGGCTCTGGGTAAACGCAGCGAGAGGAGAACGAACGAGTAGTCCCGTGCCAGCATTGTCGGCTACGGTGAGATGTCGAAAATCGAAAAACGCCCCGTCCGGTGATACGGAAGTTGTCGAAACTCCCGTGTGATTGCGTGCAACAACCGAGCTTTCCATGCGGCTGCCCCGAAAAAGCTTGACCCCGGCGCAACCGTTGTCGAGGGCCCAGCTTTGTTCGATGGACACATCGGAGGCCGCGATGTCGAACCCATCTTCTCCATTGCCGATGGCGCGACACCGCACGCAACGAAAGGTCGTTACATCGGGTTCGACGGAGAAACCGTCAGCGTTTCCATCGCAGCCGAGGCCATCGTCGTTATGGATCGAGTCGGTGTCGCGGATGACCACGTTTCGACTGCCTTGGTAAACTCGGATGCCTGTGACACTGTTGCCTTCGATGAGACTCGCTAGGAGTTGCACGTTTTCTGCTCCGGCAATCCACAGGCCGGCTCGGTTTCCGTGAACATGGAGCCGCGCCAGGGCGATGTCATGAACCCCGGACCGCAGAAAAATCGTTTCGTGGAATCCCCCGCGAACTTCGAACCCCTCGATTGCTACGTAGGCGGAGCCGGGGCGTAAGTCGAACGCGGAAAGGCTTTGCAGCGGATCGGGAGATTCCAGTGTGGCTCCGGGCTGGCCCGCAATCCGAATCGGGTTCTCCTGGGTGCCTGCTCGGGTGATGGTGACGGATTCTCGATAAAGACCGGGCTGCACGACCACCACGTCGCCAGCCATGGCCTGGTTGACCGCAAACTGAATTGTTCTCCATGGCCGTTCGAGATCGCCCGTTGCAGTGTCGTCACCGGAGGGTGCGACGTAGAAAGTCGCCGCTCGCGCTGCCCCATGAACAAGGAGGCTTGCGCCCAGAGCGAAGGTGAACACGAAACGAATACCCGCCGTTAGCATCGTGAGGCGGAGAAGAGCGAAACCCATGCCGCTCGCACGGCTGTTGACTCTGGTTCACCGACGGGTCACAGCGGAATAGCGGCAGTGTCACGGAACCGCCGAAGCGGGACGAGGCACGGGCACGGACGTAACGTGCGGGCCCAATGAGGCGAAAGGCGGCGTACTCCCGTCCGCTCGGTGGGGATAAGCCGTTGCAAGAGACGAGGTTTGTTGTGATCCGGATCGCTCCGCCGTCACTCGCTCGAGCCGGCCGGCCGAGTCACCGGCTGCCCGCCCAGCTCGGTGCCTGGTTCGAGACATAAAAGTCGAACGCGCCCCGTGGCAATGACTTGGCCTTGGGCATCCCGTGCGGTTGCTTCCCAGAGCTGCGTGCGACGACCGCGGGTAATCGGTTTGGCTGTGACGCGAATAGTTCCCGAGCGCACCGCGCGAATGAAGCTCGTGTGATTTTCGACACCCACAACGGCTTGGCCCCGCTCGAGGGCGTCCAAACCAGCCCCAGTGGAGCACGCAGTTTCGATCGTAGCGCAGTGCATCCCGCCGTGCACAATCCCGTACGGCTGCAGGTGGCGCTCCTCCACATCGTATTCGAGCACAACCTCGTCTCGAGAAGCCGAGACGAAGCGGACCCCCATAAAGCGATCGAACCCGCTCGTGAGCGGACCGTTCCGGATCGGATCGTTTCGTGTTCCTCCCTCGTTCATAAATTGTCGCTATACCGAAAAACATTTCTGGGTCTAGCACTGCCGGCGGATGCGCTTCGGCGTGGGTGCGCTATACGGCCGGCACGCTCGATGAGGTCTCGGGCCGCACGGAGGTCAAGTGCATGCATCGGTCGAAAAACATGGCGTTGGGCTTGGTGGTGTGTTCGCTGCTCTGGGGCCCCGGAGCCTTTGGATTCGGATTCGGGGATGTGGTGGAACGGGCGCGGCTGCTGGCGCAAGAGAGCTACCGCGACACGAAGGAGCAGGTGCCGCAGTGGATGCTCGACATGACCTACGACGAGTGGCGTGATATTCGCTTTCGGCCGGAGCGTTCGCTCTGGCGCGACCAGAACTTGCCATTTGAAGTGCAGTTCTTTCACCTCGGGCTTTACTATCCGCGGCCGGTTTCCGTGAACGTCGTCGACGCGGGGCGGGTAGAACACGTGCGTTTTGCCCCCGCATTATTCGATTACGGCAAGAACCAGTTTGCAGATCGAATCCCCGAAGATGTTGGATTTGCAGGGTTCCGCGTGCACTATCCGATCAAGACTCCGTCGTACAAGGACGAAGTCATCGTGTTTCTCGGGGCGAGCTATTTCCGAGCTTTGGGCCGGGACCAAATTTACGGTTTGTCCGCGCGCGGCTTGGCCATCAACACCGTGGAGCCTGAAGGCGAGGAATTCCCCTATTTCACGGAATTTTGGTTACTGCGCCCGGCGAGTGACGCGACCACGTTGACCATTTTCGCACTCATGGACAGCCCCAGCGTGACCGGTGCTTATCAGTTCTTCGTCGTTCCCGGGGTCCAGACGCGCGTGGATATCGAAGCCCATCTGTTCTTTCGGGAAGCGGTCAAGAAGGTCGGGTTCGCTCCGCTGACGAGCATGTTTTTCCACGGCGAAAACACGCCGCGGTGCTTCAATGATTTTCGCCCGGAGGTACACGATTCCGACGGTTTGCTCTTGTTCAGCCGAACCGGCGAGTGGTTATGGCGCCCGCTGGACAATCCGAAGTCCATTCACGTCAGTGCTTTTCAACTTCCGAATCCTCGCGGGTTTGGTTTGCTCCAGCGAGATCGAGATTTTGAGCACTATCAGGACCTGGAGGCGCGCTCCGAGCTGCGCCCCAGTGCGTGGCAAGAAGTGTACGGCAACTGGGGCGAAGGCTGGGTGGAGCTTGTGGAGTTGCCTACAGATTCGGACATCCACGACAACATCGTCGCGTACTGGAGGCCACGGCAGCCTCCCGGCAAGGGTGATCAAGTGCAACTCCGCTACACGCTATTTTGGTACGGAGACGATCCGACTCGCCCCCCGGGAGGGCGTGTCATCGCCACGCGGCAGGAGCGCACCAAGGAGGGTTTCCAAAGATTCGTGGTCGATTTTGGGAGCCCGACGCTGGAGCGGTTGGAAGCCACAGAGCCTCCGGAGGGCGTAGTTACCGTTGCCTCGGGACCGGATACGGGCGAAATTGTCGAGCAGCATCTGATAAAAAATCCGGTGAACCGTACTTGGCGCCTGGGCTTCCAAGTACGGCCGGCGGGTACACGTCCCGTCGAACTGCGGGCATTTTTGCGTCGTGGAAATGATGTGTTGACGGAAACGTGGTCGTATACGCACTTGCCGTGAGAGGCCTCGGGCCATGAGGTTCGCTGGCGTCACGTGGCTGCGGGCGCAGCTTCGCTCTGTGTGGGCCGTGTGCATGAGGTTCCACACGGATGATTGTTTTCTGCGCGCGTCCGCCCTTGCTTATGCTTCTCTGCTTTCGATTGTGCCGCTGCTGGCGGTGATGTTTGCGGTGCTCAAGGGGCTTGGGCTGCCGCGACGGATGGAGCAGCTTCTCCTCGCCAAACTAGCCTTGCCACCAGAAACGATGGCCTCGCTGGTGGCTGCCGTCGAGCGAGTCAACGTGAACGTCGTGGGCGCCTTTGGGGCTTTGTTCCTTTTAATCTCCGTCATCAGCGTGCTCGGAGCGATCGAAAGTGCTCTGAATCACATCTGGCGAGTGCAGCAGGGAAGGGACTGGTGGCGGCGTCTGAGCGAATACTCGGGGTTGGTTTTATTGACGCCTTTCCTGTTGCTCGGCGCAATTGCGTTTACCTCGTCCCTGAGGCTCGGCCACGCGATTCGCTTGGCTGGAGAGGTGCCGCTCGTCGGCAAACTGCTGCATTCCTTGTGGATATTGGCGCCGATTGCTCTGAACGTGGTCGGGCTGCTGCTTCTCTATGTGGTGCTGCCGAATCGGAAGCCAAAGTGGCGGGCAGTCGTCGTGGGCGCAATCGTGGGGGGCGTGTTATGGCAGGTTGTCCAGTGGTTGTACGTGACGCTGCAAATTGGTGTTGCCCGCTACGGTGCGATTTACGGTGCGGTGGCGCAGTTGCCCATCACCTTGGTCTGGCTGTACGCAAGCTGGGCGGTTTTTTTGTTTGGCGCGGAATGCGCGGCTACCGTGGAGTTCGGTGCAGACTCCGGCAAGAGATCGTTCGCTCCGAGAAGTATTTTGGCTTTGCAGGCTTTGCGCTCCGCTTGGCTGGAGTTTCGTGGAGGTGGCGGCTCAGGTGTGAATCCGGCGGTGTGGGCCAAGGAACATAACGTGAAGGCGAGCGTCGCTTGGAAACTCTTCCGCCAATTAGCCGAGTGGGGCTGGCTGCAGCAGTCGGGTTCTGGGAACGGCGAGTGCTATGTGGTTCGTTGTCATCCTCGAAGTTGGGACCTCGGCCGCCTCGCGGACTTCGACGGCATGGAATCGCGAGCTTACGTGGACGAGCCGATCCAACGATGGTGCAACCTGCTCGTACTCAGAAACAAGGAACACTGGAAACAATTCGCGGATTCCGGCCTGTATGCTGAGGTGCTTCCAGGGGTGGAACGACCAGACCACATCGCGTCATCGTAAATGAGATCCGAGTGGCAGTGCTGTCGAAAACCAGGCGTTTGCGCGGAGATTCATGACAGATTGGCAACCCCACGCTTGCATTTGCCCGGGTAGCTCGGCAGAGGAAGAAGGAGCGTGCGTTGGCCGCACACTCGGTTCGAAAGCGTTCGCGTTGGAGTATAGAGACCGGAGGAAAGGAAATGGAAAAGTTACTGCGGGTGAACATGACTGACCTCACGTGGAAAGAAGAGCCGTTCCCGGAGGACTGGAAGTTCATTGGGGGCCGGGGGCTTTCCGCAAAAATCTTGTTAAAGGAGGTAGACCCGCGCTGCGACCCCCTAGGGCCCGGGAACAAGGTGATCTTTGCGCCGGGCGTGTTGTCGGGAACCATGGCACCGACTTCGGGCCGCATGAGTGTAGGTGGCAAAAGTCCCCTGACCGGTGGCATCAAAGAAGCGAACTCGGGCGGCCAGGCCGGGCAGAAACTCGCGCGACTCGGTTACCGTGCGCTCATTGTGGAAGGCAAGGCTCAGGATCCTTCTAAGCGCTACCTGGTGGCCATTGACAAGAATGGGGTGCAAATTCGCGAGTGCCCGGAGCTGGCTGGGCTGCGGACCTATGCGGCCTCGGAAAAGCTCAGCACCATGTTCTCTGCGCGTGCCGCCTTTGTGCTTTGTGGGCCTGCGGGCGAGAAAGGATTCTCAGGGGCGAGTGTGGCCTTTACCGACGAGGGTAAGCGCCATCCGGCTCGACATGCCGCCCGTGGGGGATTGGGTGCGGCGATGGGGGTCAAGGGCCTGAAAGCGATTGTCGTCGATGACGAAGGCACGCAAGCCCGGCCGCCCGCGGACCCTGCGGGATTCAAACAGTACGTGGCGAAGTTGACCAAGGAGTACAAATCCGGGCCGCAGCTTTTCCAATTTGGCACGTCTGCCACCGTGCCCTTGGCAAATATGATGAGCACGTTTCCGACGCGGAACCGTCGCGCCATGCAGTTCGAACATGCGGATCAGTTGGACGGAGCCCGGATCGTTCAGAACTTCGCTACGCGCGGTGGCGGTATGCATCACTGTATGACGGGTTGCATTGTTCGCTGCTCCAACATCGTGCACGATGCGAAGGGCCAATATGTGACCTCGGCGCTGGAATTCGAAACTTTAGCGCTGTGCGGCTCCAACTGTTGTATTGGCGACCTCGATCAGGTGGCGCGCATAGACCGCATGTGTGACGAGTTGGGTTTGGATACCATCGAAACCGGCGGTGCGATTGCCTTGGCGATGGACTGCGGCGCCCTACCGTGGGGCGATGGCGAGGCGGTGCTCGCATTGTTGGACAAGGTAGACAAAGGAGACGAGCTCGCCGAAACGATCGCCCAGGGCGTGGTCGCGACCGCAAAGTACTTTGGTGTCAAGGACCGCATCCCGGCAATTCAAGGTCAAGGAATTCCAGCCTGGGAGCCTAGAACCTTGAACGCTACCGGTATCACCTATGCGACCAGTGCCATGGGTGCGGATCACACGGCTGGGTTGGTCGTCGCGCCTGTGGCCGATCTGGCGCGTGCCTCCCAGGAGGCGCAGCTCATTAACGCCTTGTGTGATTCCAGCGGCTTTTGTCAATTTCAGCAGCCTACGATCGAAGACATTCGGACGCTCTACAACTGTTTCTACGGGTCGAATCTCAGTTTTGAGGAGGCGGCCGATTTGGGCTGGCAATGCATGGTGGATGAATGGGAGTTTAACCGCAGGGCCGGATTCAAGTTGGAAGAAGCGGATGTTCCCGAGTGGCTGCGAACCGAGCCCGTGCCGTCGAACGGGGCTGTCTTTGCCGTGCCTCGCGAGGAAATTCAGAGGGTGTTTCACCGCATGCCAATCTCGGACGAGTTGCGCACGATGAAGGCTGTCGGCTGAGTCGTTTGCTGGAACGTTGGAATCGTGGCGGGCTAGCCCCGGTTCGAGTAGCGGGCTAAACAACGTTCCTCGGCCGTGGAGCTGCGGAAGGACCAATGGAGCAGTACGGAGCAAACAACGAGCGGCGGAGCCGGTTTAAACGGTGGCTTCGGATCGTCGTCGGTTCGGCCTTGATTGGGCTCGGAGTCGTAGGGCTCTTCCTCCCGTTCCTGCAAGGCGTACTGTTTATCGTTGTCGGTCTCTCGGTGTTGAGCAGTGAAAGTGTGTGGGCCCGGCGAATCCATAACTGGCTTCGCGCTCGGTGGTCCCACTTGCGGGAGCCGGCGGTCAAAAAGGAGTCTCCTCATGGTGTCCGATGAGAAGGATCGGCTAGGGCAGAAGCTTCGCGACGTCGAGCGAGCTCGCGAGGACTTGTACTTTGCCGAGCAGGACCGCAAGCTGATTGAAAAAATGCGCCAGGCCAAGGCCGAAGAAATGGAGGCCCACATCCGCGAACTCGCGCGCATGCGATGCCCGAAATGTGGCGTCCGTTTGCAGCACGTGATCGAGCGAGGGATTGCGGTGGAAGAGTGCCCCCAATGCCGTGGCGTTTGGTTAGATCACGGTGAGCTGGAGGCCATTGCCGGAAGCGAGAAGGAAGGGTGGATTGCCCGGTGGCTGAAGGGTGAGTTTCGGCGTCCCAACCCACCCTCGGAGAGTTGAAGCCGGGCGGACTATCGCAGGCACGGGTTTGCCCCTGAATCCCTGAGGGAACTGAGTGTGTGCCGTTGCGGAAAATCGAGTGAGGCGCGGCCCGTGCAGCTCGAAGGCGACTTGTGCGACAATGGGTAGGGGGTAGCCCAGCTTCCGTCTCGATTTCGGGTCCGGCGAGGGGGCAATATCGCACGGTTTAAGAAGTTCTTGATGAACAACCGCTCGGGCTGTGTCGGCGAATGCTCCCATGGGGGCATTCGGTCGTAATCTTGAGGTTCCGGGTCGGGCTCGTCTCCAGGTGAAGTAACCGAGCGTTTCTGGCTGGCAGACTATCTGCCATTTTGTTCTATCTCGCGGGAGGCCTCCGCTCCAGGCAGGCTGGGGAGTCATGCATGCGAGAGGAACAGTTGGGAGCAGGAGCAAATTCCTGCCCAGCGGGGTTCCGTCCAGTGGAACGCAGCCGGAATAAAAAGCGGGCTTCCCTTGTGGGGGAAGCCCGCTCGAAAGTGGCGTTACGGCTGATGCGTGGTCTTAGTCAGAAATGCTCGTCAGGTGCTTCAGCGTGAAATAGTCGCGCGGGAAGTTGGTTTCGATGAACTGCGAGCTGTAACGACCACCGATGGCGGCGCGGTTCGTCTTGTCGTTCACGCCCACGACCATGTTCGGCGTGACCGCCGTGAACGAGCCGTCATCGCTCTTGGACCAGTGGTAAGCACACATGGCATTGTAGAAGTACTCGCCGGCGCGATTGTGGACGAGCTTCCACCAAATGCGGTACATGTCCTTGTCCATGAACATGATCACCTTACCGAAGTTATAGTAGGGATCCTCCGACTGGCCCTCGAGAATCCACACTGGCCGGGGGATCATGTTCAAGTTTTCCACAATCAGCCAGGGAGCACCCTTAGCACCCGGTGTTTCGTAAGCGCCCTTGAAATAGGGGATCTCGACCTCCCAGCGGGTCGGGGAAACTTGTTTTTGTTTGAGCGGCTCCGGGCTGAGCACGGGCGCAAGAATTTTCCCTTCACCGATCAGCTTCCACTTGTAGTACTCGACCTTGCCGGCGTAGCAGTTCACGTCGTCGGCAAAGATATCCAAACCCGCGACCGGGTCCGAACGAGTGGCGGCATTGACGCGACGTACGCGACGGGTTGATGGAACGTAGAACCATGCTTGGTCCTGCGATGTCCAGTCATTGATCACCTTCGTCAAGCCACCGACACCGTCCACGTCTTGTGGTTCCAGCACGTTCGAAAGACTCGTCGCCCGCAAGTTTTCCGGGTTTTCGATTGGGCCCGCGGAACGACCCAGGAAGGCATTGATATGAAGCCAAAGCTTGATTCGCTTGAACTCCCCACTGCTGTCGATGCCGTTCAAAGTAAAGGTTGCGCCTTGGCCATTCCCCATGCCGTTTGCGGCCTGGAAGTTCCAAGCCATCTTGCACGCGGCAAAGGGGTCCTTCGGGTCAATTTTCGGGAAAGGATAGCCGAAGTAAAAATCCGGCATCTTCCCAGTCTTCTTGTCTTTCAAGCCACAAGTCGCTGGATCCACATCGTACTTCCCGTCGTTGGCCTCGCTGGCCTCCCAGAATCGTTTCGAGTAATTTTGCTTGAACTTTTCTGGGTCGACGGGGACAACCTTGAACCAGTACTCGCCGTTTTTCACCCGGTTGAGAATGACTTCCGGAAGCAAGTCCTTCCCGCGTTGCCAATTGTTTTGATCGAGGATCCACGGTTTGTTGTCTTCTTCCGCCTGCTGTGCGTAAAGGCGCACGCCCGGAGCGCAAATCACTCCGAGGAGAGCAAGCGTTGCCATCCACGTGCGGGACCTTTGACCCCTTTTCATGTCCTGACCTCCTGAAAAACTTCCTTCTTGATTTCTCCCGACCGCCGAACCGAGTCTGCGCTTATTGCGCAGTACCCAGTGCTGCCTGTCGTTGCTCCGCCAACATAGCCTTTGTCTTGCGATTCACCAAGAACCCAGGTCGCAACACCTTTACGAAGGCCGGCACAACGACCAGGCCACCGAAAGTGTTGAAGCTCATCAACAGGGCCAATAGTAGACCCATCTCGGCTTGAAACTTCAAGTCGGAAAACCAGAAGAACCCGGTTCCGGCAATCATGGTCGAGGCGGTGAAAATAATCGCCTTACCGGTGGTTGCGGTGGCATAGTCCACCGCTTCGTCCAGTTTCCCGATCTCGTCGTACGTGTCGATCATGCGGCTGAAGTGGTAAATCCCGTAGTCCACCCCCACGCCGGCGCCGGCCGCAGCAATTGGCAGAGAGTTCACGTTGAGATCGATTCGGAACCACACCATCAGGGCCTCGGCGGCCAGCTGAGAGAGAACCACGGGAATCATCAAGATGAGCGAAGCGTATAGGGACCCGTAGGTGAGATAAAGACAGATGTACACGATCAAAAAGATCAGGCCCAGGTTTTTCCAGTACGAGTTTTCCACCTCTTCGTTGACGGCCGCGAGAATACCGAACAGCCCGCCTGCGAAGCGAAAGTCCACGAACCCCTCTTTGTACTGGTCCACGAACTGACGCGCATAGGCGATGGAGTTCATAATGACGGCGTGAGAGTACTCGTGGAATAGGGTGATAATCGAACCGTAGCGCGCGCTGGGATCCATGAAAAAGTTGAGGGCGGCAATGTTGGCATTTTGTGTAAAGGTGTAGATGATCTGGCCGATCTCCTTGGGGTTGAGGGGAATGATGGACCACTTGGGATCGCCGTCGTGTTGTAACCGGGCAAGTTGTTTGATGATATCTACGATCGTGATCGTGCCGCTCGCCCCCTTGGCTCCTTGCATGTGGTAGGCAAATTCTTCCATCGTCGTCAGGGCCTCTGCGGATTTCACCCCGTTAGGTTGCTTGGTATCGGCGATGATGATGAGCTGACTGGCCCCGAGGAAGCGCTTGTTGAGGATATCGTAGGCGATATTGTACGGGTGATCCGAAAAGAGGAGGGCGGCTCCTGGGGTCATGTCTCCAACTTTGAGCTGCCAGCCCCAAACCGGCAGGAGTCCGTACAGCGCAACAGTTAGCAGAATCACGGCCCAACGCCGCCAACCCTCGCTGGCATTGATCACGAGTTGCGTAAAGGCAGGGTAGATACGCTCGCAGTAGGCGAGCCAATACCAACCGAGAATCGGCGAGATAGCGATGAACGAAAGCATCCCTGGACCGATGAACTCCAACGCTTGGGCGATATTCGGTGGAAAAAGCTCGATAAAAGCGTGCATGATGCCGCTGCGGTCGAGCGCGACACCGGCGGCGAAGGCTGCAAAGAGAACGGCGGTGCCGGCACCGATGCCGAGAGCTGTCTTCGAGTGTGCTGTGTGATCCACTGGCGGTGGCGGATCGATGTAGGAAAGAATGATCGGGTGCAAAGTCACCACACTGATGAAAATGGAGACCACCCAGAAGCTGGCGAAAATGGCCACTTTTTGAATCAGAGGGATTGGAGCCACCGCCACGATGAGCAGCCCTATGCCGTCAGTGACGATCGAGGCGATCGCGGGTGCAAAAAGGTGAGAGTAGGAAACGACGATGGCCTGCTGCTTGTCCTTCAAGCGATAAAACTCCTCGTGGTAACGGTCCATAGATTGGACGGAGTGGCTCAGCGCCCGTGCCGTCAAGAACAACGGGATCACCAGCACGAGAGGGTCGAGGTTGAACCCGAGCCAAGCTGCGATTCCGAGACCCCAAACGCTCGAAAGGATTCCAGAGAAAATGGGCACCCAAATGCCGGTCCAGGTGCGAAAGTATGAGTACAGGAGAAACGAGAGCGCCACGGTGGTTAGGACGAAAACAAGTGCCAATTGCCCGGTGTACTGGAGCACGGACGTATACAGCCACGGAAAGCCGGTGATATGCACCCGATGGTTGTTGTCCTCCACCTCGTGGACGAGCTGCATCATGCGGTCGTAGAGGTACCGAAAGTCCAAGGCTTCTTCCCAAAAACCCGTGTTGACCACGGCCGCTGTGTCGTCGTTCGCTACGTATACGCCTCGGATGTTGGGGTTCGCGTAGACTGCGAACCGAACCCGGTTGGCGTCTTCTTGGGTTTTAGGCACACCCGGATAGAAGATTGGTCTCACCTGAACGGCACCCTGGGTGGCCGTTGCGCTGCTCACGGCCGGGTGTGCGATCGAAAGGATCTGATACGGCACGACCCCCTTGGTGTTGATCATGAACTTGGTGATGTAGTCCAGCTTCTGCAGCGTCGTGGGGTTGTAAATATCTCCGGACTTTACCTCCAGAATCACGTTCATCACGTTGGCGGTTCCAAACATTTTGCGGAACTCGTGGTAGAATTTGATGTATTTGTGCTGCCGGGGGTAGAAGTCGAAGAAATCCGTGTGCAAGCGAATCTTGGTGAGCCCGTATCCGAAAAACATCGTCATGAGGGCCACGAACAGCGTCACCGAGCGGCGATAGTTCAGCAGAAACCTCAAGTAAGCTTCGATCCAACGTTGGGGGAACATCCTGGATTAACCTCCGCCAAGCCTTCCGAAATGAGATTTCAGTAGTTTTCTTTGAGTGGCGTCATCTTGTCACGATCCACCGCAAGAACCAACCCTCTGGAACCGACGATGTAACCGCGGCCGTCCGGGAACAAGCTAATACCACGGAACCAAGAACCAGCCATGCGCACGGGAATGTCGTAGAGCTGCCAGGACTTGCCTGCATCCTGACTGAAAAGCAGAAGGCCACTGTTGCCGACGGCCCAGCCGAACATGCCGCGCACAGCGACATCGTAGATCGGTAAAACGAATCCCTTCGGCATAGGAACGTTTTGCTTCACCCAAGTAGCGCCGCCGTCTTCTGTGGCGAGCATGACTCCTTCCATGCCGACGGCCCACGCGCGTTGTGCGTCCAGGCTGGCAACGCCGAAGAGCGTCGTTTCCACACCGCTTTTCTGCTGCTCCCACGTCAGGCCACCGTCGCGGGAAAAGAGAATGACACCGAACTCACCGCAGAGCCAAGCGTGGTTTTCATCTACGAAGGCGATACTGTAAAGAATCACATCGCCCGGCTGTACCACTTCGGCAATGTCGGGTGGAAGCTCGATATTCTCCGGCAAAGGAATCTTCGTCCATGTATTGCCGCCATCTTCAGTACGAAGTAGAGTTCCGAAGTCACCCACGGCTAGCCCTCGTTCGCGAGTGACAAATTCAATGTCGAGCAAATTGCGGGTTGTTCCGCTCGGCTGCACTTGCCAGGTCAAGCCACCGTCCACGGACCGAGCAATTTGCCCTCCTTGGCCGGCGACCCAAAGAAAGTTTCCCTGGCACGAGATCGCCACAAATGGCCGTTTGGTCCCAGCAGTGTGAATGCGCCAATTGCGCCCCCCATCCACGGTATGAAAAATGCGGCCGAGGTCGCCTACGGCCCAACCCTCATTGACGTTCATGAAACAGACCGAGAATAGGTTTTGTCGTAACTCCGCCGCCGGGATGCTGGGCTGAGCGAAACTGAACGGAGGGTAAAGCGGGAGGGATGTCACGAGCAGAAGGAACGTACAGATTGCAGATTTTTTCACGGTAGACTCTGCCTCCACATGAACAAGTTTTGGATGCCAAACACGAATGGCGGTGCGCAGGTTTCCCCTGGCGCACCGCCGCTAACTGCTTCAGGTTTTCGTAAATCAGATCACGTATTCGATGCGGAATTGGACGTTGTCGCGGTCTTTGAGCAGGCTCACCCCGCTACCACCCTTGTAGATGTGGGCATCGAGAATACTGTAATCAATGGCAAACCGGAACGGATCGTAGACGATCGTCAGAGCCGGTTGATAAACAATGGCCCCACCCCAGTCATAAAAGAAGGTAAATGCGGGGTTGATCATGCCGCTACGGAACGAAGTACCGATGAACAGGGTTTGGAGAAACGAATCCGCTGGCTGAGTGATAAAGAGTGGCTCCAATCGCGGAAATACCGAACCGTTGAAGTTAAAGTCCAGCGCGTCCAGATAAATTGGCAGGACTTGCCGATTCGGGTTGGGTGCAGGGTATTCGCGCACCTGGCCAGTTTGGTTGTCCGTGGCTCGCACCGCTACCGAGCCGCAAATACCGCGATTCACTAAGTCTTGATTGCAAAACAATGGCCCACCCGGCGCCGCGTTCTTGATATGTTTGTAAAAGAACTGCGTGGAAATGAAGAAGGTTTGGTGGGGGTTCAGCCAACGAATCCATTGGTTGCGGTCGATCCCCAGAACAAAATTGATGGAGTCCCGCAGTAACCGCCGCCCATGATTCCGCCGGCCTGCTGCAGTGCGCCGAGCCACGGTGAACTGCCCCAAGTTGAACTCGAATGGGTTCAGATCCTCCTGCTGAAACGCAGGCTCGTCTTTGAAGTAGGCGAGCTCGCTGCGGATCACGCTGTAATACTGCGGCAAAGCAAAAGTGGTCGTGATACCGGAGACTTGCACCCGAGGCGCGGTTTGCACGGCATGGATTGGGCTGCCGCAGTTCCGGTTGGTGTAATCCGGCCGTGTCGGATCTCCTGGCGTCGGGCAAGGAAGACCGTCGTTGATGCCGTAGATGAATGGGCGGACCCGCCCCTGAGCGTCCAGCTCCTGCGTGGTGAAAACTTGAACGGCCGGTGTGTCGAAATAAGTGTAATAGTGCGCCAAGCTGAACGTGGCGTCGAACAAATTGAAAACGATTCTGCCCCCGCCTCTCGCGTCTTCAAACGTTCGTCTTGGCGCAATCTTGATCGACAGAGTATCGTTGGTAGGTGCTCCCTGACTCGGCAATGCCCAAGGTGAACCGTTGGGGACTCCGGGTATGAAGCCGACTTTGTTGTCAATCGCTATGTACCCTTCGATAAACAGTTCCGTAAACGGGCCAAGGTCACCCCAGTAGTACTGGGCGCGCAGCATATCCAACGGCACCCGGCGTTCGTCCAAAGGGACGAGGAACCCGCCGAAACTTGCATCCAAGGGATTGATGTTGTCCAGCAGCCGAAAGGCGTCCGTCTCTCCCCACGAGAGCAGTTGGCGTCCAAAGCGGAAGAAGAAGTCCCCGACCTTCATGTCCAAGTATGCCTGGAACAAACGCTCCCGGTGTACGCCTTTCTTCCGGAGATTTCTTCGCAACTGCAAGATATCGTACGGTGTTTGATTGAAGCCCGTGGGGAACAGCGGCGGGCCGATGAACGGGTTGGGCGGATCTGCCTGGGCTAAACGTTTGAACTCTCGCGCTGTGCTGAACTCTTTGGGCCCGAAGTCATAAATCCCGTCTCCCTCGCCGCGGAACGTTAGGCCGTAAGACAAGTCCCGGATTTTGAAAGGTAAGTCGTTGAGGAGGCTCAACGGACCGATACCTTCGCGCCGTAGTCGGTCCAGGTCGTGTTTGAGCTCCGCCTCGATGAAGACGCGGTTCTGACGCAAATGCCCTGCCTTGGATCGCGGCCATGTTGCCGACGTGGAAACGCCAGGATCGTCTGGGTCCCGAGCGCCGTCGTGGGTGTTTTCGGTGCCGATTCGGGCATTGATGTAAGTGCGCACCCCGAGCTTGATATCCCCATCCTTGTCCAACGGCACAGCCCTCGCGGGCGGCCCTGAGAAGTACACTGCCACGACACCACTGGCAGCCATCCCCCACCACCAAACTCTCTGCCAAGAACGCAGCATAACCAACCCTCCTCTGTCTCCCAGCACCGACCCACAGTCGGGCCCTCGGTTTGCTTGTCGCCGCGAATCCCTACGCTAGGCGTCGGCCCCATGTCAAGTAAATCCAGCCGGGTTTTCGTCTCTGGAATTGCTGCTGCGATGGTGCTTGTGCCTCTTTTCCGGTATTGTTTGCTGTCCGCGGCTGAAGCGCAAATGCCCGTGGAGCGCGGGCTTGAAGTCATCACGGTGGCCGGTCGGGACCTGCCAGCGCTCCACGGGTGTCGAACCCGCGATGTCCTCGCGTGGAGCTGTCGACCGGGTTGCGAGCCGATTCCTTGCCAGGTGGACGAGGTGGACCCTAACGGACGCTACGTACTCGATACCGGCGACGGGGGTGCCCACGACGAGGCCCCGGGTGTATTGGATCTCACCGACGTTGTTTTGGTTCAGGTTGCGGACCTCGGTAGTGACGCCAATCCTCTTCCACTCGGGGCACGATATCGCCTGCGAGTAGCCGACCCTCTACTTCAAACGGAAGGCGTGGTGTTTTTGGGATGTAGCGATGGATCCGTTCCACTGCCCCCGCCCTCGGCACGCGTGCAGGTGGATGTCGGTGCGGACAGCGTGCAGATGCGCCGCTTGAAGGTGCGATTTTCCGGACCACTGCCGAACTTCTTGGCAATCGATGGTGGGCCGAACGTACTCGATCGGCTGAAGGTAAGAGCACAAGCGCGCTTTCTCTTTGGCTTGGTGACCATTCGCCGCAACGAATCCGACCTAGAAGGGCAGGTGCTCGGTTGGCGAGTCGGGCCGCTGCGAGCGATTCGCGCACAGCAGCAGTGGGTCCACCTGGGCTGGGGCATTCGGACACCCACCTTGCACTCCTATGCCTTTTTCTATCCGGACTATCTCGATGTCCCTGTGGCGCTGCGCTTGAGGTTCCGGGCCACGCATTTCTTTTCCGATATTAGGATTCGAGGGTACGCCGACTTCCGCGACCTGCGAGGCTGGACGTTGGTGTTGCCCGACGATCCTATGGGCTATGCCGTAGACGGTCGTATGACCGCTGCCGAAGCAGCCCTGAACACACTCGATCCTCTTTGGTTCGCCTTGAGCGGTCCGAACTTGACGTTGGTCCAGTACTTTGGGCTCAGTCGTTCTTTGCAATCCGTAAAACGGAGGTTTTTGTACCGTGACGACGCGGAGTCGGCGCTGCCACCAGAGGCTGTTCCGGGGGAGGTGCCCGGCGTCGGTTACGAGCTTACGGATTGGCGGGCTGTCGGCAGCGGCGTGCATTCGCTGCACGTGATGAGTTTCGCGCTTCCCCGGGAGGCCTCTCCACAACGTTTGATCGCGTTCCAGCAACGGCCGATGGCTCTGAAGCCGGAACTCACCCGTTAGCGCCCCACATCGCTCTCGAGGGACTTCAAATGACGTAGTCGACCCGGAATTGCACGTTGTCGCGGTCGCGCAAGAGCCCGATGCCGCTACCTCCCTTCAAGCGGTGCGCGTCGAGGATACTGTAATCAACGGTAAAGCGGAATGGATCGCGGACGAGGGTCACCCCGGGCTGGTAGACGAAAGCACCTTCCCAATCGTAAAACACGGCCAGGGTCGGGTTGATTTTTCCTCCTTGGTACGAGCTCGTAAGAAGCAGTGTCTGCAAGAACGAGGTTGCTGGCTGACTGACCATCAAGGGTTCCAACGGCACCCCGAGCTGCGGAAGCAATGTATCAATGACGGGAAGCACCTCCCTGTCGGGATTCGGCCGGCCATCGGGATGGAACACCCGCGACCCCGCCGCGTTCCGGATGTGCTTGATGAAAAATTGGGTACTCAGAAAAAAGGTGTTGTTCGGGTTTAGAAAGCGCAGCCAGAAGTTCACGTCCCAACCCAGCAAGAGGTTGACCGAATCTCGCAGCCGCCGTCCTCCAGTCGTGCCCCGTTGCCCAAAGAGAAAAGGATCGAACTGGTACTGCGAGTACGCCGGCTCGTCCTTGAAGTAGGCAGCCTCGCTCCGAAACACGCTGTAGATCTCCGGGATCGCGAACGTCGTGGTGGCTCCGAACACCTGCACGCGCGGTGCTGTCAGGTGGGCGTGGACCGGGCTGCCGCACTCGTTTCGGTTGGGGTCGTTTCCCCGGAACGGAAAGCGCGGGTCGAGAGGACAAGGCCGCCCTTCGTTAAACGCTTGGATCGGGATGCCACGCACGGTGAACAGTTGGACTGCCGGAAGGTCGAAATAGGTGGAGAGGTAGGCCAAACTGAATGTTGCGTCCGCCCAGTTGAACACAAATCGTGCCCCGCCGCGGGCGTCGCGAAAATTTCGGCTGGGTGCGAAGCTGAACGAACGAACTTCGGAGCGTGGCGCACCGAACGAGGGTAAGGTCCAGGGCGAGCCCTGGGGGATGGCAGGAATGAAGCCCACCTTGTTGTCTACAGCGACGTACCCTTCAAGAAATGCTTCCGTCAAAGGTCCGAGGGTGCCGACGCGATATTGCGCTCGCAGCATGTCGAGCGGAACTCTCCGTTCGTCCAGAGGGATCAAAAAGCCGCCAAAGCTGGAGTCGAGCGGATTGATGTGGTCGAGAAGCTGAAAGACGTCCGACTCTCCCCAAGACAAGACTTGTCGCCCGATGCGCGCAAAAAATCGGCCAGCCGACCCCTCGATATACGCTTGAAACAGCCGCTCGCGATGCGAGGCGACCCGGCGAAGATTGCGCCGTGCGGCTGCGATGTCGGGAGGCGTTTGATTCACGGCGGACAGGGGCAGCCGCAACAGAAACTCCATGGCATCGGCGCTGCTGTATTCCCTCGGACCCCAGTCATAAATGCCATCGTACTCCCCTCGAAATGTTAGGTGATACCCAACATTGCGTAAGCGGAACGGGAGATCGCGCAGTAAGGACAGCGGTCCGACCCCCTCCTGAATCAATCGGTCCATGCGATGGTCGAGTTCCGCCTCGATAAAGAAGCGGTTCTGGCGCAAATGCCCTGCCGCAGAGAAGGGAAAGGTTGCCGACGTGCTAGGCAGCACCTGGCTGCCGACACGATTGGGCACGCCCTGGTGTGTGTTTTCCGTTCCCACACGGGCGTTCACGTAGGTTCGCACTCCGAACTTCATCGAGCCTTGCCGATCGAGGCTCACTCCGAACGCGCCTGTGCCACTGCATACGTACGCAGTCCCAGCGACAAGCGCGGCCCACAGCTTCGCATCCCAACGCACAGTCTTCCTCCTCTGGTCCCTCGACAGTCAGTGGCCACCCCGCGCTTACGGCGAAGGAAACCGCGTAGTCAAGCGCAGAGCCAAAGGTGCTCCTCCTGCGGTGAGACAAATAATTGTGCAAAGTGCTATACAATAACATAAACAAATTGACAGTATAGCGAGGTTCATGGCAATAAAGGGTTGATGTCTTCGCGGGTTTTGTCCGGAGCAGTACACGGCATCGATGCACTGCTCGTCGAGGTCGAAGCGGATTTTCTGCCTGGCCTGCCACGGCTCGACATCGTGGGGCTGGCCGAGGGGCCAGTGCGAGAAAGCAAAGAGCGGGTGCGGGCGGCAGTGAAAAACAGCGGGTTTCGTTTGCCGGGCTCGCGCATTGTGATCAATCTCGCGCCGGCCGACGTGAAAAAGGAAGGTTCCGCGTACGACCTTCCCATTGCCCTCGGGATCCTGGCGAATCAGGGACTGCTCCCCACGGAGCGCTTGGCCCAGTTTCTGGTTTTGGGGGAACTCTCTTTGGATGGACGGGTGAAACGCGTCCGCGGCGCCTTGCCCATTGCCGCGGCTGCACGCCGCTACGGATTGCGAGGCGTCGTGCTGCCCCAGGACAACGTTCGGGAAGCCGCGGTCGTGGACGGCATCGATGCCATTCCAGTGAGTAGCTTGGTGGAAACCGTGGGATTCTTGCTCGGGCAGGTTGCCATCGACCCCGTACGCGTGGATCTCGATGCACTCTTCCGCGAGGCGCAAAGCCACGAGGTGGACTTCAGCGAGGTCCGCGGCCAGCAACACGTGAAACGTGCCTTGGAAGTCGCGGCCGCTGGAGGGCACAATGTTTTGATGGTTGGGCCACCCGGTTCCGGAAAAACCATGCTCGCCAAGCGCATCCCGACGATTTTGCCACCCCTGACCCTGGCAGAGGCTTTGGAAACTTCGCGGGTGCACAGTGTGCTCGGTCTAATGGGCGGGCGGGCGCTGATCACGACGCGCCCGTTTCGTTCTCCGCATCATACCATCAGCGATGCAGGTCTCATTGGAGGCGGTTCGATCCCCAAACCCGGCGAAGTGAGCTTGGCGCACAACGGCGTACTGTTTCTGGACGAGTTACCGGAATTTCGAAAGAACGTGCTGGAGGTTTTGCGCCAGCCGCTCGAGGAGCAACAAATCACCATTGCGCGTGCGCTGGCCTCGATCACATATCCAGCCCGTTGCATGCTGGTGGCGGCCATGAATCCATGTCCGTGTGGCTTTTTGGGTGACCCGCAGAAGGAGTGCAGTTGTTCACCTGTACAAATCGAACGTTACCGCTCCCGCATTTCCGGCCCTCTCCTGGATCGCATCGACATTCATGTCGAAGTGCCTGCCGTTCGATTTCGAGAGCTGGCGGTGGACTCCCAGGCCGAGCCGTCGGCTGCCATTCGCGCGCGGGTCGATCGCGCCCGAGCCGTGCAACTCGAACGCTTTCGTGGCCGCAAAATTTACTGCAATGCGCAAATGACCAGTCGCGATCTCGCGCGCTTTTGCCGGCTAGATGCGCAAGGCGAGAAGCTGCTGGAAACGGCGATGATTCGGCTCGGACTGAGTGCTCGCGCATATACACGTGTTTTGAAAGTTGCGCGCACGATTGCCGATCTCGAGGGCGGGCCTGAAGTGAAGTCGGTGCACATCGCAGAGGCGGTGCAGTACCGCTCCCTGGATCGCCCTGTGGCCTGACGCTCTCGGTATCGTAGGGTGCAAACAGTGACATTCGTGACTCCCGGCCAACGAGGCCCCGAAGAGTGGCGCTGGTGGCTCGCGCTGCGCATGGTGCCCGGTGTGGGTCCGGTGGTGTACCAGGCTCTTTTGCGGGCGTTCCACGAGCCCCGGACGATCCTCGAGGCGGATCGAGACGCGCTGGAGTGCGCCGGGCTACGGCCAGAGGTGGCGCAAGCTGTGCGGTCCTTTAACCGGTGGCGAGATGTGGAGCGCGATCTCGATCGCCTGCGGCGCGCTGGAGCGGTGTTGGTGACCTGGAACGATGTGCACTACCCGGCTTTGTTGCGTCAGATCCACGATCCTCCCCCGTTCTTGTACTTACTGGGTGAACTGCATCCGGCCGACAACTTGTCGGTTGCTGTGGTGGGGTCGCGCCATCCCACGAGTTACGGCTTGCGGATGGCTCGTGAGATCACGGTTGGCCTCGTGCAGTTCGGCGTCACGGTGGTCAGCGGACTCGCCCGTGGCATCGATGCGGCGGCGCACTGGGCGGCCGTGAAAGAGGGCGGACGCACCATTGCCGTGCTCGGCTCTGGCGTGGATGTGATCTATCCGCCCGAGCACAAAGCCTTAGCGCAACGGATGATCACGCGCGGGGCCATCGTCAGCGAACTACCCATGGGAGCCCAACCCGACGCGGAGAATTTCCCCGCGCGCAACCGCATCATTTCGGGCATGTCGCGCGGGACGATTGTCGTGGAAGCGGCTGAAAAGAGCGGCTCGCTGATCACGGCGCATGTAGCCGCCGAACAAGGGCGGGAGGTTTTTGCCGTGCCCGGGCCGGTGGGCGAGCGCTCTCGCGGCACCCATCGTCTCATCCGCAACGGAGCCACACTCACGGAAAGTGCCCGGGATGTAATTGAAGAACTGGCACCTCAACTCTTGCAGCGCGCGGCATCGCCGGCTCCGCAGCAACGTGAACTGCCGTTGGAGGCGGCGCCGATCATCGCTTTGTTGCGAGGGCATCCGCTCCATGTGGACGAGCTGATCGCTCGCACGGGTCAGCCCGCAACTCAGGTACTCACGACGCTGCTGGACCTCGAACTGAAGGGCATCGTGCAGCAATTGCCGGGCAAGTGTTTTGCGCTGGCGGAAAACGTTTCTGGTTGACGAAGGGGTCTTGCTGGCTATCAGTTAACGCCCATGGCGAAGAATTTGGTGATCGTCGAATCGCCCGCCAAGGCGAAGACGTTGCAAAAATATCTCGGGGCGGACTACCAAGTGAAGTCCTCCGTCGGCCACATCAAGGACCTGCCAAAGAGCAGGCTCGGCGTCGATGTGGAGCACGGCTTTCGCCCGGAGTACGAGGTCATTCACGGCAAGGGAAAAATCGTTGCCGAGTTGCGCAAGGCGGCCAAGGACAAAGACCAAATTTTCTTGGCGACCGACCCCGACCGTGAGGGCGAAGCCATTGCTTGGCACATCGCCGAGGAATTGAAGAAATCGAAGGCAGCGAAGGGATCGGACGAAGACGCTCGCGTCCAGCGAGTGCTCTTTCACGAGATTACACAGAGGGCTGTTCAGGAGGCCATGCGGAACCCGCGCCGGCTCGATCGCAACTTGTTCGAAGCGCAGCAAGCGCGCCGGGTGCTGGACCGATTGGTGGGCTACGAGATTAGCCCACTCTTGTGGGAGAAGGTGCGCCGAGGCTTGTCGGCTGGGCGGGTACAGTCTGTTGCTGTCCGCCTGATCGTCGATCGCGAGCGGGAGATCCAGAAGTTCCAGCCGAAGGAATACTGGAGCATCACTGCCCGGTTGGAGGGCAAACAGCCCCCCGTATTTACGGCACGGCTCTTTAGGATCGGCGAGCAAAAACTCGATCCGGAGACGTTCCGCATCGAAAATGAAGAGGCGGCACGGGAGTTGGTCGAACGACTGCAGGGAGCTGAGTTTCGCGTCGTTCGTGTGGAAAAAAAAGAACGGCGCCGCTTTCCGGCCCCTCCGTTTACCACCTCTCGGTTGCAGCAAGAGGCCGCGAGGAAGCTGGGCTTCACGCCCACGCGCACCATGCGGATCGCTCAGCGTTTGTACGAAGGCGTGGAACTGGGGCCGGAGGGGTCCGTGGGCTTGATCACGTACATGCGCACGGACTCCACTCGCATATCCACCGACGCACAAACTCAGGCGCGCAGTGTAATCCGAGAAAAGTTTGGCGCCGATTACTTGCCGGCAGAGCCTCCCACGTACCCGAGCAAAAAGGGGGCACAGGATGCGCACGAGGCCATACGGCCAACGTCTTTGGACTATGCGCCCGAAAGGGTCAAACCGTACCTGAAGGCGGAAGAATACGAACTCTATAAATTAATTTGGGATCGCTTCCTCGCCAGCCAGATGCGTCCGGCAGTGTTCGATCGGACCACGGTGGACATCAGAGCGGCAGACACTCTATTTCGAGCCACCGGACAAGTGATGAAGTTCGACGGCTTCACGCGGGTGTACACTGAGGGCCGCGACGAAGAGGCCCCACCTGCGGGTGAGGATGAAGAGGCAAACGGTGCGAGCGAAACCAGTGCTGCACAACTCCCACCTTTGGAAGAGGGCGAGGTGCTCCGCTTGCTCGCACTGGAGCCTGCCCAGCACTTTACCCAACCGCCGCCGCGGTTCACTCAAGCGACGCTGGTCAAAGAGCTCGAAGAAAAGGGCATTGGCCGGCCCTCGACGTACGCGACCATCGTGGGCACGATCTTGAACCGCGAATACGTGGTGGAAGATTCTTCGAAAAGACTGAGACCAACGGAACTGGGATTTTTGGTGACCGACCTCCTCGTGCAGGCCTTTCCGGACATTCTCAACGTCGAATTCACTGCCGGCATGGAGGAACAGTTGGACAAGGTCGAAGAGGGCAAGGAAACATGGACCGAGACGCTGCGCCGCTTTTACGAACCGTTCAAGCGCGACTTGGAGCAGGCCCGGCAAGTGATGCGCGACGTAAAAGGGGGTCAGGTGACTGAGGTTCCCTGCCCGAGCTGCGGAGCACCGATGGTGATGCGGTGGGGCCGTACGGGAGATTACCTCGCGTGTTCGAAATACCCGGACTGCAAGACGACCCGCAACTTCGTTCGCGATCAGGATGGGCGCATCCGCATCGTGGAGCGGGAGACGACGGATGAAACTTGCCCAACGTGCGGTAAACCCATGGAGGTCCGTTACGGCCGTTTCGGTAAGTTTCTGGGTTGCGCGGGCTACCCCGAGTGCAAGACGATCCTGCCATACGAGCGGCCAAAGGAAACGGGGGTGCAGTGCCCTGACTGCCAGCAGGGTCAAATTCTCGAAAAACGTTCGCGAGCAGGGAAAACCTTTTTTAGCTGTAGTCGGTACCCCGAGTGTCGCTTCGCAACGTGGGACCGCCCGGTGCCGCAACCGTGCCCGGAGTGTGGGGCCCCGTTCGTGGTGGAGAAGACGACGAAGCGCCAGGGAACCGTCCGCCGCTGTTTGACGGAAGGCTGCGGTTACCGGGAAACGGTCAGCGAGGCGGTAGAGGATGTTCTGTAAACTGCCGGAGTAGCGCCTAACGGCTTGTCTCGGGATTCGAAGCATTCAAGGTTGGATGAGAACAACGATGAAAAGCGAGGACTGCAAAAATTCCATGCCGCGGTTTCTTCAGACGGCCGAACCGGTAACGATCGTGGGGGGTGGATTGGCGGGCGCGGAAGCGGCGTGGCAACTTGCGCAGCGAGGTGTGCCCGTGCGCTTGTACGAAATGCGCCCACACCGCCAAACCGAAGCCCATCGGACCGACCGTTTGGCGGAGCTGGTGTGTTCCAACTCGTTCCGCAGTGCAAGTCTGGATACCGCTGTTGGCTTGCTCAAGGAAGAAATGCGCCGTTTGGGCTCTTTGGTCTTGGCGGCGGCAGAACGCACGAGCGTGCCTGCGGGTTCGGCACTGGCTGTGGACCGCGACTCGTTTTCCACCGCAGTGACCCGTGCCGTAACGGAGTGTCCCGAGATCACGATTGTGCGGGAAGAACTCCGCGACATTCCCGAAGGGCTTTGCATCATTGCTACGGGCCCCCTCACTTCGCCGGCGCTGTCGTATGCATTGCAGGAACTCTTGGGCCAAAGGTATTTGTACTTTTACGATGCCATCGCCCCGATCGTTACCGCAGACTCGATCGATCGCTCCGTGGTCTTTGCGGCGTCTCGTTACGGAAAAGGGGGCGAAGATTATCTCAACTGCCCGATGACGCGTGATGAGTACTACGCGTTTGTGGACGCAGTGTTGGCCGCGGAAAAGGTTCCGGTCCGGGATTTTGAGCGGTGCATTTACTTCGAAGGTTGTATGCCCATTGAAGAAATGGCCCGACGGGGCCGCGATACGCTCGCTTTTGGCCCGATGCGTCCGGTGGGGCTGGTGGATCCGAGAACGGGCGAGCGGCCGTATGCCGTTGTTCAGCTCCGTCAGGATAACGCAGCGGCGACGCTCTATAACATGGTTGGCTTCCAGACCAAAATGACGTATCCAGAGCAGCGGCGAGTGTTTCGCATGATCCCCGGGCTGGAAAAGGCAGAGTTTGTTCGGCTGGGTAGCTTGCACCGTAACACCTTCATCAATTCGCCACGCGTGCTCGCTCCCACGCTCCAACTCCGGCACCGCCCGGCCACGTTCCTGGCGGGGCAACTTGTCGGCGTCGAAGGGTACGTCGAGTCTGCTGCTACAGGGCTTCTCGCCGGCGTGAACATTGCCCGAATCCTGGCCGGCCTTCCCTGCGTGGTCCCGCCGCCAACGACGGCTCTCGGTTCGCTCCTCGCCTATATTTCCGATCCGCGCCGACGTGATTTCCAGCCGATGAATGCCAACTACGGGTTGTTTCCGCCTCTACCGGGGCGAGAGCGGGGCCGGGAGAAACGCGAGCGCTTGGCGCGGCGCGCTCTTCGGGATCTCGATGATTGGATAGAACAGAATCGGCTGATGCCGCACAAGCCTATGGGAATCTTGGCCGCGAGCTCGTAAGGGAAGGACGCGGCCCGAAGGGCGAACGATGCTCGTGGGAGAGCACATGACTTCTCCGGTGATCACTGTGGCGCCACACGCCACCGTGGCCGAGGCTCGCCGGTTGATGCGCGAACACGACATTCGCCACCTTCCTGTGATCGAGCGGTCGCGCTTGATTGGCATCGTTGCCCGTAGCGACTTGAACTGGCCCTCCACGGCACGTGTGCCCGACGAGATGCCTGTAGCCGAAGTCATGAGCGGGAATGTGATTGCGGTAACCCCTCGGACGACGATGGAGAACGCCGCGAGTTTGATGTTGGCCAATAAGATCGGGGCGCTTCCGGTGGTGGATGAGGAAGAGCACGTGGTAGGTATCTTAACCGCAGCGGATATTTTGTCGGTATTCCTGGACGTCATGGGAGTAGGCTCGGGAGCCCGTCGCATCGAGATTCGCCTTCCCGATCGTCCGGGCGCGCTGGCCCCTGCGGTCCGGTGTATTGGAAATCTCGGGGTCAACATTGTGAGTGTCGTCTCGGCCCGCGAACAGGAAGGATGGCGTAGCCTGGTGCTTCGGTTGGCCACAGACGACCTCGAACCGGTGCTCACGGCACTGGCAGACCTCGGGGTGGAGGTCGTGTCAACGGGTGAAGGGGACGACTGAAGCCATTGCGCCTGAGGACCCGGAAGTGGTCGCCACCCTCGACCATTTCGGGGTGCCGCTCCAGCGATTGCGCGCTTGGCTCGACGGGCCCGGGCGATGTTGGCTCGCGCCAGAAGACGCAGCAGGATTTGCGGCGCTCTTGGCGGAGGCTCCCGATCCGGAGCTCGCACTGACAAGCTTAGAGCGCTTGACTCCTTTGGCTCGGCCGGAAGGGCCCGAATGCCCAGGGAGGGGATGGTGGCAGGACTTGTTAACGGTTTTGGGCGGAAGCGCTTCGTTCGCAAATTGGCTGGCCGCACAAGGTCCGACGTGGGTGCGCACCTTCACCCATGCTCGCACGAGCGTGCTCCACAGCGCGGCCGACCATGTGCAGCACTTGGAAGACGCTCTCCGGGAGCCATGGCCGTCCTTTGCCGACCGATTGCGACAGTATCGCCATGGCGAATACCTCCGGATCGGGTTGAACGACCTGGTCGGTCGCTGGCCGGTCGACACGACTTGGCAGCAACTGAGCGAATTGGCGGTAGGGGTCGTGGAAAGCGCCTTCCGATGGGCCTGCAAGCAAATGGAGGCAGAACACGGAGCGTGGTGGGATGCGGCGGGCGCCCGTGCCCCTTTCGTGGTGCTGGGCATGGGTAAGCTGGGAGGAGGAGAGCTGAACTTTAGCTCGGACATCGACCTGGTGTACTTGTACGACTCCGACCAAGGGCGGAGCGATGGGTGCCACGGCAACAGTGTACCTCCGCGCGTGTATTTCACACGCCTGGCGGAATGGCTCACCCGCGCGTTGCAAGAAGTGACCCCGTCTGGATTTGCCTTTCGAGTGGACTTGCGCCTCCGCCCCGATGGAATCAACGGGCCCATGGTGAACTCCGTGTCCAACGCCCTCCTGTACTACGAGTCGTACGGCCAGACTTGGGAGCGCATCGCGCTGCTCAAGGCGCGCCCGATTGCGGGTGACCTCGGGTTGGGAGAGCGATTCTTACGAGAAGTGCGGCCCTTTGTGTTCCGCCGCTATTTGGACTTCGCCACTTTGGCCGATATGCAGCGACTGAAAGTGCAAATCGAGGCCCAGCTCGCCCGGAAGAGCGACGAGTTCAACGTGAAGTTGGGTCGCGGTGGAATCCGTGAGATCGAGTTTGTCGTCCAGTCCATGCAACTGATTCATGGCGGGCGGGACGAGCGCGTGCGTTGCCGCTCCACTGTCGAGGCCATCCAACGGTTGGCCGTGTGTCGTTACCTTCCTCAGGCTGACGCCGACGGACTCGTCGAGGCCTACCGTTTCCTGCGTAACGTGGAACACAAGCTCCAAATCGAAGCGCAACGCCAAACTCATTCCCTCCCGGCCGATGTGCGCCGACGAGAGGTGTTGGCCCGCCGCCTCGGCTACAGGGGAAGCAATGCGCTCGTCGCGTTTTTGAACGACCTTGCCGCTCATCGCCAGGTTGCGCGCACGGCGTTCGAAAAACTGTTTTTCCAGCCTGCGGAAGAACGCCGTGCGGCCGTGGAGGAAGCGGAAGAGCGGATGATCGCGGTGCTGTCCGACCGCGAAGCGGCGCTGGAAGTTTTAGCGTCTTTGGGTTTTCGCGATCCCGAGCAGAGCTACGAGCACTTGCTGTTCTTGCGCGATGGCCCCCCGTCGGCTCCGTCCAGCCCCCGCCGGAGGCAAGTTCTCTTCGATTTGCTTCCGAGTCTCCTCGCGGCCGCTCGGCGCGCTCCGAATCCGGACCTTGCCCTGCAAAACATGGCGAGTTTCATCGCGGCCATAGGAGCCCGAACGAGTTTTTTGGCTTTGCTGCGGGAGAACCCTGGCACGATGCGCATGCTTGTGCGGGTCTTCGCCACGAGCCAGTATTTAGCCAATCAGTTCATTCGGCACCCTGAGCTGTTGGATTCTTTGGTGCGCGCGGACTTGGTGCGGGTGCGCCGCTCGCGGGAAGAGTTGGCGGCGGATTTGCGTAGCTTGCTCTCTGCCGTCGAGGACTTCGAGTCGCAACTCGACGTGCTTCGCAGATTTCGCAATCAGGAATTTCTTCGCATTGGCGTGAACTGCGTGGAAAATCTTCTCGACGAGCAGGAAGTGGGTGAGGAGTTATCGAACCTCGCCGAGGTATGCCTCGAAGCGGCCATTGAGATTGCCGGGGCCCGTGCTCGCGAACGCTTTGAGCTCGTCGAGTTGCCCGGCCGACTGGTGGTGCTGGGACTGGGTAAACTCGGGGCCAGGGAGCTCAATTTCAACTCCGATCTCGATTTGATTTTCGTGTACGAGCCTCGAGAGCACGGAAAGAGTACCGTGGTGCCCCATGAGGTCTTCACGTGGTTCGCCCAGCGACTCATCACCGTGCTGCAGGTGCCAACCAAGGAAGGCATTGTATACCGTATCGATACCCGCTTGCGTCCGTCGGGCCACTCGGGGCCACTTGTTTCTTCGCTCGCCGGATTTCGGTTGTATCACGAACAGAGTGCGCAGATTTGGGAGCGGCAAGCGCTCATCAAGGCTCGAGCGGTGGCAGGCGATCCGGATCTGGGAGCGCAGGTAGAGGCGATTGTCGAAGCGTTTGTCTACCGCGCGCCACTTCGCCCTCAGGAAGTAGCGGAAATCCGCCGTTTGCGCGGGCGCATGGAACGAGAGCTCGCCAAGGAAGGCACGGATCACGTCAACATCAAGACGGGCCGCGGGGGGCTGGTCGACATCGAGTTTCTTGTGCAAATGTTGCAACTGCACTGTGGCCATGCCTGCCGGGAGCTGCGCCAGCGCGCTACGCTGTCGGCGCTGGAAGCGCTGGCGGTGCGCCGGGTCTTGCCGCGAGAGGATGCCGCGGTTCTGGCCAGCGGGTACCGGTTCTTGCGGCGGTTAGAACAAAGCTTGCGGCTGCTCCATGACCGGCCGGTAGAAGATCTGGAACGCCACGATCTCGACCTCGTCATTCTCGCGCGCCGCTTGGGATTCGGCGGGAGCGGCGACCCGGCTCAGGCCTTGTGGCAAGAATACGTGGAGCGGCGGGAAACCATTCGCCGCAAGTACGAGGAATGGTTCGATCGAGCAGAACGCGGCGAAGTCTGTTGCGGCTAGCTGTTGCAACGAAGGTTTCATTGACTGGACGGGCCCCATGAGCTAGCCACCCCGGCTCCGAGGAGCGGCCGGTGGAACGAACAGAATACATTTGGCTGGACGGTCAGTTTGTGGCTTGGGACGAAGCTCGAGTGCACGTGCTGACCCATACGCTCCATTACGGGCTGGGCGTGTTCGAGGGCATCCGCTGTTACGAAGGTACGCAAGGTCAGGCCTTTGTCTTCCGGCTTTCGGAGCACGTGGAGCGATTATTTGCCTCGGCCCATATCTTGGGCATCCGCATCCCATTTGCTCGTGCTGCGATTGAAGCAGCTTGTGTGGAGACCATCCGCATCAATCGTTTGCGATCCGGGTACATCCGGCCGCTGGTGTTTCTCGGCGACGGGGAGATGGGATTGGCTGCGGTTCACAATCCCGTGCGCGTGGCGATTGCGGCATGGCCATGGGGGGCGTACCTGGGCGAAGAAGGGCTGCGCAATGGCGTGCGCCTCAAAACATCCTCGTTTCAGCGGATGCACGTGAACACGTTCATGACGAAGGCCAAGGCGGTCGGAAACTACGTGAACTCGATCTTGGCGGCGATCGAGGCACGGCGCGCTGGTTTCGACGAAGCGATGATGTTGGATACGGATGGCTTTGTGGCGGAATGTAGCGGGGAGAACTTGTTTGTCGTTCGTCGCGGGGTGGTAAAGACGCCGCCTTTGACCTCTGTATTGGAAGGAATCACGCGTGCTTCCGTGTTGACCTTATTGGAGGGCATGCGGGTTCGGTGTGTGGAGGAACGCTTCACGCGCGACGAAGCGTACATTGCCGACGAAGTCTTCATGACCGGTACGGCTGCCGAAGTCACGCCGGTGCGCGAAATCGATGGGCGAGTGATCGGGGATGGCTCCCCGGGGCCCATCACTCGCGCCTTGCAGGAGCAGTTCCATGCAATCGTCAAGGGAGAAGTCGCCGAGTATCGCCATTGGTTGACACCGGTTCCGTGAGCGACGCGAGTTTTCGCGCAATTTGAATTGACACACCAGATCGTTCCGATTATAAGCCGGGGGCCTGGATGTGTGGTGTGGAGTACGACGAGAGGGCCGGGCAGCGGGCCTTGGCGACACGGGGGACGCGACGGAGGAATGGGGAGTGAAGGGTAAACTGAGCCGGTGGGTGGTTCGATGTGCAATTGTCACCTGGGTGGCTTCAGTGACTGTGGTGCCGTCGCTTGTCGCCGAAGTGACCATCGAGCGGGGAAGTTCGATTTTGATCTTCCCGAAGGTGATCTCGGATGCAGACGGGCTACTCACCCGCGGGTACCCGGTCGAGACGATTATTCAGATTTCCAATACGTCTAACTCGCTTGCGTTTGCCCATTGCTTTTACGTCAACGCGGCACCGCTCGATCCGCGACAACCACCGGGCCCGTTCAATCCGCCTCAGTGGCAAGAGGTGGATTTCGACATCGTGCTGACCAAGCAGCAGCCCACGTACTGGGTTGTTGGCCAAGGGCGCCGGGTGGATCCGACGGATCCGCAGTGCAGCCGGGTGCCGCCTGTGTTGAGCTGTCCCAATTCCGGGTTCGATCCGGGGGCCATCCCGGCAGTGCCGCCGAATTTCCAGGGCCAATTGGTGTGCATCGAAGTGGATGCGGCGGGAGCGCCCCTGAATGGGAACCGCCTCAAGGGCGAGGCGACTTTGGTGGTGCCGCAAGCGACCACAGTGGGCGGCGCGACGATGCGTTTGGGGGAAGCAAGCAAGTACAACGCGGTTGGAATTGTTGGACTCAATACCGACACCAATTCCAACGATGGAGATTTGACGCTGTGCTTGGGAGGGCCACCGAGGCCTGGGTGCCCCGGGGGTGCGGAGTACAACGGGTGTCCGGATGCGGTCATAGTCAACCATTTTGGGGAACGTGCGACCATGCCCGCCTTGCCTCCCGCGGACATCGCGAACTCCCGGGTGGATACGGAGGTCACACTGGTCCCGTGTGCGCAGGACTTCGAAAATCAAATTCCCGGATCGGTCGTGGTCCAGTTCCGGGTAACGAACGAGTTCGAAAACCTGTTTTCCGCGAGCACCACGGTGACCTGCTGGTCGAACTTTCGCTTGAACGAGGTGGGGCGGGTCTTTGACGTGAGCTTCCTCGGTACCCGCTTTGCTCAAACCCGTATGACGCCAGGAGGTCCGGAGCAGCCGGGCTTTGTGGGCGTTTCCGAGGAGTTTTACAACGACGGGCGGGGTATTGTTTCCCG
Source organism: Candidatus Binatia bacterium (assembly GCA_026004215.1). GTDB lineage: Bacteria > Desulfobacterota > Binatia > HRBIN30 > HRBIN30 > HRBIN30. The sequence goes on from BPIR01000003.1 coordinate 204,829, forward strand.
TGCGGCGCTCAACCTGCACGTCGAGGGTGAGCGCCCCGGTGGAGACGTGATTCGAATCCCGGAGGTGGCGCCATGAAGCTGTGCCGCGTCGGTTTCTTGAGTGCCGTCGTGTGCGGTCTTGTTCATATGGCCGCGGCGCAGCAGCAGGTGGGTGCAGACCGGGCTGCGGCGATTCTTGTCTTCCCCAAGGTCGTGGTGGACACCAACAACAGCGCGGGCCGCGGGCGGCTGGATACTTTGATCCGGATTAGCAACACGCTGAACAAGCCCATCCGGATGCAGTGCTTTTGGGTAAATGCAAATGGGCATTGCTTCAATGCGCCGGGTATTATTTGCGACCCGACGCTCTTGCCTCGAGATGACCGCTGTCCTGCAAACTCGTTTTGTGTACCTGGCTGGCAGGAGACCGATTTTATCGTCCAGCTTACCGCCCGGCAGCCGGTGGCATGGCTGGCGTCGATGGGCGCGACACTGTGTAGTGACACCGCGGATCCGAATCTACCCTGCTTTCCGATCGGCGGAGCTGCCCGGCCCAGTCCGACGAACAACTTGGAGAGTCGAGTGCCTGCGGTTCAAGAGGACCCGTTCGTTGGGGAACTCAAGTGTATCGCGGTAGATCAAAACGACGTCCCCATCGAGGAGAACGCTCTTAAGGGAGAAGCGTTGGTGGTGCGCTCGGATCGGCAGAATGGGCAGAACTTCTTCGATGTCCGGGCGTACAATGCGGTGGGCATACCGGCTCTGCCGGGCCGCAACAACCGCGATGGCGTGCTGGTGCTGGGTGGCAACGGAGCGGAGTATGCGGGCTGCCCGAACGTGCTCATTTTGGACCACTTCTTCGATGGCGCGCAGGACCCGGTAACAAGCCAAAGTGTTTCGACCGCGCTCACTTTGGTTCCGTGTACCGAGGATTTTTTGACCCAGCGGCCGACTTCGATGCCGATTCAATTCTTGGTGTTCAATGAGTTCGAACAGCGGTTCTCCACGAGCTTCCGGGATTTCAACTGCTTCCGAGAGTTTCGTTTGTCCGAGATTGACACGCGCGTGCCCACGTTCTCGATCTTCCATGCGGGTGTGTCGGGGACGCTCACGGGCCAAACTCGGATTCGCGGCGTTGCGAGTGGCGACCGCACGCGCGGCCAGACGGTGCTCGGGGTGGCGGAGGAGTTTCGGGCTGGGGGCGGAAGCGCAGCGTTTCAATTGCATATGCAGGGCGCCCGCCCGCAAAGTGACTTCGTGTACTTGCCCCTGCAGTGAGGAGACAAAGCCATGCAGAGCGGCTCTTTTAGCTTGACAAGGTTGCATTGTGCAGATATAAGGCCGGCACTCAATCGAGGGGTTCGCCCTGGCGAACACGGTGCGGCGTGATCGAAAGGAGGAGGGTAATGCGTAGGCAGCGAGGGCTAGTTGGGCTCATGGGACTCGCGGCGTTGGTCGGTTGGGGTGTTAGTGCCCGATTGGCTGAAGCCCGCGTCACAACGGAGCAGAGCGCGTCGATTCTGGTGTTTCCCAAAGTGATTGCCACCGCCACACGGGATACGGTGATCCAAATTACGAACACCTCGAACAACATGCGGCATGCGCACTGCTTTTACGTGGATGGTGCGCCGGTAAATCCGGACCTCCCGGTTGGTCCGTTGAATCCTCCCCGCTGGGTGGAGACGGATTTTGATATTTGGCTTACGCGGCAACAGCCCACGCACTGGGTGGTTTCCACGGGACGGTGGGATGACCCGACCGATGATTCCTGCCGTGCTGTGCCCTGCAACCCGGCGAACAGTGGCGGCAATAACGGCACCGCAGATTGCTGCGACGCTGGATTCGATCCCGGGCGCATCCCCCCGATGGGTCCGAACTTCACGGGTGAACTCAAGTGCGTCGAGGTGGATGCTTCCGGTTTTCCTGTGCCGGGGAACTCCTTGAAGGGCGAGGCCACGTTGGTGGACCGGGACCCGAACAACACTGGCTTGTTCGACGTTTCAAAATACAACGCTATTGGCCTCAAGGGCTTCGATACCAATAACATGGACGGTGTTTTGTGCTTGGGTGGTGCCGTGAGTTCCTCTTGCCCCTCTGGCGCGGAGTACGAGGCGTGCCCGCAGACGTGGATCTTGGACACGCCGTCGGTCAATGCAGAAAATCCCGTTTTGGCGAGTCAGGAGATCGAAAGCAGGGCCGATGTTCAGTTGACCGTGGTGCCTTGCTCGGAGAACTTCGAGACGCAGGTGCCTACTTCGGTGACGTTACAGTTTGCAATTACGAACGAGTTCGAGCAAACGTTCTCGGCTTCGACGACGATCACATGCTGGGCGAATTACTCGCTCGACGAGATCAATCCAGTGTTCGATGTGGCAGCGGTTGGGGGTAATACGTTGCAGACGCGCGTGCGGGCTGCGGCCGCGACGCCGCGAGGGATCATGGCGGTTGTCGAGGAGACGGTCTCCGCGGATGGTCGGGGTAGCGCGCGGGTGGCGCACAATCCCCACAACAGCTTTGCGGATCAGTCCGGACAGGACCTGATCATTATCCCAGCCGATCAAATTCAAGTGCCGTAAGGGTGCGGTGTCATGCGATGGCAAAGGCGACGTCCTAGGAATGGGGAAAGGAGAATAACGATGCGACAGGTGCGATGGGTTGGTTGGACAATGGCTGTCGCCGCGGCGCTGTGCGTGGGCACGAGCTGGACCGCGCGGGCAGATATCGCATCCGACAAACCAGCCGCAGTGGTGGTGTATCCGAAGGTGCAGGTGGTAGGGGCTAATGGTGTGGATACCACGATCCGGCTGGCAAATACGAACACAACGAATCCGATTCATGTGCACTGTTATTACATCAACGCAAGCTCCTACTGCGTCGGCGGCACGAACGCGGGGCAGAATTGCACCCTCTCGCCCACGGTGTGTACGGGAGGTGGAGTGTGCCTGCCGAGCTGGCAAGAGACGGACTTTCGGATCGTCTTGACGGCAGGGCAGCCAATCGAGTGGATCGCGTCGCGTGGGCTGTCGGATAATGACCTGCCGTTGCCCCGTGGGGTGTGTGTGCGGAACCCCACTCGCCAGTGCGGCTCCGACGCGGATTGCAATCCCTTCCCGGGTGGTACGTGCACGCAGAGCAATGCGGGAACTCGCATCCCGCCCGTGCCCGATGACCCGTTTGTCGGTGAGTTGCGGTGCATTGCCATCGACCCGCAAGGTAACCCGATTCCGCGCAATGACTTGAAGGGCGAAGGGCAGGTGGTCACCGTGGGCAGCGCCTCGGTGGACATTGCTGGCTACAACGCCATCGGGATTCAGGCGACGGGCAACTCCGACGGTGTGGCCAACCAGCTTACTTTGGGGCCGGGAAGGAGTGGCGAGTACAACGGGTGCCCGAACTACTTGATCGTGGATCACTTCTTCGATGGCGCACGGAACCCGGTGCCGGGCACGAATGCGGGGATCTCGACGAATCTAGTGTTGGTCCCCTGCTCCACGGATTACCTCCGGCAAATCCCGGGGCTCGCAGTTGCGCAATACCTCGTGTTCAACGAGTTCGAGCAGCGGTTCTCGACGAGCCGGGCCGTGCGCTGCTACCAGGACATTCCCCTCAGCCGGATTGACACGGCGAACAGCGCTCGCTCGATCTGGAACGTGAGTGTTGCGGGTACGCTCACGGGTCAGACACGGGTAAACCCGATCGGGGTGCCGTCGAGCAATCCGCCCTCGATTCCCAGCGGTCTGCTTGGGATCGCGGTGGAGACTCATACGGGCACAGTCACGAAGAGCGGCGCGTTCAATATCCATATGGCGGGCGATCGAGACGCTGCCGATGTGATGATCATACCGTAAGCGACCGACAGCAATTGGTGGCGAAAGAGGGGAAGGCCGGCGGCAACCAATGCCGCCGGCCTTTTTCTTATTGCCGGGGCAAGCGATGGAGAACGAAGTCAATGACCACAGACTCCAGCGATGCGTTGTTGAGGCGATTGTATTCCTGGATGCCGGTTGGGCTTGTGACGTTGATCTCCGTAAGGTAGCCACCGATGACGTCGAGGCCGACGAAGTACAAGCCGTCGGCCAGGAGGCGTGGCTTGAGGGTGGCAACAATCTCGCGGTCGCGCGCGGTCAATTCGGCCGGGAGAACGGCACCGCCCACGTGAATGTTGCCGCGGTGGTCATCCGGTTGGGGAACCCGCAAAATTGCGCCGAGCGGCTCCCCCGCTAGCACCAAAATACGCTTGTCGCCTTGGCGCACCTCGGGAAGGTACCGTTGAGCCATGACGTAGCGGCGCCCATCGGCAGTCGTGAGCTCGAGGAGGGCGTTGAGATTGCGGTCGTCGAGCGATGCCAAGAACACGCCACTCCCACCGCAGCAGTCTAAGGGTTTGATGATGGCCTGGCCGCCTTGCTCGCGCAGGAAGGCTTTGATGCGGGCGATGTCGGAGGTGACCAGCGTAGGGGGAATTACGGAGGGAAAGTGCAACGCATACAGCTTTTCGTTGGCATCGCGTAGGCCGCGAGGGTCGTTGATGACGAATGTGCGTCGCGGATCGGCTAGGCTGAGAAGGTGCGTCGCGAAGAGATACGTTTGATCGAAGGGGGGGTCTTTGCGCATGAAGACGGCGTCGTAAAAGTCCAGGGGCTCGACACGCTCCTCGTAGCGGGCAAAGGGGGCAGGGCCGCGGCTGGGGATGGTCCGGCGTGCGAGCGCGTACGGGCAGGAGTCGCGCCCGAACAAGTGCTCCACCGTGCATGTATAAACCTCGATGCCACGACGTTCCGCCTCGAGCATGAAAACGAACGTGGTGTCACGGTCTGGCAGGATCCGGTCGAGGGGATCCATGACGAATAAGAATCGCCGCTGCATGAGTGGATGCTATGCGCGCAAGCGCACAGGTGCAACTACCTACCTAGGCGCGCAGCGGGACTGAGGTCCCCCCAAAGGAACTGCGCGAGGGTGAGGGCGACCGTTACGGCGGTTTCCGTACGCAAAATTCGAGGCCCAAGAGACACGGGGGCGAATCCTTTTGCCGCAAGAAAGGTCAGTTCCTCTTCGGCAAGCCCACCCTCGGGTCCAACGACGATGGTTGCGGCGCGCGGTCGAGGCGAGGGGGGCATTGGCCAAGTAGCCCGGTCGGGTTCCTTCGCGATATCGCAGACAAGCCTCAATCCCGGTTCGTCGGCGAGGACCAGTGATTCCAGCGACGGCAGAAGAGTCAATGCAGGAACACGGGCGCGCTGGCATTGCTTCGAGGATTCCTGGACCACGCGTTGCCATCGCGGAAGGCGCGCCTCAGCGTCGTAGTTGCGGGAATATTTGGCACGGAAAAGGACGATTTGATGGGCGCCCAACTCGGTGGCCTTTTCCAATGCGTACTCCAATCGCTCGGCGCGCACCACAGCGAGAACCAAGGTGGTGTCGAGGGGCGATTCCGCACAGTGAGGCAGTGCCCCAAGAACGCGCACCGATGCCCGGCGGGCCGAGATGCGTTCCACCTCGCCGAACCATGCGCCCCCCGAACCGTCAATCAACCGGATGCGCTCGCCGACTTTGACCCGCCGCACGTGCAGGTGGTGCAGCTCCGGGCCCTCGACGGTCAACTGGGCCCCGGAGCTGGACGGCAAGTTTGGGACGAAGATCGTGGCCAGCGTCATGGCCATGCCTTGCGGTAAGACAGCGCGATCCAGTCCGACTGCTCCCAGCGGTTATGCAGCACTAGCCCCAGGTGGCCGTACAGTGCGCCAACGGCGGCTTCGTCGCTCGTCAGTAAGCCCGCACAGATGAAGACACCCCCCGGCTTCAAGGCTGCGACAATCTGAGCCGCAAGATCTTCCAGCACCTTGCGGTAAAGGTTGGCGGCGATCAGGTCGTAGCGGGCATGATCCTCCGGCCATCGGTCGTGGAAATGCACGAGCGGGGTGACTTGGTTCCGCCGAGCATTTTCCCGTGCAACGGCGAGAGCGGTAGGATCGATGTCCACCGCGTCAATGTGCGGCACGCCGAGCTTGGCCATGGCAATGGCGAGGATGCCTGAACCGGTGCCGAGATCCAACGCTCGCTCCACAATCTGGCCCGCGAGATTGGCCTCGATGAGTTCGAGACATCCCAAAGTGCTCGCGTGGTGGCCCGTGCCGAACGCCATCCCCGGCTCGATCACAATGGCAATACGGCCCGGCGGCACGTCCGAAGACCAGGGCGGGTGAACCCACAACCGTTTTCCGGCCGCAAGCGGTGTAAACCACTCCTTCCACGACTCCTCCCACGGCGCATGCTCGAGCCGGCGCTCCAGCACGCGGTGCTTTCGAGAGCCGAGAGCACGCAAGTACCGCTCGACTACATCACCCAAGTCGAGCTCCCCGGAGGGCTCGAAATACGCCCGAATGATTACCACCTGACCCGGATCCTCGACTTCTGTCCCAGTCGTTCCCAGGTCAAAAAGAAAACTCGACACGGCGTCGGCCCACCTGGCCTCCACGTTTACTTCGAGTTCGATCCAAGAGCGCATTACTAGTGGTCCCTTTGCAAACCTTGGTGCCCGGCTCAACCTGGGTCGTTGGAATTTCCTCCTGCGGTGACTAAAGCGCGTGGCATGAAAAGACATTGGTTGTGCATCGCTCATCGGGGTGCCTCTGGTTATGCGCCGGAGCATACTCGCGCGGCATTCGCGCTTGCATTGGAACAAGGGGCAGACATGATCGAACTCGATGTCCAGTTGAGCGCCGACGACGCCTTGGTGGTGTTCCATGATGCGGACGTCAGCCGCACCACTAACGGCAAGGGCAAGGTGCGCGAACTGACGCTCGAACAACTTCGCTCCCTCGATGCGGGAAGCTGGTTTGCCCCTCGCTTTGCCGGCGAGCGGATTCTGACGCTCGAAGAAGTCCTCGAGATGGTCGGCGGTCGGGCGCGGCTCAACGTGGAAATCAAGGCACCTCGCGAAGACGGCAACGTGTTGATCCCGAAGCTCCTGGCAACTCTCGATCAGTTTGGGGTGGCGGGGGACACTCTGGTTTCGTGTTTCGACTGGTGGCTTCTCGGTGACGTGCGCGCGGCACATGGCCAGGTGCCGTTGGGGTTACTGTGGAGCGATCCATTGATTCCCTGGCCGTGGGATCGTGCGGCAAAAATGCATGCCAACCATCTCCATCCACTGTGGGCGGTCGTGAGCCGAGCGCAAGTCGAAGAGGCCCATGCGCACGGCATGTCGGTGCACGCTTGGACCGTCAACGATCCTCCTACTATGGTGGAACTTCTCCAAATGGGCGTCGATGGAATCATCACCGATTTTCCCGACCGGTTGGTGGCCCTTCGCAAGGGTTGATTGTGGGGCGCTGCTTGATTACCGTGCGATTTTCTGTGACCCGCGAAGACAGTGTCCAGCAAATTCTCAGGGGAAGGGGGTGAGTGCCGTTGGCAGGCGTTCGTGTCAAAGAGAACGAGCCGTTAGATAGTGCCATCCGCAGGTTCAAAAAGCAGTGTGAAAAGGCGGGTATTCTCGCTGAACTCCGCAAGCGAGAGCATTACGAGAAGCCCAGCGTTCGGCGAAAGAAGAAAGAGTTAGCCGCCAAAAAGCGTTATTTGCGTCGCATGGCGCGTGCAGCAGGCTTGTGAGACGGGCGAATTTGTGAAAAACCAGATCCAACGGAGGCCACAGTGAGTTGGGATTTCGCCGTGGTCGGTTTTCTTGTGCTAGCGAGCTTGCGCGGCTTTTGGCGAGGGATGTTCCGAGAGCTGGGCTCGTTGGCGGGCTGCTTGGCGGGCGTCACGGTTGCCTGGCGAATCGCGCAGCCAGTGGCAGAGCAGTTGAGGGCCGGAGTTCCAGGTGCCGCATCGGAGTTCGATGCGGCACTGGTGTTTTTAGGGGTTTTCGTTGGGTTTTGGGTTGCGGGGGGTGTGCTGGGCTGGGCGTTCGAGAAGCTGGTGCGCTCGCCTATTGCGTTGTGGTTGAGCGGACTCGGAGGGTTGTTGTTGGGCTCTCTAAAAGGGGCGGCCATAGCCGGTGCGTGTTTGGTGTTCGCGCAATTGTTTGTTCCTCAAGCGGCTTCGCAGCTCGACCAATCTCCCGTGGCCGGTTGGTTGACGCGAACGACGGCAGTGGCAGCCATGTGGCTCGTACAATCGAGTTTAGAGCCACGCTGAACGACTTATGAACGGGTTTGTGGCCCATGGAACCCTGGAGGAAATTCAGCGCCGCGTATCGATTCTGGATGTAGTTTCCGCCTACGTCCGACTGAAAAAGCAGGGGCGGAACTATGTCGGTCTCTGCCCGTTCCACACGGAAAAGACGCCCTCCTTTTCCGTAAGCCCCGAGAAAGGTCTCTTCCATTGCTTCGGCTGCGGTGTGGGGGGGAATGTCTTTACGTTTGTCATGCGGCTCGAAGGGGTAGATTTCCGCACGGCTGTCGAACGCCTGGCGGAAAGGGCGGGAGTGAGGCTGGAGCCGGCAGGTCCGGGCGACCGCCGGCAAGGGCGGGAACGCGTGCATGAATTGCATCGCGTCGCTGCGGAATATTTCGCGCGCTGTCTGCAAGGGCCCGAAGGAAAGCTCGCGCGCGCGTACCTGCAACATCGCGGGATCGATGCGCAAACGGTGGAGGAGTTTGCGCTGGGTTACTGCCCGACCGGACCCGGCCTGTACCGCGTATTGACTCAGTCCGGTGTCAGCGTGCAGGAGGCCCGCCGGTGCGGCTTGCTTGGAGCACGGCACGACGGGGGAACGTACCCGAGGTTCGGCGGCCGGCTGATATTCCCGATCCGCAACGCAACCGGAAAGATCGTGGGTTTTGCAGGCCGAGCCATCGGCGAGCAGCATCCCAAATACCTCAACTCTCCGGAGTCAGAGGTGTTCCGTAAAGGAGAGCTGCTCTTTGGCCTATACGAAGCTCGCCACGCGATGCGCGAGTCACACCGCGTGCTAGTCGTCGAGGGCTACTTCGATGTTTTGTCCTTAGCTCGTGCCGGCATCCGCGAAGTCGTCGCCACTATGGGTACGGCACTCACCGAGCAGCAACTCGAAACACTGCGCCGGCTGGTGGACGAAGTGTATGTTTGCTTCGACGGCGATGAGGCCGGCCGCCGCGCAGCGGAACGGGCATTCACGGTCGCGGCAAAGGTGGGCATTTGGGCGCAGGCTCTCTTCTTGCCTGCAGGCGAAGATCCGGACTCGTTCGTGCGTCGCACCGGTGCGAGCGAGCTGGCAAAGCTTATGGGCACGGCCGTGCCCCTTGCCGATTTTTACTTGGCGCGCAAAGCACCGGATCCAGGGGCGTCGCTAGCCGCGAAAGCGCGGGTGGCACGCGAAATAGGGGAGGTTTTGGGCTCCGTCCGGGACCACGTTCTGCAGCAGCTCCTCGTGCGAAAGGCGGCCGCGCAACTTGGTATCGAGGAGCATTTACTTTACGCGGCAGCCTCGGGGCGTGGCCGCACTTTAGTAGAGCCGAACCGTTCGTCCGCTGCTCCCGATTGGGCACAACCGGAAGAACGGACTCTCTTGACGGCCATGGCAGTCAGTTCCCAAGTGGCCGAGCGCTTGATGGCGGAAAAGGCGCTCGACTTGTTCGTTACGGCAGGATTGCAGCAGTTGGCACAACGGATCGTTTCTGCGTGGAAAGACGCTCCCGGTCCGGAGGCGTTCTTGGCAGAGCTTCCCGAAGAGTTACAAGCGCAGATCAGTGCTCACTTGTTGGGGCGCGGTCCGTTGGTGGGCGTGGATTTAATGGAAGTTGCCCGCGACTGTCTCGTTAAGCTCCGTAAGCGTCAGGTGCGAAAGCGTCGAGACACTCTCAAACAAGAGTTGCAAGCCGCGGAACGGGAAGGAGACCGGGCACGTATCGAGGCTCTGCGGGAAGAGCTTCGGGCGCTGCGAGAGGAACTGGCGACCTAGATTGGCTGTAATATGAAGTATTGCTTTGCTTCGAGGTTGTTGCGAACTGTTTTCATGCGGTACAGCCAGTGGGCCCATAGCTCAGATGGTCAGAGCCGCCGGCTCATAACCGGTAGGTCCCAGGTTCGAGTCCTGGTGGGCCCATATGACTCTGCGATGCCTTCACAAGCAATGAGAAACTGAGGAAGGAAAGACACGATGACTGTGGGATCAGAGCTTGCGCAGTTGGCAGCCCTTCAGAAACTGGACCGGCAGCTTCGAGAGAAATTGGAGCGCCTCGAGGGGCTGCGCGCGCGGGTGAACGACTGGCGCGCGCGCATCGAGGCGCGACGCGACTCCGCAGCCGCCTTGCGAGAGCAATTCCAGCAGCTCGATACAAAGCGCCGCGAACTGGAGCGGCGTTTGTCCGAGGAGGACGTGAAAATGCGCGATCGCCGGATGCGGCTGCAGCGAGTGCGCAACGAAAAGGAGCTGCAAGCCTTGCAGAGGGAAATCGAACTCGGCAAGCAGACGAACCAGCAACTGGAAGCAGAGGTCTTGCAGTTATTGGAAGCCTCGGAGGCGCTGCAGTCGCAGCTCAAGGCCGCAGAGGAAGACCAAAGAGCGCTGGAAAATGAGTTTCGCGAAGATAGCGCGCGCCACGAAGAAGAGATCCAGCGGTTGGTGCAGGACATCGAGGAAATTCGCCGCGAGCGAGAGCGAGTGGCGGCCTCCATCGACAAAAGCCTTTTGCGAAGGTACGAGCAAATATTGGAACGCCGCGAAGGGCTTGCCGTGGTGGAGGTGCAGGAGGCCATTTGCACCGGCTGCCATATGAATCTTTCCCCCCAGTTTTTTATCGAACTTCAACGCGGAGACGAGATTCGTCTGTGCCCGAACTGCCACCGTATCTTGTATTTTCGCGTCGACCGTGATGGCCAGGATGCCTGAGCCCTGCTAGAAAAGGATATCCGGAGAGGGCCGGGCGGCCGCTCGGGGACGATCCCCGGGAGGAAAGTCCGGACTCCATAGGGCAAGGTGGCCGCTAACGGCGGCCTCGAGCGATCGAGGGAAAGTGCCACAGAAAAGAGACGGCCGGCAGGCTCCGCTTGCCGGATGCGGTGAAAACGGTGTGTTCCCACACCAGCATCCGGGGTGACTCGGGTGCTCGGCAAACCCCACCTGGAGCAAGACCAAAGATGAGGTTGCGTGGCCCGCGCGAAACCTCCGGTGCGTCGCTTGAGGCGGTTGGCAACAATCGCCCCAGAGGAATGGCCGCCACCCGGGCCTGGATCCCGGGGACAGAATCCGGCTTACAGGCCCTCTCCGGCCTTCTCGCTCGGTACCGCTGAGTTGCCCGAGAACGGACCGTCGAGATCGGTCGGGCGGAACTCTCGCAAACGCGCGGCTGGGTCCGTCAAGCGCACCGAGGCATACCCTCATGGACAGAACGCCCTCCCTGGAGGTCTGGCAGACGCACCGGCGAGTTGGCGGAACCGTGTCGCTCTTCCCGTCGATCCCGCCCTTCCCGGCCGGAAGCGCAGAGCTTCACTAGCGCCTACCGGGCCTTGGCAGTGAGGCCGGCGGCGTCGGGTTCGATACAGCAGTGAGCCGGAGGGATTCACATAAACCTGTCTCATCTGGCCTTGGCGGCGGGGCCGCGCCGGTAGATGGGACTTTGCTTTTTTTCTCTCAGTAAGGAGCAAGTTCCGATTGACTTGCCGGTCGCGGTTGTTGTACACGGGGCAAGCCGTGGGCATGAGATACCAAAAAATGGTATCGAAAAGGTGAAAAGTGGAAGATGTTCCGAGGCACGTTCGAACACACGATCGACGAGAAAGGGCGCGTTAGCGTGCCTGCCCGATTTCGAGCGTACCTCGAGGAGGTGGAAGACCGCCGGGTGGTCGTCACCAATTTCCAAATCGACGGTTTGCCGTGCCTGGACGTATACCCCCACGGAGCCTGGACGCGGCTCGAAGAGCAGCTTTGTTCGAAGCCCCAATTCGATCCGCGGATCGTCAAGTTTATCACCTTTTACATCGCCAGCGCGCACGACTGCGAACTCGACAAACAAGGACGCATCTTGCTGCCCGCCACGTTGAGGGATTACGCAGGGCTCAAGCGCGACGTGGTCTTTGCGTCGGCCATTACCAAGTTTCGCATTTGGGATCGCGAGACCTGGCGGAAGGTTCATGCCGCTGCCGCCGAAGTGGCCAATCTTCCAGAAGTACTGGAGCAGCTTGGAGTGTGAGGTCTATGGTTAGCAAGGCGATTGCTCAGCGCCGCGTTTTGTTGACGCACAAGCTCCTGCGCTCGTCGCGCCCCCGTGCGATGGCCTTAAGCGACGCGAGGGAAAAGCGACTTCTGGTGCAACTCATCATCGTATGGGCCACCCTTTTCGCTGTCGTGTGTGCCGCCCACACGGCCATCCGGCTGCGCGTGTTGGATTTGGCCTACCGCATCGAGGCAACGCACGGAGCGATTGCGCGTCTGGAGCTGCAGAGCCGGGAGCTGCGAGCGCGCGCTGTGCGATTGGAAGATCCCCAGCGGTTGGAGGCTCTCGCAAAAGAGCGCCTCGGACTTAGCCGCCCGTCTCCGGGGCAACGATTGGTGCTGCCATGACATACCTGTCGTTTGTGAGCGAAGCTCGGTTGCGGCTTTTGCGCACGCTCTTAATCCTGATGCTGGCCGCCGCGTTCGTGCGGGCTTCGTACCTAGCTCTCTGGCAGGGAGAGTTTTTAGAACGGCGCGCACTCCAGCAGCACCTCCAGCGTGTGGCCGCTCCCACCGAGCGAGGCCCCATCGTGGACCGCAACGGACAATTGCTTGCGCTCACACTGGCCGCCGGCGACGTCTATTTGCGGCCACGACAATTCGACCCGCGCTTTGCGCCTCTGCTGGCTCGTCTGCTGGACGTGTCCGTGGAGATGGTCCGGCAACGTGCCGCATCCAGCTCGCCGTTCGTGTGGCTGAAGCGGAACGTGCCCGGCGACAAGGCGGATCAACTTGCCGTCCTTGGGATCCCGGGGGTGGGAGTGCAACCGACGCGGCGTCGCGACTACCCTCTGGGGACCACTGCGGGCCAGGTGCTCGGTAGCGTGGGTGTGGACATGCAAGGCCTCACGGGGGTCGAGGCTGCCTACGACCGTTTCTTGCGCTACGAACCGGGTGCAGAGGCCGTGGAACGAGACGGACGGGGGCAGCGACTGCGCCGCGGCGGCGCATATCGCGACCCATTTCCCGGCGGTGCCCGCGTCGAGCTGACGCTCGATGCAGACTTGCAGCGTGCCACCGAAGCCAGTTTGCGCGAGGCAGTGGAACGGAGCCGAGCCTTGCAAGGCCTGGCGATAGTGTTGGACCCGCAAACCGGCGAAGTGTTGGCTCTGGCGCATTACCCCTTTTTCGATCCTCGGGAGCGAGGCGAGGCGGCCAGCGAAAAGGCCCGAATCCGCGCGATCACCGATGTGTTCGAGCCCGGTTCCACCTTCAAGGCGTTCGTGATCGCTGCCGGCCTACAGCATGGCGTGATTCGCAGTGACGAGCGCCTCTACTGCGAGGGCGGCCGCTACCGGGTGGGAAATCGAGTGGTTCGCGACCACGAGGCGTATGGTTGGCTGAGCGTGGCCGACGTCATTCGGCACTCCAGCAACATTTGCACGGCAAAAATCGGAGAGCGCTTGGGCGCAGAGCGGTTGTATCAGGCATTGCGCGACTTCGGACTGCACGACATTACTGGCATTGACTTGCCGGGTGAGCACGCATTCGGCCTGCGGCCGTGGGAAAAGTGGGCTCGGATTCACTTGGTGACGACGAGTTTTGGCCAAGGCGTGGCCATCACGCCGATCCAACTCGTTGCCGCTTACGCGGCCTTGGCGAACGGCGGAAAACTCCTCCGCCCGCATATTGTGCGCCGAGTAGTGGCCCCGGATGGCACGGTGCTTCTCGAACGCCGCCCCGAAGTGGTGGCCTCGCCCATATCTCCGGCGGTGGCCGCCGCCGTGTCGACCTTGCTTGAGGGAGTCGTGAACTCCGGCACCGGCACGCGAGCGCGTGTAGAGGGCATCCGGGTCGCAGGCAAGACCGGCACCGCACAAAAGGTCGAGCCTGGGACCGGGCGATATTCCCCTCGCGATCGCATCGCCTCGTTCATCGGATATTTGCCCGCGGAAGCTCCCCGATTCGTGATTTTGGTCGTCATCGATACTCCTCGCACAGCGACCTATGGCGGCTTGGTGGCTGCACCCGTATTCCACGAAATTGGCGAATTCACCGCAGATCGGTTTGGGCTTCGCATGGCCGCGGCCCCGCCTCTTCCCCCGCCTGCCATGGCTAGCAGTGCTCCCTCCCTGCAGCAGGTCAGTTGGGCGGGGGAAGAGGCGCTCTTGGGCATGCCGAGCTTTCTCGGCCTGAGTTTGCGAGAGGCCATCCGACAGGCGCGTCGCGCTGGCTGGGACGTCGCTGTGGAAGGTTGGGGCTATGTGGTGGACCAGGATCCTCCACCCGGAGCGCTTGCGGCGCCCCAACGCAGACTGCGCCTGAAATTGGCACCCCCGGCAGGCTGACCTATGCTGCTAGCTTTGAATGATTCCGATCCGGTGCAGACGATGATGGAATGGACTGTCGGAGATGTTCTCCGAGCAGTGGGCGGCCGCGGCGCTCTTGGCGAACGGGAACGGGTGGCTGGCGTCACTACAGATTCGCGCTCGGTGCCGCCGGGGTCGTTGTTTGTCGCCCTACGAGGGGAGCGCCACGACGGGCACGCATTTGTCCGAGCCGCTCTGGAGCAGGGGGCGGTGGCGGCTCTGGTGAACAAGATCCCACCAGGAACCGAGGCAGCGCGTTGTATCGTCGTGGACGATACTTTGAAGGCCCTAGGGGATTTGGCGGCATGGGTGCGCATGCGGGAACGTTGGCGGGTGGTGGGTCTGACGGGTTCTACGGGGAAGACGACCACGAAAGAAATGATTGCCGCAATTTGTACTCGCGCCGCCGGGCACGAGAAGGTGCTCAAAACACCAGGCAACTGGAACAACTTGGTAGGATTGCCACTGACGATCTTGTCCGCGCGAGGTACGGAAGACATTGCCGTTTTGGAAATGGGCATGAATCGGTTCGGCGAAATTCGCCGGCTGACAGAAATCGCCCGGCCTGACGTGGGGTTGATTACGAACATTGGGCTCGCCCACGCCGGTGGAGTGGGTGGAACGCAGGCGGGCGTGGCGAAAGCCAAAGGTGAGCTTGTCGAAGCTTTAGAGCCGCAAGCCACACTGGTGGTGAATGCCGACGACGAATGGGTTTGTCGCATTGCCCAGAAATTTTCCGGCAAGCAAGTTTGGTACGGGAGCGGGGGCGATGTGCAGGCGCACTGGATTCGAGATTTGGGGGCGAATGGCGTGGTTTTCGAGCTCGATGTGCGAGGGGAGCGCGTCAAGGTTCATTTGCGGCTTCTTGGCGTTCACAACGTCAGCAACGCCTTGGCGGCAGCCGCCGTCGGGGTTGCCATGGGCTTTCGCGTTGAGGTGATCGCTGCCGGTCTGGAGGACGTGGATGCGGTGGCGGGGAGGATGCAGGTGGTGCGGTTGCGGAATGGGGTGACCGTGCTCGACGACACCTACAACGCGAATCCGTCCAGCGTGGAGGCCGCCCTGAAAGTGCTCCGGCGCTTTTCAGGGCGGCCGCTGGTGGTGCTGGGTGCGATGTTGGAGCTGGGCGGCGAGAGTCAGCGCGCTCACCGCAAGGTCGGTGAGCGCGCCGCGGCTCTCGGGGTAGAAGCACTGGTGTTGCTGGGCCGGGAAACTGAAGCCACAGCCGAGGCCGCAGAACAGGCGGGATTGCCGTCGCGCCGCATTTTCCGGTGCCAGAGTCACGCCGAGGCGGCAGAGGTCATCCAGCAAGTTTGGCGAAGTGGCGATACGGTTCTCGTCAAAGGTTCGCATGGCTTACATATGGAAGAGGTGGTGCAGTTACTGGTAAAAGCTGGGAACTCTGGCTGATGCTGTACCACCTTCTCTACCCGCTGCACTCCAGCTTTTCCGCCTTTAACGTTTTCCGTTACATTACCTTTCGCTCGTTGATTGCAGCCTTGTTGGCGCTGGCCATCTCTTTTCTCATGGGCCCGTGGCTCATCCGGCGGTTGAAGCGCAATCAAATCGGGCAGACGATTCGGCCGGATGGTCCGGAGCGCCACCTCGCCAAGGCCGGCACTCCCACCATGGGCGGCACGTTGATTTTATTTTCTTTGCTGAGCTCCACATTCCTTCTCTGTGACCTCACGAACTTTTACGTATGGCTACTTTTGGGTGTCAGCGGAGCCTTTGGGGTCATCGGCTTCGTGGATGACTACCGCAAGATTCGTCAAGGAAACGGCCGGGGACTAACCGGCCGCCAAAAACTCCTCGCGCAATTTCTGGCGGCGGGAATCGTTGCCATTCTGTTGTTCGCTCGCCCCGGCTTTTCCACCGAACTGTACGTGCCCTTTTTCAAGAATGTGCACCCCGACCTCGGCTGGTTGTACATCCCGTTTGCGATGCTGGTGATCGTGGGAGCCTCGAATGCTGTGAACCTGACCGACGGCCTGGATGGCTTGGCGATCGGCCCGGTCATGACCACCGCATTTACCTACGGGATCTTCGCATACGTGGTGGGGAGCCCGCGGCTTGCGGAGTACTTACAGGTTCCACACGTAGCCGGCGTGGCGGAACTGGCCGTGTTTTGCGCGGCTTTGATTTGCGCCGGCCTCGGCTTCCTTTGGTTCAATGCTTACCCAGCCAAGATGTTCATGGGAGACGTGGGTTCGCTGCCCCTCGGAGCAGCTCTCGGTACGGTGGCGCTGGTGACCAAGCAAGAAATTGTGCTGGTCGTGGCCGGAGTCGTGTTCGTTGCGGAAGCGCTGTCCGTGATTTTCCAGGTGGCCTCCTTCAAGCTGCGCCGGAAACGCATCTTTCGTATGGCACCCATCCACCATCACTTCGAGCTGATGGGATGGCCGGAGCCGCAAATCATCGTGCGCTTTTGGATCGTCTCCGTGGTGGCGGCACTGCTGGCGTTGAGCACGTTGAAGCTGCGATGAGCGAGGCATGGAGGGCGCGGAAGGTTTTGGTACTGGGTGCCGGAGTGTCGGGCGTGGCCGTCGCTCGCTATCTGCAGGAGCGCCGCGGAATCTTGGTCGATTTGGTCGATCGTGCGCCCGATAAGGTCGCCGCCAAGTGCTCCAACCTCCCACTGCCGGTTCGCCCGGAAGAGCACGCTCTGGAGAGCTTGCACGAGGTGGACTTGGTAGTGACCAGTCCAGGTGTGGCGCCTACAAATGCCGTTCTTCGCCGTGCCGTGGAACTCGGCATCCCGGTGTGGAGCGAGATCGAACTTTCCTACCGCGAGCTCGATGTGCCGATCGTGGCCGTTACGGGCACCAACGGTAAAAGTACGACCACCGTGCTGATCGGCGAAATTTGCCGCCAAGCCGGTGTGCACGCCTTTGTCGGAGGCAACCTCGGCACACCGTTGATCGAGGCGGCCTACCAGCCGCAGTACGATCTGGTGGTCGCTGAGGTGTCGAGTTTCCAGCTCGAGTGGGTTCACAACTTTCGGCCCTATGTCGGGGTTTTCTTGAATTTGAGCCCCGATCACTTGGATCGGTATCCAGACCTCGACGCCTATGGGGCAGCCAAAATGCGGCTGTTTGCCCGGCAAGGCTCGAGGGAATTTGCAGTCCTCAACTGCGATGATCCGTGGGTTTGGGGGCATCGGGAAGGCATTGCGGCAACCGTGAAAGGTTTCAGCCAGCAAAACGCTAGGGACGCTGACGCTGTGGCGGACGGTGACACCCTACGGATTCGGGACCGCCAAGGGCGTGCCTGGAGCCTCGATCTCTCCCAGTCTCCGCTCGAGGGCACGCACAATCGCGAGAACATTCTGGCGGCGGCGTTAACCGCGCATTGCCTGCGCTTGCCGGAAGCCGCAGCGCAATCGGCAATCCGGACAATCCAACCCCTACCGCACCGACTTCAATTCGTGCGCGAGTGGCGCGGGATTCGTTTTTATGATGATTCCAAGGGGACCAACATCGGCGCCGTGGAAAAATCGCTGACGAGCTTCGCGAGTCCGATCATCTTGCTCGCCGGGGGATACGACAAGGGTGGCGACTACGCGAACTTGGGGCCAATCCTACGCGCCCGCGTGCGCCACGCTGTGTTTTTCGGCGCTGCCGGGCCGAAGTGGGCCGAGCAGGCCGGTCGCTTCGTGCCGCACACGCTCGTCCGTCACTTGAAGGAAGCCGTGCGGAAAGCCGCGGAAATTGCCGAGCCCGGCGATGTGGTGTTGCTGTCTCCCGGGTGCGCGAGCTTTGATGAGTTCGAGAACTTTGCTCATCGAGGGCGCTGCTTTCGGCAATGGGTGGAGGAGCTATGAACACCGCAAGTCCCCTGCTCGGCGCACGTACCGCTCGCCCGAGCTTTCGCGGGCGGACGCGGGCACTGGCGCGCATGCGTTCTGGCGATCCGTGGTTGTTGGGCGCTGTGGCCGTTTTACTCGCTCTGGGTACAGTGATGGTGTTGAGCTCCAGTTACTTTTTCGCGCGTGCCGCCGTTGCCGACCCATTTTACTACACGCGCCGCCATTTGGCGTATGTGACCATCGGGCTGATGGTGGCCGCGTTTGCCTCGCGCCTGCACTGGACATTTTGGGAGCAGTGGGCGCGCGTGCTTTTCGCGTTGGGTTTGACCTCCTTGCTCCTCGTGCTGGTGTGGGGGTACGAAGAGGGCGGTGCACGTCGTTGGCTCAAGTTGGGACCACTTCCGGTGACCGTGCAACCGGTGGAATTCGTAAAAACGATTCTCGTCGTATACCTGGCTCGTTACTTGGCACGGCGGCAGGATCGGATCCACTTGTGGTGGGAGGGCATTTTGCCGCCGGTGTGCGTGGTGGGGGTCGTCTTGGCGCTTTTGTACAAGCAGCCGGACTTTGGCACCATGGTGATTTTGGGAGCCACCACCGGCGCTATGTTGCTGCTCGCCGGAGTTACACGCTACCAGATCGGGGTACTGGGGTTGGTGGGCGTTGCCCTCGCGGCTGTCGGGATTTGGGTCAAGCCGTACAGGTTCGCGCGGCTGCTCGTGTTATGGTCTGCCTGGGAGCACGAGCGCGGTCTCGGCTATCAGGTCGTCCAGTCAATGATCGCTATTGGTTCGGGCGGGATCAGTGGCGTTGGTTTGGGGGCGAGTCAGCAAAAACTCTTTTTCCTGCCGGCAGCTCACACGGACTTCATTTTCGCCTTGATTGGAGAGGAGCTGGGGCTCGTCGGCATGGCCCTTGTTTTGGGCATGTTTAGCGTGATTGCCCTGCGGGGCTTGCAAGTGGCCCGCGCGCATGAAGAGCCGTTCGTTCGCTTCCTCGCCGCAGGCTTGACCCTAACGCTCATTTTGGAAGCGTGGCTGAACATAGCCGTCGCTTTGGGTATGGCGCCTCCCAAGGGCCTGGCGCTTCCCTTTGTCAGCTACGGGGGTTCCGCATTGGTCGGTGCGTTGCTCCGGGTGGGGATTTTGTGGAACCTCTCGCGCCAAACAAGCACATGATGCGTTTGGTCTTGGCCGGAGGAGGTACGGGAGGGCACTTGTTCCCGGGGTTGGCACTTGCGGAGCGATGGGTGGAAACGACGGGGAGCGAAGTGCTGTTTATCGGCAGCGTGCACGGTCTGGAAGCAAAAGTGGTCCCCCAGAAGGGCTACCCTTTTGTAGCTCTGCCGATCAAAGGTGCGCGTGGGCGGGGTTGGCGTGGTTGGCTGGAGTTCGCGTTCCAGTTGCCCTCGTCGTATTGGCGCGCGTCGAGAACGCTGCGCCAGTTTACCCCGAGAGTCGTGGTCGGCTTGGGAAGTTATGGTTCAGTCCCGGTGATTTTGGCCGCCTGGCGGCGGCGAATTCCCGTGGTGCTGCTGGAGCAAAATGCGCATCCCGGGCTGGCCAATCGGCTGCTGGGGCGACTGGCTTGGCGAGTGTGCACGGCATTTGAAGAAGCTGGCCGATTCTTCCCGCCCGAAAAGAGCGTCTACACCGGAAACCCGGTGCGTGCGTTGGGTGGAACGCCCAATCAGCGCCGGAACGATTCGGAGGGCTTTCACGTACTCGTGTTTGGCGGAAGCCAAGGCGCTCGCTCGATCAACCGTGCGATGGTGGAGGCCGTACGGATTTTGCGAACGCGTCGCTTGCCGCTTTCGCTGCTCCATCAGACCGGTGCGGCCGACGAACAATGGGTTCGACGGGAGTACGCGGAGTTGGGTGTGCCGGCCCGGGTGTACGCCTTCATTGACGATATGGCTTCGGCCTACGCGGAGGCGGATCTCGTGGTCTGCCGTGCCGGAGCGACCACTTTGGCAGAGCTGGCCACTGTCGGGAAACCGGCGATACTCGTTCCATATCCGTTTGCGGCGGACGACCATCAGCGCGCCAATGCCGAGGTGTGGGTGGCGCACGGGGCAGCCGAGATGATCCTGGACGCAGAGCTGTCCGGCGAGGCTCTCGCGCGGAAAATCGAGGACCTCATGTCGGATCCGCAGCGCCGGGAGATTCTTGCTCGCAATGCGCTGCGGCTGGCGCGTCCGGATGCTACAAACCGCGTGCTGGAAGTGTGCGCGGAGGTGGGAAGACGCGGATGAAGCCTCTCTACAAGCGGGCACGAAAAGTCCATTTCGTTGGCATTGGCGGCGTGGGCATGAGCGGCATTGCCGAGGTGTTGTTGCGTCTGGGCTATCGGGTGAGTGGCTCGGATCTGCGAGAAAGCGAAGCGACACGTCGCCTGGCGAGCCTTGGAGCCCGGATCATGTACGGCCACGATGAATCTCACGTCGAACCGGATGTCGAGGTCGTCGTTATTTCGTCTGCCGTGCGCTTCTCGAATCCCGAAGTGCAGCGCGCCCGCGCCTTGAAAATCCCGGTCATTCCGCGGGCCGAGATGCTCGCCGAGCTGATGCGCACCAAGTCCGGCGTGGCCGTGGCCGGTACTCACGGCAAGACAACCACCACCTCGCTCATTGCCGCAGTTCTCTCCCGCGCGGGTTTGGATCCAACCGTGGTCATTGGCGGCAAAGTGCACTCGCTGGGAGCCAACGCCCATCTGGGTAACGGGGAAATTATGGTGGCCGAAGCCGACGAGAGCGATGGCAGTTTTTTATTGCTCTCTCCGGTGCTCGCAGTAGTGACCAACATCGATCCGGAACATCTGGATTTCTACGGCACGCTCGAGCGCGCCAAAGAGGCGTACTTGGATTTCCTGAATCGCGTTCCCTTTTTCGGTGCCGCTGTGGTGTGTGTGGACGATGCCAATATCCGCGCGCTTTTACCCAATGTTCGAAAGCGCACGATTTCTTATGGCACGACGCCAGACGCGAACTACGTCGCCCGCGAGGTGCAGGTGGAGGGGCTGCAAACCCGCTTTGTCGTAGAGCACGAAGGAGAAAACCTGGGCGAGTTTGTCGTCCGCATGCCGGGGCGCCACCAAGCACTCAACGCCTTGGCCGCTTTGGCTGTCGCACGTGAACTCGAGGTTCCGCTTCCGACGGTGCGGGACGCTTTGGCGGAGTTTCGTGGAATTCATCGCCGTTTCGAAGTGTGCGGAGAAGAATCTGGGGTGCTTCTCGTGAGCGATTACGGCCACCATCCGGCAGAAATTCGAGCCACACTCGCCGCCGCGCGCGAAGGCTTTGGCCGACGCTTGGTGGTGGCGTTTCAACCGCACCGGTACACCCGCACGCGCGATTTGTTTTCGGACTTTCTCAGTGCGTTCGATGCAGCCGACGAGTTGTTTCTTACGGAGATCTATCCAGCGGGGGAGAGCCCGATTGAAGGTGTGAGCGGCGAGACCTTGTATCGCGCGCTAGCTCGACGGGGGCACTTGGACGTACACTTCGTTCCGAATTTGCAAGAACTTCCCGACCGGATTTTTCCCCGGCTCCGTGCTGGCGACCTTTTATTGATCTTGGGAGCGGGGAATATTTACGAACTCGTGGAGCCGATGCGAGACCGGCTCGCCCAACGTGTCGCCGGCCCGACGGTGCATTGATGAACCAGGTCCAGGCAACAACGGCATTCGATCAGGAACTCCAGTGGTCCTTTGGCCAACGATTGAAACGCAACGAGCCGTTGGCGCGGCACACCTCCTTTCGCATCGGCGGCCCGGCGGACCTGTGGATCGAAGTCGAAAGTACCAGCGAGCTGTGTTTCGTTCTTCAGTGCGCGCGCCGACACGGCACGCCCTGGTGGCTCCTCGGGGGAGGGACGAACGTGCTCGTGAGCGACTCCGGCGTGCGGGGCCTGGTGCTGCGACTGGGTCGCGCATTTTCCTTCGCCGAATGGAGGGAAAACGAGCCCCTTGTGCACGTACGGGTCGGCGCCAGCTTGCCGTTGAAAAAGTTGGTTCTCGAAACCGTGGAGCGAAACTTGACGGGCTTGGAGTTCGCGGAAGGTATCCCTGGGACGGTCGGTGGCGGCTTGCTCATGAATGCTGGCGCGTTTGGTGGGGAACTGGCTCAGGTCGTGTCCAGCGTGGAGCTGGTAACGCCGGATGCGCAGAAGATGGTCGTGCCGCGGGAGGCATTGCGCTTCGACTATCGGTATTTCGACTTGCCGCGAGGCACGGTGGTGACCGCTGTGGAATTCACGTTGCGCCGGGCTGCACCGGAAGTGGTCCAGGAGCGTTATCGAAACGCCAAAACTCGTCGCGAGCGCAATCAGCCGCGAGGGTATCCGAACGCCGGGTCTATATTTAAAAACCCTCCGGGGAACTTCGCCGGACGACTGATCGAGGCGGTGGGGCTCAAGGGTTACCGCCTGGGTCAAGCGATGTTTTCCACCAAACACGCGAATTTCATCGTGAACTTGGGCGGTGCGCGCGCCAAAGAAGTCCGCGCCCTCATGGCCGAAGCGGAACGGCGCGTTGCCGAACAATTTGGAATCCGGCTGGAAGCGGAGATCCGATTGGTTGGGGATTGGTCGGAATGACACGGCTGTGGGCACAATGGCGGCGGCAGCCGCGCAGGGCGCTGTGGAAACGGATCGGGAGAACGTTGGCTTTGCTGGCTGGTGCCGCCGGCGCTGTCGCGTTGAGTTGGAGCGTGCCCGAACTCGTGGAGCAGGTGCGCCATCATCCGTACTTCCGCGTGGAAACACTGGAAATCCAAGGCAACCGTCGCGTGGCCGAGCAAGAGCTGTTGCACTGGGTGGAATGGAAGCGCGGTTGCAGCGTCTGGGACGTGGACCCGCGAGCGTTGCGCGATCGTTTGTTGCAACATCCTTGGATCCGAGGTGTCACGGTACGGCGCGTCTTTCCGCGCTGGGTGCATGTTCGCGTGCAGGAACGCAGACCGACAGCGCTACTCCTCAGCCGCGGCGTGCTCCAGTACATCGACCGCACGGGCAAAGTGCTCGGACCGGTGCCAGCTTCTGAGGCGCCGGACTTGCCTGTGATCTCGGGCGTGGACGAGCTTGCGGATCGAGACCTCTCCCCCGTGCATGTGCACCGAGCATTGCAACTTTTGCGCACGTGTGAACGCTTGCGCTGCGCGGACCAAATTTCGCAAATCCATATCGGGCGGCGCGGTTTGATCGTCGTGCCGGAAGGCACACGCACGACAGTGGTTTTGGGCTGGACCAAGCTCGCGGAAAAGCTGCGGCGTTCTGCCCGGATCTTTGCCGCGTGGGAAGGGCGCCCGGAGCGCTTGCAAGAGGTGGACGTTTCGTTTCCTCGGGTTGCGGTGGTCAAATTGGCCCCGACCGAAAAGAAGGGCCAACCGCGCCGCTCGCGACAGCGCGCGGGGCGTACGGAGGCTTGAAAAGAGCGCCGGGGGCGGTGCTGCTCTGCGTATGAAAATGTGGTAGGAACGGTCGGGCATGTTGGCGGTGGTAGAGGACGTCGTGCGGGGATGGCGAGACAAGCGGAGTTGCTCGTAGGGCTGGACGTAGGCTCCTCGAAAGTCGCGGTCGTCGTGGCGAGACAAACAGAGGAGGGCTTTGCCCTTCTCGGAACCGGATTTGCCCCCCTCGTGTCTCAGGGCCACGTTGCATTGCACGAGGGGATTCGGCGAAGCCCGGTAACGGATCCTCAGGCCACGACGGAGGCCATCGTCGAAGCGGTTCGCGAGGCCGAGTTGAGTTCCGGTTGTTCTGTCCACAGTGCGATCGTCGCCATCGGTGGGGCCCACATCCGAGGCGTGAATAGCCACGGCGCGGTTGCGGTGAAGCACGGTGAGGTGCGCCCGGATGATGTTTTACGGGTCGTGGACGCCGCGCGGGCGGTGGCCTTCCCGCCGGATCGCCATGTGCTTCACGTGCTGCCGCAAGATTACGTGCTCGACGATCAAGAGGGCGTCAAAGACCCGGCGGGAATGTCCGGAGTGCGCTTGGAAGCGCGCGTGCACGTGGTCACAGGCGACTTGGCCGCCATCCGCAATGTGATGCGGTGCTGCGAACAAGGCGGCATCGAGGTGGCGGACGTCGTGTGGGCACCCGTTGCCGCCGCCGAGGCGGTATTGAGCTCGCCCGAGAAGGAATCCGGCGTCGCCTTTTGGGACCTCGGCGCGGGTACGACAGATGTCTTGATCTTTCACCGCGGCGGCCTGCGTTTCAGTTTTTCTCTGGGCATGGGGGGAAGCAGGATTACGGCAGACGTGGCTCACGGCTTACACGTGCCGTTGCGGGAAGCGGAACTCATTAAAATCCGGCACGGCCATGCCTCTTGGAAAGCGGTGGGTCGCCGAAGAAACGGTCGAGGTCCCGGGACTGGGTGCGCTTCCACCGCGGCTCGTGGCCCGGCAAGAGGTCGCCTGGATGATCCAGGCACGGGCGGAGGAAATCTTAATGTTGGCTTGGGACCAAGTGCTACGCGTCGAAGCCAACGAGCACGTACACACCGGTTCGACAATCGTCGGTGGGGGCGCGTTGCTCCCCGGCATGGATCGCCTGGTGGCGGATGTGACGGGCATGGAAGCGCGGCGGGCAGATATTCTCAGGAACGAAATGCTGGGCGAAGGCGATTCCAGCGGTGCGGATGGACTGCACGATCCAGCGTATGCGGCCGCGATCGGAGCCCTATTGTTGCACGCCCGCCGGAGCGCATTTCCGTTGGATCGGACGGCGGGCCAAGAGCCCTTGTGGCGGAGACTAATTGGTCGCCTGCGTGCATTCGCGGGTGCATTGGCAGAATGAGTCGGAGCAGAAGATCGGCGGGTTTCTCGATCGGAAATTTGTGCGGAGAGGAGTGGTGCTATGCGTGGGATGGATGGTGAAACTAGCGACCGCGCCGAGGCCTTGCGTGCAAAGATTCGGGTCATCGGCGTCGGAGGTGCGGGCGGCAACGCTGTCAATACGATGGTCGAGAAAAGCCTCCAAGGGGTGGAACTCATTGCCGCCAACACCGACGCGCAAGACCTGCGCGCGAACTTGGCCCCGGTCAAAATTCAGTTGGGCGAGAAGGTGACCCGGGGTTTAGGGGCTGGCGGGAATCCCGAAATTGGCCGCGAAGCGGCAGAAGAGTCCAAAGACCTGATTCGCAGCGCACTCGAAGGGTCGGACATGGTGTTCATCGCTGCCGGCATGGGTGGGGGTACCGGAACCGGTGCCGCACCCGTGGTGGCCCAAATCGCGCGAGAACTGGGTGCGCTCACGGTGGCCGTGGTGACCAAGCCGTTTGCGTTCGAAGCCCAGGTTCGGAGCAAACGGGCCGAGGAGGGGATTCGGGCTCTGCGGGATGTGGTGGACACATACATGGTCATCCCGAACGAGAACCTCGCCAGCATCGTGGACAAAGCGTTGTTCGTTCTCGATGCCTTCCGTCAAATTGACGAAGTGCTGTATCAGGCTGTGCGGGCGGTGGCCGACTTGGTAACCGTGCCCGGATTTATCAACTTGGACTTCGCGGATGTTCGCGCACTCATGGCGAACCGCGGCCTGGCGTTGATGGGCTTTGCGTCGGCTGCGGGCGAGGATCGAGCGGTACGCGCCGCGCAGGCGGCAATTAGCAGCCCGCTGCTGGAAGGGGTTTCGATTCAGAGCGCACGCGCGGTCCTGATGAACATCTCGGGTGGTCGTACGATGGCCATAGGCGAAGTCATGGCGGCGGCCAACTTGGTCCGGCAGCACGTGCACGACGATGCCGAGGTGATTTTTGGCGCCGTTATCGACGAATATATGGCCGATGAGTTCCGGGTGACCGTGCTGGCAACCGGCTTCTCCGCCGAAGCGAGCCAGGCCAGTCCGAAGCCTGTCGTCGTGGAGCGCGCGGCTGCTGCCGCCAACGGCCGGGAGCACGCGCCTCGATCGGCAGTGACTCCATGGGAGGCTCGATCGGTGCCTTGGGAGGCGAGACCTCGGGTTTTTCGCGGCACCATCGAAGACTCCGAAGACGGCCCGCGCCTCCACTTGGCCGCCAAGGCAGCCAAAGGAAGTGCGCCGGCACAGGCGGAGTCCAAGCATTCCCCGGACGATGGGTACTACGAATTGGGTGAAGATCACATAGACGAGAACGATACCTCTATCCCGGCCTTTTTGCGCCGAAAGCGTGGCTAGTCGGAAGCGCAACAGGCGGATTGCACGGACCCGAAGTGCCGCTATAGCCATCCGGCGTTGGCACACGAAGGCAAGCTGGCGCGATCGTCCGTCCGCGCAAACACGGCGAAACCCCGCCGCGAGAATGAAGAAATCGTACTGTTCCCGAAGAAAACATCGGGACAGCTGCGGGTGTGCCTTTTGTATCCCAATCGGTACGCCGTGGCGATGGGAAACCTCGGGTTCCAGGTGGTGTACGAAATTTTCGATCGATTCCCTGGGGTCGTCTGCGAACGGGCCTTTTTGCCCGAAGAGAGTACCGAGATACGCCGAGGCGAGCTTCGCACCCGAGAAAGCGGCCGGCGCGTTCGGGAGTTCGACCTTTTGGCGTTTTCGGTATCGTTCGAAACCGATTACCGGAACGTTGTCGAACTGCTGGATCGAGCTGGGGTGCCACTCTGGAGTTCGCAGCGGCAGGGAT
This sequence comes from Candidatus Binatia bacterium, assembly GCA_026004215.1. Classification (GTDB taxonomy): domain Bacteria; phylum Desulfobacterota; class Binatia; order HRBIN30; family HRBIN30; genus HRBIN30. The sequence continues at coordinate 231,677 of BPIR01000003.1, forward strand.
TGCCGCTCGTCATAGGGGGCGGCCCGGCAATCTTCCTCAATCCCGAACCGATTGCTCCTTTCTTCGATCTGTTTCTCATTGGGGAAGCGGAAGAAATGCTGCCGGAGTTTCTCGAACTGATCGCCGAAACGGGCGTGGGTGACCGAGAAACCGTGTTGGCCGAGGCCGCGGGGCGCGTAGCGGGCTGCTACGTGCCGAAGTTTTACGAGCCGGAGTACGAGGGGCCCTCTGTGAAAGCATTGCGCCACCATGGTCCGGGCTGCCATCGCGTACAGCGACGCGTGGTCTGGAACCTCGATCGGTATTCGACAACCACGCGCGTGATTGCTGCGGATGCAGTCTTTGGCGACATGTTCCTGGTCGAAGCGAGCCGAGGCTGCCAGTGGGGCTGCCGGTTTTGCGCGGCGGGCTATATGTACCGCCCGCTGCGGAACCGTTCCCTGCGCTGGCTTTCTCGGGCGGTAGAGGCCGGGTTGGAATACCGCAAAACGATCGGACTTGTCGGAGCCGAAATGGGCAGCGTCCCCGGCGTGGCGGCGCTCGCCAGTGCGGTGGCTCAACGGGGCGGACGCCTTTCCCCCTCTTCGATGAAGGCCGACTGCGTGACTCCCGAGCTGGCTCGGGCTTTGGCAGCCGGGCGCACGCAGACAGTGACCGTGGCACCGGAGGCTGGCTCGGAACGTATGCGCCGGGTGATCAACAAGAACCTGACGGAGGCAGACATTCTCCGGGCTGCGGACTTGCTCGTGGGCGAAGGCGTTCCCGACCTCAAGCTGTACTTTATGTTCGGTCTCCCCGGCGAGTCGCTGGAGGATGTGGCGGCCATCGGCGATCTGGTGGCAAAGGTGCACGCTTTGGTGCGAAACGGCAATCGGAGCCGTGTGGGCAACATCACAGTGTCGGCCAACCCGTTCGTGCCCAAGCCGTGGACGCCGTTTCAGTGGGATGGGATGCTGCCGATCCCTGAGCTCAAGACACGGGCGAAGCTGCTGCAACGCCTGCTGGCCAAGCTTCCGGGCGTGCGCGTGCATTGCGAGTCTCCGCGAGAGGCCTACTACCAAACGCTGCTGTCGCGGGGCGACCGACGCGTCGCCGCGTTTTTAGCGGCCGTGCAGCGAGCCCACGGCGACTGGTGGGCGTGCATCCGGGCGTGGGCACGGCGGCAGCAAGAGCAGGCAGACTGGGCCGCCCATCTTCCCCATCCCGACGAGTATGTGTACCGGTGCTACGACGAACGCGAGTTGTTGCCGTGGGACTTCATCGATCACTACGTAACCAAGCAGTATCTCTTAGCGGAGCGCCGCAAGGCCCATGCGGCCGTGCAAACCCCACCGTGCGACACGGCGACATGCCGTAGTTGCGGTGCCTGCCCGCCATGATTGTCGGAAGTGGCGTGGACATCACGGAAGTGGCCCGCATCGCTGCGCTTTTGCGCCATCCCACACGAGGGCCGCGCTTTCGCACTCGAGTGTTCCGCAGCGAAGAAATTGCCTATTGCGAAAGCCGCCCGAACGCCGCTCAGAGCTATGCAGCGCGCTTTGCCGCCAAGGAGGCGACCATGAAGGCCCTGGGCTTGTTTGTCCCTTGGTGCGACGTGGAAGTCGTGCGCGGAATCCACGGGATACCGGGTCTGAGACTCCATGGCCGCGCGGCCCAGCGGGCGGACGAGTTAGGCGTGCGGCGATGGTTGCTCTCCTTGTCCCACACCGCTGACATCGCCCTCGCTTGGGTGATTGCCGAGGCTTGAGTGCGAGGCGGGCCGGATCGGGCCTTCGCGACGCCGTGTGAGCAAGAGTAAAAGGGCCACCGCCCACAAGCCGGTCACGAAGCCAATCACGAACCAGCGGGTTTTGCGGTAGCCGTTGTTGCGAGCAAAAATCGCGCACAGAATCGCATCCAAAAGCTGAATCACTAGCACCGTTGGCCAGAAATGGTCTCCCTCCAGGTGCGGGAGGACAAGCTTGACCCCGGTGACGTAACCGACGACGTTCTCGATCCCTTGCACGGAGGCTCCGCCGAGTCCGAGCGTACGCTGGGGGTCCGGCGAATGCAACGATTGTTGACCCGCCGTGCGGTCTCGCGATATGCATCCGCAACATGTCAACCAAATCCCAGCGAGAAACGAAGAATGTGTTGGACTGGCTTCTGAGCCAGGGCGAAGCCACGCTCAACCAAGTCGTAGAGGAGTTGCTCAAGCGTCCGGCCGTGAGCGAACAAATCGGCAAAGTGCTGCAACGAGCGGCAAAAACTAAAGGGCAGGTGGACAAGAACGTGGAAACCTTGCTGCACCTATTGAACCTGCCGAGCCGCTCGGACCTGGAAAAACTGCGGCACAAGCTGGATGCGCTGCAAGGTAGCCTGGTCAACTTGAACATCAAACTCGACCGGCTCCTGGCCGCCCAGGAGCAGCAGGCGAAAAAGCGAACGCCGCCCGGCAAGTAGTGGCGTCTTCCCAGCCCCGCATGCAGCGACCAATGAGCAGTTGCCCCAGGGATTTGGAGGGGCAACCCTTGTGGTTGCCCCTGCCTGCCCTCCGGAGAGAGGTCGGCCGGAAGACGGGCGAGGTTGGGATGGAACGGCGAGCGGCGAGCAGCGAGTGGCGAATCGCGAATGGCGAATGGTGTGGGGAGAGTGGCGAGGAGCCATTTGGCTATTTCGCCGGAACCAGACCCTCATCCAATCCGTTGGTGACGGGGGTAAGGCGCCAGCACTGCCGAGGCGCGAGACCCGCTCCTACGAGGTGGACGCGCCCCTTTGATCGCGAGAACGGGTCCCTTCGGCCTCCTTCATGTCGTGCGCTGCTGGCGCCAGTAAGTGCGCCGCGATGTCTTCGAGAGTGTCGAGCGATGCGGGTGGCGTGGGTTGTACGGGGACGATGGCCAGCAAAGGCAAACCAGTATCACGCAGGAGCTCGCCGAGCAGGCGCTGGTCGCGCTCGCTGCGTGCCAGCAAAGCGCGATAATTTTGCTCGAGTCGCCGTGCCAGGCTTCCTGCTGTGCGGGCGCGAGCAGTGGCCTTGCCCGAAAACAGGTGCACGCGATTCGCAACCACTCCCGCCAGCGGGTACCCCCCATTTGCCAGCTCGCCGGCGAACTCCCGTGCGATGTTCAGCGTGCGGGGCTCGGGCGTGGTCACCAGGACAAATGCGGTCGTCGGGGCCCGCAACAGGTGGGCAATGTCCCGCGCCCGATGGGCGAATCCTGCGAGCATAGATTCGAATCCACTCACGAAGTCGGAAAGATCTTTCAGCAGCGGTAGCCCACTCCAGCGCTCGAGTGCCCGCAGCAAGGTGCGGAGCGCAGCCTGCGCCGCCCGCGAAGATGCGCCCTCCACGAGAGAGGTCGGCCGTTGCAGTATGCGCACGGCACGCGAGGCCAATAAGCTGAGAAGTCGGTTCGGTGCTGCGAGAAGATCCTGGATGTGCGCGCTCGGCGGGGTGTCCACGATCACGATGTCGTACACTCGCTGTTTCAGGAGATCGTAAAGCCTCTCCATGGCCATGTATTCTGCGGATCCGGCCAGCTCATTGGAAAGCTCGCGATACAGGCGATTGGCAAAGATTCTCTGTGCCGTTTCGGGGTTGGGCGCAAATCGCTCCACGAGCTCATCGAACATTCTTTTGGTATCGAGGCTGAGGGCATCGAACGTACCGTGGTTGCGCGCGAGCCAAACCGCATGAGGGGTGTGGGAAAGGCGATCCAAGCCCAGCGCGGTTCTGAGGCGTTGCGCCGGATCCACAGTAATGACGGCGGCCTTACGCCCGAGGTACGCAGCCGCCACGGCTAGCGCCGCTGCAGTCGTCGTTTTTCCCACTCCCCCGCAACCGACGCACAGAACCAACTGTTTCGAATGCAGGAGGCCGGCCGTTGCCGAGGCTTGGCTCTGTCGTTCAAGAGGTTGCTGCATGGTCGGTTTTGCGCTCAGTGGCGCGCACCCAGCCGGCTTCCGCGAGCAAGTGCTTTCTCAAACGTCGCCCGTAGCGCAAAAGGTCTCCCAGGGAAAACACGCCTGCGAAATGTTCGGAGAGCACCAAGGGTACCTTGCCGGTGCCCTGACGCAACGCGCGGGTGTGGCGCTCCGCTTCCTCGCGCATGGATATGGCGTAACGGGCAGCCTGTACAACGGGCCCGCCGTTTTCCCACCGGCGCAGCTCGTTCGACTCCGCCCGCGAAAAACGCCGGGGAAAAACGCGGTTGACCACCGGACGGGCCACGGGCAGGAAGAGTTCTTGGCGCAGCACTGCCCAAGTTTCCAAGGTTTCTTCCACCGCCAACTCTTCGGCCAAGCTGACCGGCACCACCAAACAACGACTGGGATCGGTGAGCAGTGCTTCGAGATGCAAAGCCGTGCGCCGCAGAGGCCCACCGACGACGAGATTCAGCATTTGGCGGGGAACTTTCAGGAGCTTGCGCATGTGCCCGCTGGCCGGCCCGTCCACCACGACCAGGTCGAAGCGCTGGCGGCGGTGCCAAAACGAGGCGTCCACGCAGCTCGAAATGTGCTCCAAGAGCAAGAATTCGGCGATTCCGGGTGCGGCATCCGTGAGCGCGCGGAAACTCGCACTTTGCAACAGACGCTCGGTCAAGAACGGTAGCTTGAGCAGGCGAGAAAAGTAGTCTCGGACGAGCCTCTCCGGCTCCACGGATAGCCCCTGCAAGTTATCGCGAATGCTGCGCGGTGCGGCAGGGAACCGCGACAGGCCGAACAGTTGCGCCAAGCTACCGTCAGCCGCCGTTTCGATTAGAAGAGTCCGCGCTCCCGCGTGCGCGCAAGCCAGCCCCAGGGCGGCTGCGACCGTGGTTTTGCCCACCCCGCCTTTGCCTGTGACGAAAATGACGCGCCCCGCGCCCATGGAACCCATTCGTAGCGAGCCGGAAGGGTCAAGACTAGCCACAGTACGGTACTCGAAATTGCGTGCGAGCTAAAGTATGCGTCCGTGTCCTGCCCGGTCCCGGGCGCACGGCCCATGAGCCGAGAAACCAAGGAGGCGAGGGGATGAAAGAATACGTGGTCGCGATCGATCAAGGAACCACCGGTACCACCGTGTTGGTGCTGGACAGTAGCGGTCAGTTGCGGGGGCGAGGGTACCGCGAGTTTCCGCAGCATTACCCGCGCCCGGGCTGGGTGGAGCACGACCCGGAAGAGATTTGGCAGGCAACGATGTCCACGGTTCGACAGGCTCTCCGAGCCGCGAAAATACGACCCGCAGACGTCGCCGCTGTGGGCATCACCAATCAGCGAGAAACCACGGTCATTTGGGACCGCCGTTCGGGCCAACCCTTGCACCGCGCCATCGTTTGGCAAGACCGCCGCACTGCCCCGCGTTGCGAGGAGCTGCGGGCGCAGGGGCTCGAAGAGGATATCCGCAAGCGCACGGGCTTGGTGCTCGACCCGTACTTTTCGGCAACGAAAATCGAGTGGTTGTGGAACCACGTGCCCGCGAAGCGCAAGCAGCACGTTGCCGTGGGAACGATCGATTCGTGGCTGATCTGGAAACTCACCGGCGGCGCTGCGCATGTTACGGACTTCACCAACGCCTCTCGCACCCTCCTGTTTCATTTACAGGATCGGCGGTGGGACCCTTTCCTTTTGGACTTGTTTCGAGTGCCTGCAGAGGTCTTGCCCGCCGTCGTTCCCTCTGCCGGGCCGGCCTGCACGACGGCCCGGGCGGTCTTCGGCGCCGAGGTGCCGATCGCGGGTATTGCGGGCGACCAGCAAGCGGCCTTGTTCGGGCAGGCGTGCGTGCGACCCGGAATGGCGAAAAACACGTATGGAACGGGTTGTTTTTTACTGATGCACACGGGGGCAGAGCCGGTGTACTCGGACAGGGGATTGCTGACGACCATTGCATGCGACGCGTCCGGTGGTCCCGCGTACGCGATGGAAGGATCCATCTTTATTGCGGGAGCCGCCATCCAGTGGCTGCGAGATGGGTTGGGTTTGATCCGCAGTGCCGGAGAAACCGAGGCAATGGCCCGGCAGGTGGATTCGACCCTCGGGGTCTATTTTGTTCCAGCCTTCGTGGGGCTCGGCGCACCATACTGGGACCCGACAGCTCGTGGTGCGATCGTGGGTCTGACGCGCGGCGCAACCAAAGCCCACCTGATTCGGGCGGCGCTCGAAGCGCTGGCGTACCAGACCCGCGACGTGGTGGACACCATGGTGGCCGATGCAGGGCAGCCGCTGCAGGTTTTGCGCGTGGACGGCGGCGCGGCCGCCAATGATTTTCTCTTGCAGTTTCAGGCAGATATTTTGGCCGTGCCGGTGGATCGGCCCGCGTCGGTGGAGACTACAGCGCTGGGCGCGGCATTTTTGGCGGGGCTCGGTGCCGGCGTATGGAAACCGGGCCAGTTGGAGCGCTTGCGCCGGCGCGATCGAGTGTTCCGCCCGCGGATGCGAGCCGAGCAGCGCGAGCTCCTGTATCAAGGTTGGCGCCGCGCCGTGGCGGCGGTCCGCTCGCTGGGTTCCTGATCGCCCGGGCTCGACTTAGAGAAAGGCACATTTCTAGATTGGATCCGATGGCACGTAACGAGCCGGTAGATGTTCTCGTCATTGGCGCCGGGGCCTCTGGAGCGGCGCTGGCGTGGAGTTTGGCTGAGACGCGGATGCAGATTCTTTGTCTCGAGCAGGGCGACTGGATTCGATCGGATCAGTGGCCCGCAAATCATCTCGACTGGGAGGCGCGTCATCTCTCGGACTTCCACTTCAGCCCGAACGTCCGGCGGCGCAAAGAAGACTACCCCGTGAACGATTCTGCCTCGCCGATCCAGGTGTCGATGTTCAATGCGGTGGGCGGCAGCACGATTCTTTACGCGGCTCACTTTCCGCGGTTTCGTCCCGAGGATTTTCGTGCGCGGAGCCTCGATGGCGTGGGAGACGACTGGCCCATTGATTACGACGTGTTGGCTCCGTTTTATGACCTGAACGCAGAGATGATGGGCGTGTCGGGCCTAGCGGGCGATCCTGCTTATCCGCCGAAGCGGTTGCCGCTTCCGCCGGTTCCCCTGGGAAAGCTTGGGAAAACGCTCGCGCAGGGCTTCGATCGCTTGGGCTGGCATTGGTGGCCTTCGGACAGCGCCATCGTCACGCGCGAGTACCGCGGGCGCGCCGCGTGCGTGAATGCGGGCACGTGCTTGGTCGGTTGCCCGCAGGGAGCCAAGGGAAGCGTGGATGTCACTTATTGGCCCGAGGCGCTGCGCCGGGGCGTGCGCTTGCGCACCCGCTGCCGCGTGCGGGAAATCACCGTGGACGAACACGGCATGGCCAGCGGGGTGGTGTATTACGACGAAGAGGGCAAGGAACACCATCAACGGGCGCATGTGGTCGTGCTTGCTTGCAACGGGATCGGAACGCCGCGCTTGCTCCTCAATAGCCGCAGTAAGTACTTCCCGGATGGGCTCGCGAACCGCAGCGGGCTGGTGGGCAAGAACCTCATGTTCCACCCGTACGCCATGGTCATGGGTGTGTTCGACGAGCCGTTGGAGGCATACAAAGGGCCGACCGGTTGCTGCATCATGAGCCAGCAATTCTACCGTACCGATGAACGGCGCGGGTTCGTGCGCGGGTACTCGTTCGAGATCCTGCGTGGCTTTGGCCCAATATCTACGGTGCTTTGGGGTATGCAACAAGGCGTCGTCCCTTGGGGGCGAAATCACCATCGGGCCATGGGCGAATTGTTCGACCGCGTGGCAGGTATGGTGGCGATTTGCGAGGACCTTCCCGAAGAGGAAAACTGCGTCACCCTCGATCCAGAACTGCGCGATGAACACGGCATTCCCGCTCCTCGAATCCAGTATCGGTTGAGCGAGAACAGCCAGCGCATGCTGGCGCACGCCGTGGAGCGGGCCCGCGAAGTGCTCGAGGCCGCCGGGGCAAGGCAGACGTTCGTGCAATCGCCTCTTCCGTTTGCCGGCTGGCATCTCATGGGAACGGCGCGCATGGGGCGCGACCCGCGTACCTCTGTGGTCAACGAATGGGGCCGTTGCCACGACGTGAAGAACCTGTTCATTGTCGATGGGAGCATCTTCGTGACCTCTGCTGCGGTGAACCCCACCAATACCATTCAGGCCTTGGCGCTGTACATTGGCGATCAAATCAAACGCCGGCTTGCCAACTTGTTCGACTAGAGGTGTTTCCGATGGCCACACAGGAAACGGCAATCACTTTGAGTCCCGAGGAGTCGGGAACGCTGCGTGCGGTTTTGGATACTCTAATTCCCCCGAGCGAGGACGGACGTTTCCCCTCCGCCGGCGCATTGGGACTGGCCGCGACCGTGATCGGCAACTGCGCGCGTGTTCCCGGTCTGCTGGCGATGGTCCGGGAGGGTCTCGGTGAGCTCGAGCGCGCGAGCGTGGAAGCTCACGGAGTGAGCTTTACCTCGCTCGATGCGGATGAGCGGGAGCAGCTCCTGGCACAGCAGGCGTTCGTGTTCCCGCTGGTGATGCAAGCGTACATCGCATACTACCAGCGACCGGAGGTGTTGGTGGCTTTGGGGTTGGACCCGCGCCCCCCGCACCCGTACGGGCACCGCCTCAGCGAAGAATAACCTTGCGAGCCTTTTGCGCCGCTATCCGGTAGCAGGCCGCGTCCCGAAGCTTCTCTGGCGTCGGTGACCAATCATTGTCTTCATCCACTGGTGAAATTTTCCTTACGCGACTGTTGACATGGATCCTCGCGGGGCGCACGAAGCACAAACGCAGCGATGGACAACGGAGCCGAGGCATGAGCGCCGCAACGGTTACGCAGTGGATCCTGGGAGGATCCGCGATGCTGGCCGTCAGCGGTCTCGGTCCCCTGCGGGGATCGCGTGCAGGGGCGGAAATGCCGACTCCACTGGTGCCCGATGGCGTGACAGACTTCGCCCTAGCTCCGCCGAAGATTTTCTGGCACACAGCGGCTGACTGCCCCGTTCCTCCACCGAGGCAAGTCTCTGGCGCAGACGCGGCGGCAACTGGCGATGCGCGCGCTGCGGGAGATCCTGAGGTGATCAGCCGTATCGCCACCTACGGCAGCGCGGCCCGCCAACTATTCAGGAGTAACACCCCGCGCCCGCCCGGGGTCTGCAACCCGTACCGCTTTTACTCTGCGAATATCGTCGCGGACGATGGCTATGTGTATTGGGTCGAGGAAACGGGGCTGGTGCGGCTGTCAACCAATGCCAACGTGGGTGACGCTCCGGAGCCTCTGAGCCGCGCGATCGATGGCAAAAACGGCCGTTACCCAACCGAACTCGCCCTGGGCGCGGATGATGTGTTTGCCGTTACGTACGATCGCGCAGGCAGTTCAACCGTTTGGCGGGTGAACAAGGCGAACGGAACGACCACAACGGTTTCGACGACGGAGCGTACGGCCTTGAATCTCAGCACGGACGGGGAGTTTGTGTATTGGATCGAGGTTCCCGGGCGCGATCTTCGCCGCCTGTCGCTCCACGACTCGTCGGTGATCACGATTGCGAGCGGTGTCACTGGCTACTACGCGGCCGGGTTGCAGTTCTCCTGTATTCGGTTCGAGTGCTTTCGGAGCCAGCCTGTTTACATCGCCCAGTCTGCGCAGGTGATCGTTTACGACAACATCGAGGGTTCCACCAGCAGGCCAGTGTACGCCAGCGCCGATTCAGCGGCAGAGATCTACGAGTTGGTGTACGACGGCAACAGCCTCTTTCTCTTCGAAGAACGCCCGATTCCTTGCTTTCCGCAGCCGTGTTTTTCGGACCACAACGATGTGCTGCTTCGCCAGACCCGCGGGGAGGTCGCTGCCTTGTACCTGCACAATGTAGGCTTGGTGGGCGGTACGCGTTCCACGCATTTGGTCGCCGATCAGAATTTTCTTTTTTGGCAGGAAGGTGGCGCCTTACTCCGCCTGCCCAAAAATTCCAGCGCTCTTCCGATGACCAACATGCGCATAACGGACATCGAGATCACCCAGGGTGTGCAAGACGAAGACAACAATGTGCTGCTCATTCAGGACCGCCGCACCTTCGTGCGGGTGCACGTCCGCTCGGATGGGCCGGAGGTTGCTGGCGTAACGGCTTTGCTTTTCGGGGCGTACGCGGGCGGCACGCAGACCTTGGGTCGGCTCGAGCCGGTGAATCCTGTCGGCAAGAGCATCACGGTTTATCCATCGCCATGGCGAGAGAACCTCAACGAGAGTTTTCTCTTCGAGCTGCCGTGGGACTGGACGGAGCACGGCGATCTGACGCTCCGTGCCGAGCTGAATCCGTACAAAGTGCCGTTGCAGTCGAGCTACGCGAACAACGTCATGGAACGAGGCCCATTTCGCTTCGAGGCATCGCCACGGCTGGCGGTTCAATTCGTGGCCTTTGGCTACACGGCCAACAACACCACCTACTACCCGCGCTTGGTGCAAGACATCCTCGCAAATTACTCGTGGATTCGCCGCGTCTACCCGCTCGCAAGCACGCCGGGATTTTTCAGCGACCCGGGCGCGGGCCTGCGCACCAGCTTGTGGTTTGTTTTCGACGAAGGGCTGGGGGCGCGTGTGACCCAGACGGCAGGAGAGTGCAAGGACAACTTGTGCGCCAGTGCCTATGCCAACGCCAGGCTCGACGCCTTGCGCAAGGAGAATGGCATCGCCGACAGTATCTTCATGTACGGGATGATTTCTGACGGCGCGGCGTTTCCGCGCGGCCAGGCGTGCTGCGGCAAGAACGTCTCCACGGGTCCCGCAGGCAACAATTGGGTCGGCTTCTACGCCGGTCACGAGATCGGGCACACGCTGGGCCGCGGCCACCCGAGCACCGGCAATGGCGAGTGTGGTTCTCGATGGGAACGACGCCGACCCCGCTTATCCGCACGCCCATGTCGGTCCCGACAACGGCCGCATCTGGGGCCTCGACGGCGGCGATCCCGACCCGGCGTTGAAGCTGCCACTCAAAGTGTTCTCGGGGCGATGGTGGTACGACCTCATGGCGTATTGTCAGCCCCAGTGGATCAGCGACACGAATTACGTAAACCTCTACGATTACATGATGGCACACCCGCCTCCGAGCGCTCGTGCCGTTCCCGAGAGAGCAATGATGGGAGATTTTCTCCACGCCATTGGCCAGATCGATTCCGCCCGTGGTACGGGCAAATTTCTTTACCTGAGCCGATTGCAAAGCGTAGCCGCGCAGCCGGCCCGCCAGCCGGGCGATTACAGCATCCAGTTGCTGGACGCCGCCAGCGGCGTGCTGGGCGATTATTCCTTTGCTCCGCACCCGTCCGAGGATGGCGATCCAGCGATGTTGAGTTTCAGTGAAGTAGTGTCCTTCGTTGCCGGCACTACGCAGGCCCGCGTCGTTCATCGGCCGAGCGGACAAGTGCTGGTCAGCCAAGTGATAAGTGCCAATCCACCGGTGATTGGTGGAGTTGCGCTGCGGGGCGCCTCCAATCCCGTTACGGGCACGGTCACGCTCGTCTGGAACGCAAGTGATCCCGACGGCGACGTTCTGCGCTTCGACATTCTCTACAGCCGTGATGGCGGAGCCAGCCTGCAACCGCTGGCTATAGGCCTCGCCCGCACGAGCCTACAGGTCGACACCGCGCCGTTGGGCGGCGGCCCCGCGCTCCTGCGCATCGTGGCAACGGACGGTGTGAACACCGCCCGAGCGGACAGCCCGTTGTTTACGGTGGCCAACAAGCCGCCGCGGCCGCGGATCCTGCTGCCGGCTGACGGCACGCGGGTCCATTTCGGTCAGCTCGTGAACTTCAGTGGCGAAGCTGAGGATCTTCAGGATGGCGGGGTCAGCGGGTCCAATCTGGTGTGGACAGCCGGGACCCGCACGCTCGGACGGGGCCCGTTACTTTCTGTGAGTGACTTGCCCGTGGGTACGAATCGCATTGCCCTTACGGCAACCAACAGCCTCGGGCTGTCCGCCAGTACCACAATCAACGTGATTGTGGACGATGACCTGACTTTGCCTGGACCGACACTCTCGCTGGCACCCAGCGAAATTGCCTGGAGTGTCGCTGCCGGTACCAACCAAACACAGAGTGCGCAGGTGACCATTGGCAACAGCGGCGGTGGCAATCTGAAGTGGACCGCGAGTGCCGACGCGCCCTGGCTGCTCGCGACCCCGGCCGAGGGCAGTGCTCCCGGGGTGCTCACTGTGACCGCTGACCCCGCCGGCTTCAGGGCCGGCACCCAGGTGCACGCGAACTTGCTGGTCGAAACACCAGATGTGCCCGGCCAAGTGGCTACCGTTCCGGTCACGTTGACCATGGGCAACATCTATGCGGGCCCGCTCGTGCAGCTCGGTTGTGCGGGTGACTGCGACGCCGACGGTTCGGTGACGATCCACGAGTTGGTCACGATGGTGAACGTCGCGCTCGAGAATGCCCCGATTGCGTCTTGTACCCGCGGAGACGTGAACAGCGATAGCGAGATTACGATTGACGAGATCATTACCGCCGTGAACAACGCGCTCAACGGTTGCGCTGGTGGAGCATAAGGCGGGCGTTTCCCACCATGACCCGACGGCTCCAACAGATACTCCTTCAGTGGCCCCTTTCTGTGGGTGGGCGGCACGCGAGAGCCTTGTGTAGGCTTGCAGCGCTCGTACACGGTTTAACGGGCGTTCCCGTAGCGGCTGTCACGCTTTCGGTAAACAGTGCGGCCGACGTGGTCGACGCGAGTCCGGGCGACGGCACCTGTGATACCGGTAGGCCAGCGCCCCCGGCGCCGACCGCTCCAGAATGCACGTTGCGCGCCGCCATTCAGGAGGCGAATGCCACATCCGGTGCGGACACGATCGACCTTTCGGCCGGGACCTACACGCTCACCATTGCGGGAGCAGCGGAAGACAATGCTGCCAGCGGTGATCTCGACATCAGGGGGGATCTCACGATCAACGGCGCGGGCGCGGAGACGACCGTAATTGACGGTGCCGGCCTGGACCGCGTGTTCCACGTCGACCCCCGGGGTGACCGCATCGCGGTCACCATCCGCGGCCTCACCATCGAGAACGGCCGCGGCGTCGGGGGCCCGGGCGCGCGGTCAGACGGGGGCGCGGTCTTACTGGGCTCGGCGGAGACCATCTACGGCGGGCTCATTCCGAGCGGCTCGTTGACCGTCGCCGACAGCGTGCTCCGGGGCAACAGCACCCCGGGACAAGGGGGCGGTGTGGCGAACCGCGTGGGGACGCTGATGCTCGCCGACAGCACCATCCGCAACAACACGGCCAGCACGGGCGGTGGAATCTACAACGAGCAGTTGAGCACGACCCACATTCTGCGCAGCACCGTGCGGGACAACGGCGTAGTTGGGGAGTATTCATCGGGTGGTGGCGGTGTCTGCAGCTTCGGCGATGAGCTTACGGTTGCCGACAGCACCATCAGCGGGAACCTGGTGCACACCAGTGTCGGGACGGTGGGCGGGGGGATCGCGATCTACGCCGGGGTCCTGCACCTGCTGAACGCGACCGTGAGCGGCAATCGCACCGGGCCACCGCCGGGCGGCAGGGGTGGGTCTGGCGGCGGCGGGATCTATGTTCAGAGCGGGGGCGCGCACACGATTGCGAGCAGCACCATCACCGACAACGCGGCGACTGGCACTGCGGGTGCCGGCGTCGCGGGAGGTGGGATCGCTAACTACCATGGGACGCGGGGGATCCTGACACTCGCGAATACAATCTTGGCCGGGAACCACGCGATCGCTGGCGACGCGCCGGCGGGAGGGCCCGACTGTGCCGGCGACGCAGGGCGAATGCAGTCGGCCGGCTACAATCTGATCGGCAACGGCGGCGGCTGCAATTTCGCGCAGGCGGCTACGGACCAGGTCGGCAGCCCGGCCGCTCCCATCGACCCCCGGCTCGGTCCGCTCGCCGACAACGGCGGCCCGACCCAAACCCATGCGCTGCTGGCGGACAGCCTGGCCATCGACGCGGCCAACCCGGCCGCACCCGGTAGCGGTGGCGACGCCTGCCCCGCAACTGACCAGCGCGGCATCCAGCGGCTCGATGACGGCGACGGCGACGGCATCGCCCGCTGCGACATCGGGGCCTTCGAGCGGGCCGCGCCCGCAGCCGCGCTGTCCCTCGCGGGCATTCGGCCTGCTCGCGCCGGCAATGCGGGCAGCGCGACTGCGCTCATTTACGGCAGCGGATTCGCAACCGGCGCGACGGTGGAGCTGCGACGCGCCGGCCTGCCGGCGATCGTCGGTGAACCGGCGCAGGTCGGCGCCGGCGGCGCGATCATCACCGCGGCCTTCGACCTGGTGGGGAGTTCGGCGGGTGTCTGGGACCTGGCGGTGACCAATCCCGACGGCAGCGCGGTCAGCCTGCCAGCGGTGTTTGCCATCGAGGAGGGTGGCAGTGCGCGACCGCTGGTCGAGATCCTCGGACGCCTCCAGCCCCGAGTGGGTCGCACTACGGTCTACCAGGTCCTCGTCACCAACAATGGGGACGTGGATGCCTTCGGCGTTCCGGTGATGACCGGCGTTCCGAATCCTGTCGCATTTGGTCTGCGCTTCGCGATCCGGCCCCCGCCCGCGCACCAGGGACAGCCTCCGACCGACTGGAGTCAGATTCCGGTACCGATCGAGGGGGAGGTGACGACACTGCCGCTGTTCCTGCCCGTCGTGCCGGCTGGTTTCTCTGGGGTGTTTTCGGTAGCGCTCACACCACCGCCGCAGACGATCGGCCAGCAGATCGTTCTCGTTGCTGGCAGCGACACCCCTTATTTCCTTCCCGACCGCCGTCCGCAGATTCCCTCTGAGTTCATCGCTGGCGCGCGCGCGTATGCCGAGCGGGCGCTCGGTACGACGATACCTGCAGAGATCGAGCCCGCCCTCGAGCAGTACGCCGCCGACCAGCTCTCGCGCGTCGTCGAGGACGGCCGCGGCGCGTGGATAGCTACTAGCGGCGCGCAGCCACCAGTGTATGCGCTCTCCCAACTTCTGATCGACGTGGCACAGCGCGCGGCGGCGCTCGCGGGCCAGAGGGCGCGCGTTCTCCCTCCGGATATCGGCCGCGGCCCCTACCTGACAGGGCGGGTCGTTGCTGCGGTGCGCGCGCTGCTGAGCGTCGTCCCCGCGATGGCCGCGGGCGGCAGCGCCGCCGAGTGCCGGGAGATTGGCTGGAAGGTCATCGGGAACGCCTGCGTCCCAAAGCAGTGCAAGGGAGTGCCGGTCGGCTTTAAGGGCGGTGGCGACGGCTGCGGCGGATTCCCGATCGGCCCGGTGGGTTCCCACGATCCGAACGAGAAAGTGGGCTCCCTTGGAGTGGGCATCGGGCATTACGTGACCGGTGCCGAACTCTTGCCCTACCTCGTTCTGTTCGAGAACATCGAGAGCGCCACGGCTCCCGCGCAAGAGGTGGTGCTCACCGACCAGCTCGATACGAGCACGCTGGACTTGGATACTTTCAGTCTGGGTGCGATGAGTTTTGGCAATACCATCGTCACCCCGCCACCGGGCCTGCAGGAGTTCACGAAGGAACTGGATCTGCGACCAGCCCAAAACCTCCTTTGCCGCATCGAAACGAGGCTCGATTCGACTACCGGCGTACTGACTTGGCAGCTCGTGTCGCTCGACCCGGCCACGCGACAACCGCCGGAAGATCCGTTGCTCGGCTGTTTGCCGCCGAACGTTACCCCACCCGAAGGACAAGGCGGCGTTCTGTTCACCGTCAGGCCGAGGAGTGGATTGCCGACGAATACGGAGCTTCGCAACCATGCCACGATCGTCTTCGACGTGAACCCCCCAATGGACACGCCGGAATGGGTGAACACGATCGACAGCTCCCCGCCGCAAAGCCACGTCTTGCCGTTGCCGCCCACTCAGCAAAACCCAGAAGTGCGGTTGCGGTGGGCTGGTGATGACGCCGGTGCCGGCCTCGCTACTTACACCGTGTACGTCTCTGCCAACGGTGCGGCGTTTACCCCGCTGGTGAGCGACACGACAGACATCGCGGCGACCTTCACCGGACGAGTCGGTGACACCTACGCCTTCTGCAGCCTGGCCACGGACCGCGCTGGCAACGTCGAGCAGAAGGATTGCCCGCCGCGCGCCGACACTTCGATCACTATCGCGGCGCCGCCCACCCCGAACCCCTGTGTGGGCGACTGCGACGGCGACGGCGCCGTCACCATCGAGGAGCTGGTGCGCGGCGTGACGATCGCTCTGGATATTGCCCCGCTCGACGTCTGCCCAGTCTTCGATCGCGACGGGAACAGCGCCGTCACCGTGGATGAGTTGGTCTCCGCCGTCAACGTGGCACTGGGAGGGTGCTAGAAAGTTTTTTCGCGAGCTCTTTGCCCTTCGCGCCCGGAAGTGCCACGCCGCGGGCGGCTCCGTTGGGTACCCCGTGCTGGGTGGTAGGAGATGCAAAGGACAAGAGATTGTTTCTCGG
The DNA here is from genome assembly GCA_026004215.1 of Candidatus Binatia bacterium. Taxonomy (GTDB): domain Bacteria; phylum Desulfobacterota; class Binatia; order HRBIN30; family HRBIN30; genus HRBIN30. The sequence goes on from BPIR01000003.1 coordinate 248,022, forward strand.
CCGCGAGATGAAACGCTGCGCGCTTTCCTCGACGCAATTGTGGGTGACGATTCCCGATGAGGTGTTCGGCCGCAGGGAGATGAGGGCGAGACGAAGCAAACAGGGTGCTTGGTGGTGGCTGGCGGTTCTGCCTTGCAGTTCAATGGCAAACGTTGCCAACGCGGTCATCGCGAACTGTGCTAGTCTGACCCGCGGCGCGCAGGCGGGTAACGTACTGGGGAGTTCCGGCGTTACGTTCACGAGCGGAGACGTCCGCGATGCCGCCGGCGTCGCTTACCTCATCATGTTGGCGAATCCCGATCCACCATTCCATGTGTTCGCGCAATCGGCCGCCGCAGTTTCCCCACCGAACTTTGCGACAGCGCGGACCGTGGGCTTGAAGGACCTCCTGATGAGTTTTGCCGTGCCGGTAAAGTGCGCGTTCTTAGGACGGATCATTTCAGCCCGGAGCCGCGGACGTGGTGCGCCGACTGGCCTTGGCGTCCACTGATAATCCGAACGAACTCCGTGTGCTCGCAATTGTGCAGGGCCGCGACAATGCGGCGAGAGCACCTGCCGATACGCTCGCACTGAACTTCGGATTCGCCTTCTCCTTTGCGCTGTTCCAGACGGCAACGGAAGCTGAGGGATTTGCCAATCTCGTCTTTACGACGGCGGCATTGCCGGCTCCCGCACTCGGTGGCTGGGTGGTGGCCGGCCTCTGTGGCATGCTGGTCTGGATTGGCGCGCGTCCACTTCGGCTCCAGCATCGAGCCTCTTTCCGGCGCTCGGTCTCGATCCTCGACGGATCTGGCCCAAGCACGGGCGAAGAGCCGAGTACGCCGGTGAGGATCTGTCGGCCGCGCGGCGTGGCCGATGCTAGATTTCCAATCGCGTCGAATCCCGCAGCGATGCTGGGGGGCCGGGGCGCACAAGAGAGTCTCGCGCAATCGTTGTTCGACCCGTATACACGAGCCAGGGCGATTTTCCGGGAAAACGCCCGCTAGCATGAAAGATTATATCGAGCAGGCCCATGATACGGACTATCCGCCCTGAGACAGGGCGCGCGGCAAGAGACACCCAAATACCTCGCTGGCTGTTTCTCGTCGGCACCATGGCGATGACACTGCTCTTCATTGGCCTCGGTGCCGCGGCTTGGGGAGGCTGGGCCGCGTACGTCGCTCACCCGGCACGGGCAGGCGCGGCGGTCGTGCTCGTGGTGCTCACCGCGTTGGCGTCATTCTCGGGCATCAATTTGAGCCGCGGCAAGCGCGAGGACACCCGTGCACGGCGGCTGTTTTTGCCCTTTGCCCTCGGCACCGTCATCCTTGCGTGGCTTCCGCCGTACATGGATCGACGCGAACTCTGGGTGATCGACGGCGATACGGCGCGCTACCTCGGTCTCACGCTGCTCGTGCTCGGCGGCGCGCTGCGTGTATGGCCGATGTTTGTGCTCGGCCGGCGTTTCAGCGGCCTGGTGGCAATCCAGGAAGGTCACGAGCTCGTCACCACCGGCCCCTACCGCTACGTCCGCCACCCGAGCTACCTCGGGGCGCTGGTTGGCAGCGCCGGCTGGGTCCTTGTTTTCCGCAGCAGCGTCGGTCTCCTGCTGCTCGTGGCTGGTGTCTGGCTCGCCCACGCGCGGATCGAGGTCGAGGAGGCCTTGCTGGAGTCCGAGTTTGGCAGCGCCTACACTGAGTACTGCCGGCGAACCTGGCGTCTCATACCGTGGGTGTACTGACGATTCGGTTAGGCCACCACTCTGCGCTGGCGTAAGCTTGAGGCCGAGCCACATCGCGAGCGAGGTGTCGCCATGAGCGGCGTGTGTGGCGGTGTCCATTGACGTGGACCGGGTCGGTTTGCCGAACGGATGGCGAGGATGGCAGCGTGGTTGTGCCGTTGCGCGTGACACGAGGTGCACGACGTCACCGATGCTGGACTCGACCCCGGCCGCGTGCGCGGCGGCTCCTTCAACCCTGAGCGGCAGTCTGTGCGGGGGGGGGATGGCGGACGCTTTACGGTCTACTTCAGCGGCGAGCTCCATGACAACGCGGACCTGCGCCCCGCACGCTCCGGCCGCTTGCGCGTCACCGGTAGGCCGATCGCGCGGCCCGCCGCACCCAGCCTTTGGAAGCTCCTGCGTCGGCGATGGCGATTATCTGCTCGTCGGCGGAGGCTCCCGCCGGATCTGCCTCGAAGTTGGCGCGGGATTGCCTGCGAGTGCCCGCGAAGACGTAGGCTCCGATCTTCGCTGTGCAGGGCACTGTCTTGTCAGGCTTTCGCCCGCGGCCGCGCTCAGCTCGCTGAGGCACACGGACAGATGGCGGCGTGAACGATCCGCGTGTGGACGCGTGTGGAGTCGTGCTATCGACAGCGCAGGGTACTGCCGTTGCGGTTGGCCGTGCAGGTCAGGACTGTACTGACCCCGCAGGCGCCGTTATCGCTGGCGGCCTGCGTGCTGCCGAGAACCCAGGTGACGCGCAGCGGCCCGACCGGCACTGCAATGGTGGCGTTGTGAGCCTTGAGTTGGAGGTCGAGGTCGGTGCTGCTGCGCGGCCGGTACTTGATGAAGTCGAGCCCGCGGGCACTGCCCGCCGTGCAGGCCGGCGGGTCGAGCTTGCCTGTGCGGTTGCGGTAAATCGTGCGCGATGCCGAGACGATCCAGCCGTCGGTGCTCGGGTCGCAGGCGCCCGCCGCCTGTGACGGCACGGGTGTGGTGAAGCGGCTGAGCTCGAAGACCGCGGCGCCACCGCTACCGGCGTCCTCGATGAGGATTTGCGCCCCGCCGGTGTACGGAGCCGAAACCGGGATTCCCTGCGGGAAGAAGAGCGATCCCTTGAGCTTCAGTGTCTGCGCGCCGGGCATGCTCGCGAGCCCGCCGAGCTTGAGTTGCAGGCTGCCGAGTGCGCCACCTCCGGTGCAGAGCGGCGTGCTGGGGGGCGGGACGCAGCCGCCGGAGACAGCCTGTGGGGCCCACCAGTTGCCCGACATGACGATCATGGAAAGCAGCTTGAGCGTGTTCTCGTAGTATCCCTCGTCGTCGATCGAAGTGGCCGTGACCAGATCCCAAATTCCATTGAGCCACGTCTGGTTGGCGGCGTCGGCCATCGCGCCGACCCCGAGCGGCGCGACGAAGGCCATCGACCGGAAATCGGCGCCGGGGCTGAGCGTGCCGTTGAGCTGGTAGCCGGACCGGATGGCGGCCGGATCGCCGCCGGTGGAGCTGCGAATCCAGGTGGTGATGCGCTGCACGGCGGCCCTGGCGCGCGCGTCTCCGGAGACCAGATAATCGGTGCCGAGGCGCCATGGGTCGCGGCAGGCATTGAAGTCGTAGGCACCGTCATTGGGCCCTTCGAGGAAATTGGGGCCGACTGGATGCGGCGTGCCGAGCGGGTCGGCGACGAAGTCGGGGATCAGGCCAGTGGCCGGACTGAAGGAGGTTTGGATGGCGTCAATGACGCCGTAGGTCTGGTCGAGTACGTCGGTCCACACAGCGTTACCCGTAGCGCTGGCGAAGGCGCGCAAATGGTCGGGCATGAAGTCGGAGGAACGAGTCGCCTGGTAGTATGCCGGCTCGGCCGGGGTCGCCCAATCGCCAAGCAGGATGTAACGGCCACTGCCGTCGATCTCGGCGGTGCGGATGCCAGTGAGCACGCGCGCCGCCTCGGCAGCGTAGTCGATCGGGCCGCAACTGCCCCACTGCTTGTCGGCCAGCAGTAGCGCGTAGGCGATGTCGAGGTCCCCGTCAGAGGCGCTGTCGGCTCCCTGCGCGCTACTGCAAGAGGTGCGCTGGTACCAGGCCATCAGGCTGGGAGTGAGGGCCGATGGGTGCTCCTTGAAGTAGAAGAACATGCCGTCGAAGATGCGGCGCGCGTCGGGGTCGTGCCCGGCCATCAGCGCAGCCAGCATCATGCCGTAGCCGTGCGCCTCGGAGACGGTGAGGTTGCCGCGCCGCACGCGCGACAGCACCACGAAGCGCCCGGCACCGCAGGTCTGGGCCAGGTAGCGGGCCTTCCAGACGTCGTAGAAATCGCGCACCGCCTGGTCGAGGGTAGCCTGGCTCACGTGATTGGGCAGGATCGAGCCGGCGGCATAGGCCATTGGGTGCGATCCGAACGGATGGTTCTCGGCAGCGCTGGCTGGCCGTCCGCCCGGGTGGAACACGGCGCTGCCCAGTGCCGCCGCAGTGAGCCAGCCGAGCGTTCGTCGCCGAATGTGCGGCATGTGTCTGAATCCTTCCCGTGCGCCCGGCCGTACCGCGCCGCCGCACATGAATCCCGCTACCTGGAAAATGCAGCAGCGGCAAGCACAATCTCGGCCCCCGCGCCGGTCAGCAATGAACGACGAAGTTCGCGCCATCGCCATCGGAGTGTGCTGCGATAACGGGATGGCGAAGCAGCGGGTTGCCGCGCCTCTTTCTGCGGCCAGCACTGTGCCAGCCCCCTCTCACAGCGGTGTCGGCTCGCCGCCTTCCGCTCGACCGTGGCCATGATTTCGATATGAACAGGGACGTGCGGGTGTGGTCGCGATCCGAGCCGTGCAGGCGAACTTTTTCGGTGTAGCCACGATGCTTGCCGGGTCACTCACGTTCGAAGCGGTGGTGATCCCGACGGCTGGAGAGGTCCCGACGGTCACACTCGCTCCAGGGCGGCGCTGCGCCATTGCACTCTAGCACCCTAAAGCGGATACCTCGTTTGGTCCGGCTTGGGCCCGACGCACGCGCGATCGGAACAGGATGGGGTTAGCTTGACTTTGTCCACAGAAACGATGTAGGCCGCGGACAGCCCCAGAAAGGAGGGAAGGGTCGTGCGATATTCGCCCGCGGTGGCAACGCTCGCGGTCCTACTGTGGAGCGGATTGCCGGGGCGCGTGCTCGCAGAGTGCGAGCAGGCGCAGTTTGCGAGCACGTGGGACGTCGTGCAAAATCTGTTCGTTCGCCACGGGTGCACCAACGACCTTTGCCACGGTGCCGGAAAGGCAGGCGGTCTGGACCTGCGCGCGCCCGAGGCGTACGCGAACCTCGTAGAGCGCGACGCCCAAACCGTGCCCGGCATGAAGCGCGTGCTCCCAGGGCTCGGAACACGAAGCCTATTGTTCCTGAACCTGGCAGCGAAGACCTTACCCGATCAGTACCGCGCGCCGTTGCGTCCGATGCCTCTCGACCCTTTGCCCGCATTGTCCTGGCGCGAAGTGGAGCTGGTTCGGCTCTGGATTCAGCAAGGTGCGCCGGAGGCTGGCGTCGTACCAGGGACTACCGATCTCGTGGACGCGTGTTTGCCGCCGCCGCAACCGGTTCCCATCCGCCCCTTACAGCCGCCCGAGCCCGGGAAAGGTTTTCAACTGCGGATGCCTCCATGGCTGGTTCCGCCCCATAGCGAAAAGGAAGTGTGTTTCGTGAGTTACTTCGATGTGCGCGATCGAGTGCCGGTGGAATTTCGCGCCCCAGGCGGGCTCATGTTCCGCTTCCGGGCAAACGAGGTACGGCAAAGTCCGGTGAGTCACCACATGATTGCCAATCTCTACGTTGGTCGCACGCCGCTGACCGATCCGATCTGGGGCGAGTTTCGTTGTCGCGGAGGCGAGCGGGACGGCGAACCTTGCCCGCCCACGGACGTGACGTTTTGCGGCAACGGGCTGTGTGCGTCGGAGCCGGTGGAGGCCGTCGGCTGCGCGGGCTTCGGTCCGCCGGACTTGGGTCAAGGCCTCAGCCTCATCCCATTTTCCGGTAGCCAACAGGTGGCCAACGAGATGCGCTTTCCACCCGGGGTGTACCAGCAGCTACCGATGCGCGGCGTGATCGTGTGGAACGCGCACAGTTTCAACCTGGGCGATGAGCCCGCGGTGCACGAAGCTTGGTTGAACTGGGAGTTTGCGCCCCCGGAAGAAGCCCGCATGGCGGTGTGGCCGATCGCCGGGAATCGAGACATTTACAAAATGACGCCGGTGCCGCCGTTTTCCACGCGCGAGGTTTGCAGTCACTATGAATTCCCCCGCTTTGCGCGGCTCTTCCAGTTGAGCGGTCACGGACACAAACGCATGAAGCGCTGGCGCACATTCGAGGGCAAATTTGCGTGCCAAGGTGGCCCGGCTGCGGGGCAAGCGTGTTCCCCGTTGGGCTACGATTTCAATAGCCCGGACGTATGCGAAGGTTTTCCCTGCCAGGCCCTGGAGCGCGAACGCGCGGGCGACTGCAACGAGGATGGCGTCGTGACGATCGAAGAACTCGTGCGCGCGGTGAACGTGGCTTTGGGAGCTGCTTCTGTGGATCAGTGCGTGGATGCGGACCGCTCGGGTGACGACGCGATTACCATCGAGGAACTTGTCTTCGCGGTGAACGCCGCCCTTGCGGGCGTACCACCAGCGCGCCCGCGCGATCCCCACGAGTCGCTGTTGTACTTGAGCACGGTTTACAGCGACATGCTCGTGCTCAATCTGGCTCCCCCGCGACGCTACGATGCGGTAACGCCCGACAAACGCACCATCACATACTGCGCCTTGTACGATAACGGCTTTACCGACCCTACGGCCGTCAAGCGCAAGTCTACCTCGCCTCTGCCCTCGTCGCCGGGAGTCGCAGGGGGACCTTGCGAAGTGCCGACCCACTGTACGGAGGGGCGGGTTGGAGCGCCGTGTTCGGGTGCAACTCAGGAGGATAGAGACCGCTCGTGCGACTCCTCTCCTGGCGCACTCGATGGCCGCTGCGATGCTTGTCCGCTCACGGGCGGCGTGACCACCGAAGACGAAATGTTCGTCTTGCTCGGCTTGTACTACATAGCCCCGGCGGGAGCGCTGTAGTTTCGGCTGGCGCTTCGGCGGAGACGAACACCTGCATCGAACTCGCATCGAGCCAAAAGTTTCGAGTTGCTCAAGGCTCGCTTGGGCTGATGGGGGCCACGCGAGTTCTCCTCCGTGGGCCGGTCGGCCGCATCGCCCGCTCTGCGTTGGGGGGCGGCCTTTGGCGAACTCGCGCGAAAACGGTTTGCACGCGGATACGAGGACGCGGCATGATCCCGGGCGAGGTTGGACGGTGATGAGCGCTGAGGGACCCTGGGCGTGGTGCTTTGCGGAAAGCGAGGTCTGCGTTGTTCCCGTCGAGGCTATTAGCGCCGAGGGGATTGCGGAAGAATTCGCAATCGAATTGCGGAGGCGCGCCGTGCTCCCGGAGGAGTCTTTCGATCTTCTCCGTCGAGCAATCCGCTTGTACTGGCAGCGCAGCGAAGAACTGCACGCGCTCGACCCGCGCCGCTGGTTCCCCCCGCGGGCACAGCATCTTTGCATCGTCCGGCGGGGTGCTTGTGTGCGGCCGTACTTCCAGCCCATCCACAATGCGTCGTGGCTCCTTTACGAAGCAGACTTCGACCCCGGCTCTTCGTCATTGGAATTCGCCACGTATCTGTTCTTCCACGCGGAACGGATGGCCTGGCGCCGCGAGGTTCTCGCTGCGTTCGAGGAGACCAGCCCGTACTGGCTTTTGCGAACCGAGGACGAGGTGGCCGACTTTTGCTCGGGAGCCCGACGTTCGGCGCGGCCCGATCGCGCCGCATTTCGCGCCCTGGCGAGTGCGTTGCCATGGGTCCGCTCGTTGTACTACCCGCCGGTGCGCGCGCCCCGCATCGAGGTGCCGGGTGGTTTTGTTTCTTTGGGTGCCAGCGGGCTACTCGGTTCGAGGAGCGATGCCCTTCGTTGGCAGCAGCTAAGGGGACAATGGCAAAGCGTAGCGGAAGGGGTGTTGGCGAGGCACTACCAGCGCTTTGCCGTGAGGCGCGGCCGCCGGCACGGCGGGCTCGGTTCCTGGTTGCGGGAACGACGGCCTTACGTGCTCGTGGTGGGCCGGGGTTTGGAGGTACTCTGGGATCCGGATCGGCCCGATGACGTGCGGCCGTTGGAACAGTTGCTCGCGCGTGTAGCGCCGGTCGTGGAGGAAAGCCTGAAGGCGGACATTGCGACGGTGGATGATGCAACGCAACGCTTCCTGCGTTCGGTGCGCGTCTCCTTGCCCAGCGAGGTGCCCCGAGTCGAGCCAGGAGGGTTGAGTTTTCTCTGGCCGGGTCGGCCCATCGTCGCTTACCGTCTGTACGAGCCCGGGATGGCTCGCTTGGGCCTGCCGGCGCCGCCTTACGAGCGCCTGATGCTGGCGGCGCGCACGATGCACGAGTGGGGTCACCTGGCCTCCGCTGCGGGTTGGGTGGGTGTGCCGCCGGAGCGCCGGAACGACTGGGAGGATCGCTGTGCGTTGCTCGAAGGACTGTGCGAGCAAGTGGTTCGCGATGCGCCCGCTGGCGTCAGGGTCGCAGTCGCATCTGAACTCGAAGCCCTCACCCGGCAAGACAAGCTGGGTCGGGCTCTGGCGCGCATCGTGCACACGAGGATGGAAGATTATCGTGCCAATCTCGTCGCACGCGCCCTGCTATCCCGCCTGGAGTTGGAAACCTATGTGCGCAACAACGTTACCTGTTTGCAGCAGTCCATGCGGGCACCGGCGGTGTTCCAGCGATTGGTCCGGTACGCGTACGAATTCCAGTACCTCCTCCTTCTGGGTCTGGACGATCCCTGGGCGTACCTGTGTCGGAGCACCTGGTTCGACCGCGAGTACTGGACCTCGGGCATCGTGTCGCGAGACCTAACGAAATGCCTTTTTGACTGCGTGTCCGAATTGTGTGCGCTCCAGGCCGTGCAGTCCACCAAGATGCATTTCGCGGATGACTACCGTGCATAGGCGACCAACGATGGGTAACCCGGCAGGAGCAGGCCTGGTGCCTGCCCATGGTGCCGGGCGCGGGCGACCACAAGGGTCGCCCCTACGGAACGCGGGGAACGGGTGTTGTGGGAGGGCTTCGACACCGCGGTGCGGCCTTGGGTGCCTATGGTCGGGCATTGGCGGGCGACCACAAGGGTCGCCCCTACCGAAACGCGGGCATTAGGCGTTGCCCAAGCGCATTCGCACCACCGCGCGCCGTTGGGCGCCGGGGCTGGGTGAGGTTCGCCCTGGTGTTGCATCGCCACGGGACGTGCGTGGCCGGGCAGTTGGACAGCACGTTTTTACCCGGCATGCGTGGATCCACGCGTGCCGGATTCACCCGAGAAAATCCAGGGGTTGGTAGGTGAAGCCGCCCGAGCCCAGGATATGGTTCGTACTCGTCTCCGACAGCCCGAGCCAACGCGTCATGACCTCTCCGTACACGTGACGGAAATCCACGGTGTACACCATGTTACCGTTGCGGTCCGGCAGGTGAAGCTCCGGGTAAGCGCCATACACTCCGCCGGCCACAAAAGAGCCGACTTGCGACTGGCTCTTAGTCGGCCCCACCACAAAAACCGGGCTTGCGGTGCCGTGGTCCGTACCGGTATCGGGGTCGTTGTTCCCATTTTCCGCGATGCGGCGGCCAAACTCCGTGAAGGTCATGATCAGGGTGTTGCGGTGCAAGTTGGCTTCTTCCAAGTCGCGCCAGAACGCCGTGATGGCCTTGTCCACTTGGTGCAGGAGTTTCCCGTGCAGCTCGTTGGGGAAGTTCTCTTGGACCTTTTGGTTCAACGGCTTTTGCGAGAGAGGAATATGCTTCCCTTGGTCGGAGTGGGTGTCGAAGCCACCGATGCCGACACGGAAGATCCTGCAGCCCAGGGGCTGGTCGCCCGGTTGGGCGCCGCGTAAAAGCGCGTACACGAGACGCAGCGAAGTGGCCAAGCTGTAGCGCTGCGGGGTAGGTGCGGCGATGGGGTGGTCCGGCGCGCCGTTAATCAGCGCATTGAGATTGCTGGCGCCAGCACTGGACACCGTGCGGTACGCGTCCATCCGCGATGCGACCGCATAGCCCGCGGAGGCCCAGGACTGCACGAATCCGTTCGCCGAGTTGGCGAGTTGTTCGTAAATTGTCGTGAAGGTTTGCACGAGCGGGGCTTGCTGTTCGGGGCGCTGGAGAGGGTTGGCTGGGATGCGCAAGTCGCTGACGCTGGTGAACGACAACGTTGCGGTGCGGCCGAAAAATATGGGGTGCAACGAGCGAGCGACATTGACTGCGGGCACGGGATTGTTCTGGCCGAAACACAAATCGTCGAGCGACCGGCCCATCCATCCGTCCGAAACGCCCGTGAGCAACGGATCTGCCTTGTACCAGATGGCCTTGGAGACGTCGTGGGAGAGGTTCCCGTTTGCGTAGTGGGCCCCCAGAATCACGGCGAGATTGCCGCTGTCGTAGAGGCTCTTGAAGCCGGTCATGTGGGGGTGCAGCGCCAAGGCACCGTTGTGGAGAGGGGTCGTTGTCAATTTGTGTGGGCCCGAGCTCCGTCACCGGGATATTCAGCCACTGGCGCACCTGATCGTAGCGGGTGCGATTTTGGCCCGTCCCGTCCGATACCGGAACCACCGTGTTAATTCCATCATTGCCGCCATCGAGCTCGACCAGAATCAGGTTCGTTCCTTGCTCGCAGGCCTCTAGAGCCGCCGCCTCGCGCGCGCGCAGCCAAATGCCCGGCAAGGAAAGCGCCGCTGAAGCTCCGAGAGTGGCCTTGAGGAAATCCCGTCGCGAAAACCGCATGGCTCGCCTCCTTTGCTCAGTGGACGTGGTACTGCGGCAGCATCAGGATCATCTGCAGAAGTGGGTTGAGCTGGAAAAAGATATTGATGTCGTCCTGGGGGTCGAACGGATCCGTCGGGCCGAGCAACTGGATCAACGACTGCCGCGTGGCCTCGTCTACTTGAATTGGTCCGAGAAGCCGCAAGAACCTGTCTACGACCTCGGCCCGGGGCAGCGGCTGGCGCGGGAGGAGGCGCTCCGCCCTGACCGGATCTTTGTATTTCTTTGGGGGCCAGCGGCGCGTACACAGCCTGGATGCAAAAATCGCCCGTTGCAGCAGAGTATGCGAAGTGATCCAGTACTGGTTGCCTTTCCAACTAAACACATCCGGCGGGTCGAACAGGGTTTGCCCCATTTGCGTGAGCCCGCCTTTGCCTTGGTTGCCATCATCACCAAGCTGCACCAACGAATCCTCGAAGGTATAAAATGTGCCAGAAGGTTTGACGCGCAGCATGCGGATGGACCCGACCACGTATTCGACCGGGCTTTTGACCGTCCGGTCTCGGTGGGCGTAAAACTCGGCTCGCAAGAACATGGCCCGGAGGACCGCCGGAATCCGGTAGCCGCTGGCCACAAAGACATCGGCCAGCTCGTCGATCAGGCTTAGGTCCTCGCGACTTGTGCCTGCATCCACAATCGGATCGTAGGCGTAGAACTTCCACAGCTTGCGAACCAGAAATCGCGCTGCGGTCGGGCGACCTTCCGTATCGCGATGATGGAAAATGGCGTCGATCAAGCGCCGGTGCTCGTCCACGGCCACTGCCGGGTCGGTGGAGGCAGGTTCTGTGTAAGTGTTGGCGGGATTCTGGCTCGGGGTTTCGTTCGGATCCGGCTGGAAAAGGATCTTGGTGTCCCGATCGTGCCGGTTCATGTCGAAGTAACTTTCCACGTCGTTGTCCAGCTCGCGGATGCGCCAACCCGTGAGCATGCGGGCAGCGACCTTGACATCGTTCTGCGAGTAGTTCTTGTTGCCCGCAAAATCGAACACTCCGAGAGTGAAGAGTTCCATAAGTTCGCGGGCGTAGTTTTCGTTGGGAGCACGCCGGGTATTGGATTGGCCATCCAGCCACCAAAGCATGGCCGGATCGATGTTCATCGCCTTCACCAGCTCGCGGAAATCCCCCAAGGCGTAAGCACGGAACAAGGCGTTTTGCTTGGCCATGTACAGCGACTTGTTCACGCGCGATTGAGCGGTGGCGAAATGCGTGTGCAGGAAGAGAACGATCTTCTCCAACGCGGGATTCTTGGGTTTGATCATCCGTTCGAGCCACCAAGCGCGCAGCAAGCTGAACGAATTCCAGTCGCGCGGGACAAGATTCCCTCGGCCTTGCGGAACCCTTGCCGGAACGCGCAGGCGTAGAACCCAGTCCACGGCTTGTTCGGGTGTTTTCATGGCCAGGGTGCGCACGAGGGTGGCCTCACCCGTGCTCTTGCGCACCGAGCCGTTATGGCCGAACCCAGACCGCAACAACAGATGTGCCGCTGTATCGTAATTCCATTGATCGGGAGTGATGTTGGGCATTGCTCGATCCCCCCTCGCTCCGCTTTACTGGCATGAGTAACTGCTCAGTATGAAACCAGTTGCGGGCGCGCCCGCGAGAATCCACTCTTTCAGGAGTCGAATTTCCCCGGCGGTCAACCGCGGCCGGGCCCGATCCGCAGCGGGATTGTGAAACGGCATGCGAAAGCCGTAGGCGCCAGAGCCAAACGTCGGGCTATTGAGGCGCGCTCCGCCGAGGACCTTGAGATACAGTAGGCTGCCGTCGGGATCACCCGGTTTGACCCGCAAGAGCCCGTCACTATTGGCCGCGAAGTTGTGCGGGGCGGCGTTGACGAGGTCCGAATAGGCTGACCTCCCGCCCCCACACGAGGGTTTGAGGCACAGGTCGTGAGAGGGCTCGATCGAGCCGTGGCAGCCAGCCAAATTCGAGCACTTGCGATCGAAAATGTGCTGCTGGATTTGGTCGAAGGTGCTGGTGATCCCGGTGCAGGGACTCACTGGCTGGTTGGTCATTGGATCTATGGGCGGAAGGCAGGTGAGCTTGAAGGTGTCTTTGTCCGCTGCAACTCCGGCAGGGCACTTGCCGCCGCTCAACAGGGCGACGGTACAAAGGGTGGTCTGCAGCTTGAGAGTGAACGGAGACCACTTCGGGCCCGCTGCAGTTTGCCGCACCGGCAACACCACGCGCACTGTCGTTGGGCCCGACCAGCGGTCGGTATCCGCGGGCCCGAGCGGTAGCTGCCCATCGGCAAAGAGTTGCAGCGGTTCGAAGTCCGGCACGTGCTTCGGGTGATCGTCGAAACTCGGCCCGGTGTAAGGAATCGCAAAGCTGCCGCTGGGGAAGCTCGAGGGAGCACACCCGCTAAAGCTCGTGGTATTCAGACCGATCTGTACTTGGTAACCACATTGCCCGAGCGTTGTGTCGCCGTCCCCACAAGCAGCGTCTTGATCGCGGCAACGCACTGCCTTGGGACGCGACGCGGGACTGTTCGGCGGCGGCACCGACTGAAACGCGACCCAACAGTCCGTCGTGCTCGGGCCGCCGCCGGGTACTTGCGCCGAGGCACTGGCGCCGGCAAGCCAGCACGGCACGGCGAAGAGACACCACAACGCAACGCTGCGCATGCCTCACCTCACGGTAGGAAAAGGGGCTGGCCGTTTCCGGGATGAACGAAATCGAAGTTCGGCAGCGTCCAGTAAAAGTTCGGATCGCCCACGTCCGGCGTCAGTAGAGAACTCAGAATTTCCGTCTGGGGGATCTGTAGCCAGTGTTTGAGGATCGCGCCGTATACATCCCGAAAGTCTGTGGAGCGGTGGGGATCCGAGTTGTCTTGGGAGTATTTGGTGTTGCCGTCGTCCCAAGTGGCTCCCGGATTCAGCACGCGACTGTCGGAGATGTTCGGATGGTTGCCATACACGCCGCCGTTGACTTTGCCGCCAATCAAAAAAACGGGGCCTTGCGAACCATGATCGGTCCCGTTGTCGTTTTGCTGCGGGCGGCGCGAAAATTCGCTCCACACCATGACCAGCACCTTGTCTGCAACCCCCATGTCGTCGAGGTCGTGGTAAAACGCCTCCAGTGCATCGCCAACCTCGCGGTGAAGTTCGTAGTGCGCTTGATTGGTTCCCACGGTGCCTTGATTTGCATGCGTGTCGTAGCCGCCGTTGGCAAGCGCGAAGTGGCGGGCACCGACGTCCGGAACGCCTTGATGTACCCCGTAAATGACTTTCGCGATTTCCCGCAAGCGGCGAGCCGTCCCGCTGTCGAGATCGTTGTATTGCTGGAGCCATGAGGCACGGTCCGCCGCATACAAGTCATCGAGCCCCGGGTACGCTTGGGTGGCCGTCAATGTGGCCTGGCCGCTGTTACCCAGAAAGCGCAACAGAGGTTGCGACGAGGCCTGCGCTTCGCCGTAGACGGCTTGAAAGGCCACCTTTTTCGCTGGGTCGTCATCCGGGTACCAATTGTCCAGTGGGAATTCGAGTTCGGAGAGCCGAATGGAGGTGAGAACACTGGTTGTCTGTTGCCGGAGCTCGCCCGCCATCCAATATCCGACCGACAAGGCAGGAATATCCGAAGCCCCGTACCGCGAGGCCAGGTATCGCCCGAGCCAGCCCGGACCCATGGCAGCCCGCGAGGCCGTTTCCCAGATCGTTCGCGAAACCGCGTGGGACAGGTTGTACTCCGGATACCCGCAGCCCTGAACCACCGCGACCTTCCCGAGCTGATACAGCCGATGCAGGCCTTCCAGCCCGGGATGCAGGGCGAGTGGTGTGTTCGTGTTGGGGTCGGCGGCGACTGCATACGGTGTCAACAGGGTTTCGCTCAGCCGCAACCCCCCTGGCCCACTCCGGCGCAGAATCTCGTAACTGGTGCGGAAGTTCGCGAAGCTGCCGTTGGCCACGGGTACCACGGTATTCAAGCCATCGTTGCCACCGTCGAGAAAAATCGAGACCAGGAAGCGGTCGCCAATATCCGCAAAGGCCTTGCGCACGAGGGCTCGACTCCACAACCCGTTGGCCATGAGCCCACCGGCCACGAGGCCGCTGCGGATCAGAAAATCACGGCGAGAGAGAGACATAGCGGCCATCCTCCATTTCAATGCAAGTGGACGTGCGGCGTTTGCAGGGCCAAAGCGAACAGCCCATGCAGCTTCTTTTCCCGCACACCGGGGTCGTTGAGGTCCAGCGGTCCGCCGAGGTAATTCATCAACGCCTGCCGTTCCGCCGCCGTCAGTTGTTGGCGGATCCCCAGAGCCTCGGTCACCGCATCCACGATGTCTCCCGGGTCCGTCAGATTCAGGTTCATGAGCAAGTGCGGCCGCAGGTGCTGTGCCTTGTTACCCCGGGCCATAGCGACGTCACGCGCAAACGTGTAACGGGCGAGCAAGGTGGCACTGTTGATCCAGCCCTCTTCCCAGTCCCACCCGAAAACGCTCGGCGGTTCGAAAAGAATCTGACCCATGTCCGCCAGATAGTCCGTTACGTTTCCGTACGCCCCACCCTCGATGTACCAGTTGCCCCATTTGTCGCTGCGCGGCCGGACGCGTAGCAGCCGCAGGGTCGTCACCACGAAGTCCACGGGCCAAACTACGGATTTTGGCGTGCTCGCGGAATACGGTGGCACACCGGCTGTTTCGTAAAAGAAATCGTCCACCAAAATCTCGCGCACCAAACGGCGCAAATCCCACTCGATGTCGAAGGCGGAGCGCTGAATGATCCGGTCGATGATCGTCGCGTTGTCCGGATACGGTGGCAGCGGGTGCGCGAAATATTCCAGAAGTTTTTTCGTGATGAAGCGAGCGACGGTGGATTTTCCGTCGCTGTCGCGGTGCTCGAAAATGATGTCCACGACCTGAGAGATCTCTTGCGGTCCTTCGCCATTGGGTTGCGTGAAGTCCCGCCCACTCGAGCCAAACCCTCCGTGATTCCGGAAAATGACCTTGGGGCCGCGCTCCGAGCCGTACTCGCTCATGTAGTCATGGGCCCAATCGTTGAAGCGAACGCGGTTGCGGCTCCAGTCCCAACCCCATCCGGAAAACGCGCGCGCGATTTGCACGATGTCTTGCTGTTCGTAGTTGGGTTGACCGGCCAGGTCCGTTACCCCGAGAGTGAAAAGCTCCATGAGCTCGCGGGCGTAGTTCTCGTTGGGCTGCTCTTTGAAGTTTCGAAAGGTATCCAGGTACTCCATCATCGCCGGATCCACGTTGATCGCTTTAACGAAGGTTTTGAAGTTGCCCTTGCAGTAAAGCCGCAGGAGCCGGTTCTGGTCGGCCATCCAGTGATGGTTTTGTACCTTGTCGTTGCCGGTGGCGAAATGGTCGTGCCAAAAGAGCACGAGTTTTTCCTGTAACGGGGCGCGCGTGCGCAGCATGTACTTGAGCCACGACACCCGGCGGCGCCAGATGTCACGCCCGGGCGGTCGAAATTTCGCCGGCTTGAAACTCGTCAACCGGTCCGCCGCCGCCCCCCGGGTGAGAGATGCGAACGTTTGCACGTCCGTTTTGAGTGCTCCGAATCCGGTGCGCCGTAAAAGGTGGCGCGCATGTGTTTCCCCGAGAAGGGTATTTTGGTCTCCCATGTGCTCCCTCTACCAGAACCGCGCGGGTTATCTTGAAGCGAAGATCGCGCCAGAGCATCCGACGGCGGCCAGCCGATGTCAATGTAGAACTGCTCGCCCTCGCCTGTGACGGCGATAGTTAATGTGTTGACGCTGTGTGGCAATTTACGGCAACCGAGGCGAGCCAGCTCGCTCGAACTTAAAGGCCGCGCAACAACTCGCTCAGGACCGTGCTCGCTGCAAACCACTCCGACGCAATACGCTTCGCTGCCGCGCGGTGCCGGTCGGAATCGGCGAGCACTTTCTCGATGGCCGCACTCGCTTCTTCTACGGTAGCGACGGCAAACAGCCCCTCACCGGTGGGCAGGATGGACTCGAACCCGGTGGCTTGCGTGATCACGGGGCGCCCAGCGGCCAGGTAGCAAGCGCTGCGATCGGAAAACCAGCCCGTTCGCAGCCGCACGTTAAGGTCCTTGGCCGTGGTGAACTCGCCGGCGGAGGCGGCGATGAAGTCGCGGTACGCGTGCGGATTGGCGGAAACTTGGAGAGGATCCACGATCTCCCAGCCCAGGCTGCGGAGCAGCGTTAGGTCCGGGGATTCTTTCTCCACGTCCATCGCAAGGACAAAGCCAGCGGCCACTCGCTGGGGAAGGTCCAAAAACCGCTGCCACTCTTGCCGTTTGCTCCAGCCGTAACGTTGGCCCTGGAAAACGATGTCACGGCGGCTTTCGTGCCAGCGCCCGATCGTGGTGAACGGGGCCCCTGGGGCTGGGGGGGCAGTTTCCCAAAGCCGTGTGACGATGGGTTGGCGTGTCGGGCGCCACTGGAAGCCACCGCTTGGAACCGGGCAGCGCGTTGACCCGATGTGCTCCCCAATGGTGAAGTAGCAATCGTGCTCCTCTAGGAAGGCTCGCAGGTCTGGGTCTCCTGCGGCGCAGCGAATTTGCGTGTAGCCGGGGTCGAGGTCCACGAATACGCGGGTCGCTCTCCCTAAACGAGGTAGGCGGGTGACCGGAGCTAGAGTGATGTGCAAGCGAGCGCATGCAACCGCTTCGGAGAAGTCCCGCCAGGGCAAGCCGAATCGCCTGTCGCTGCATGCCTCCCAAAAGTGCCAGCGCTGGTCGAGCCCGTGTTCCGCGAAAAACTGCGACAGCGTTTGCACCCCTGCATCGCACGGTGCCGGCATGGTTCGGGTGACGGGATCGAAACAGTCGGGATACAAAGCCGTGTCTTCATAAAAGTACACTTCGAATCCCAGCTCCTCGAAGCCCAAGAGATAATGGAGAACTTGCCAAGCGTAGCCGCCGAGCGGGCAGCGCGCGAAGTAGCCAGCAATGACGGCGATGTCTCGTTCGGCCATGGGCGATTCGGATCCACCTCTACGTCGGTGCTAAACGCCTGCTCCTTCTAGGAGTCGCGCCAGTACACGGTCGGAGTCGAAATATTCCCGAGCGAGTTCCCGAGCCGCACGTGAGTGACGCGCGTAGTCACGCTCGACCGCAGCGAGGGCCGCGCACGCTTGGTCCTGTGTTTCGAAGGCGAGCAGACCGATCCCGCAGGGCAGCACCCCGCTGAAGCCGGTGTCCTGCACAACAGCCGGTCGCCCCGCGGCCAGGTAACACGCACTGCGATCGCTAAACCAGCCGGTGCGCCCGACGCGGTACCCATTTTTCACGACGGTGAACTCGCCACGCGATCTATGGATGTAGCGGCGGTAGGCTTCTGGGGAGCCAGCATGCACTCGCGGATCTGCAATGAGCCAGCCCGCTGCGCGCAGCCGAGCGAGGTCCGGTTCCTCCGGGTGAATGGCGAGGCAGAGTTCGAGCTCCACGGGTGCGAAGCGGGGCAAGTCGAGAATGCGAAGGAACTCTTCGCTCTTTTGTCCGTACCAGACTCCTTGCCACTCGACAGGGCTGTAGCCCCGCCAGTCTGCCACCGTGGTGTAGTGCCGCCCCGGAATCTCGCTGGTCTCCCAGTGATCCAGAACGACCGGTGGTGTCGTGGGATGCCACGACACGCCGCATGTCGGGGCTTTGCATTGCGGGGAGCCGAAACACAGTCCGACCGTGAAGTGCACGTCGTGATTGCGCAAATTCATGTCCACGCCGTACCGCTCTTGCCAGATTTGGGTGAAGGCCGGATCGAGGTCGACGTAGATCCGCCGGCGAGGACCGAAAAGGATTTCTTCGCGGTGCATTCGTCCCGACAAGTTCACGATGGCGTCAGCCGTGCGAGCAATGTTCACCGCTCGCGCAAAGGGAAGCCCAATGCCGCAGTGAGGGTCAGCGCTCGACCACAGCCCGGCGTGACGCTCCAGCCCGAATTCCGTCATCACCTGCCGGAAGTAGGCCGCATTGTACGAGGTCTCGAACGGGGCCGGATTCCACGTCTCGTCGAAGCAGCGTTCCGGCGCAAGCTCTTCGAAGTAGAAGACCTCGAACCCCAGACGCTGCAAACCCAGAACATACTGGAGGAATGCCCACGTGTTCCCTCCGCCACCGATCGGATGGGCCGCAATGGCTCCAGCAACCAGGATGCGGCCAGATCGGTTACGAGGGTACGAAAGTCGCCGGGGCATCGTGTTCACGCCAAACCGCAGTCGGCCAGAAGCCGAGCGAGGACTCGTTCGGCGGCAAAAAAATTCTCGGCTATGGCGCGGGCGGCTTCGCAATGGTGCTTGTAGTTCGCTTCGATTCGATCCAGGGCCGCGAGAGCGCCTTCGAGGTCGCTGAACGCCAACAAGCCCTCGCCCACCGGCACGGAGCGGGAATAGCCGGTATCCTGTAACACGACGGGCTTTCCGGAAGCCAGATAACTCGCACTGCGGGTGGCGAACCAACCGCTACGCGTGGCCACGTAAGCATTTTTGGCGATGCTCCACTCGCCGCGGGAGTGCTGCAAAAACCGCTGGTACGCGCGCGGAGTGCGCGAGCAACGATACCCGTCCAAAACCTCCCATCCGTGCGCCCGGAGTTGCTCTCGGGGCGCTGCCCCGGATAGGGCGAGCCGCAGCCGTACACGTGCATGGCGCGGGAGGTCGAGAAATTTGAGGAACTCGACATCCTTCTCCCCGTAAGCGACGCCGGCGATGCGCGGTGGTTGGAGATCCGTTTTCCACGACATGACCGTAGTGTACCACCGCGCTCGCGGCCTGAAGACGAACGGCCAATCTTGCAAGCAAATCGGTTGGCGGGTGGGTTTCCAATCGAGGCCGCAAGCGGGCAAGCGGCAATCCGGCGCACCCATGTTTTCGGCGAGCGTGAAAAAGTGCGTGTGCTTTCGGACCAAGGCAACGGAAAACGACTGGTCTTCTGTGGCCGTTCCCTGTTCCGCTGCCCACAGCTTGGCGTGGGTGTAGCCCGGGTCCGAGTCGAGATACGCAACGACACGCGCACCTCGGTAGCTTTCACGCAACCAACAGGCTCCCGAAACGTTTAGGAACAAATCCGACCGGTCGCAGAACGCTCGCACCTTGCGTTCCTCCCAGCCGTGGAACTGGCCATCGGCGGCACGCACAGCCCACTGCTGCGCGGCCCGCTTCGTTTTGAGCTGAAGCGCTCGGCGGAGGTAGCGGATGCCGAACGAAGGGTCGGGGGTAAAGGTGGCGGCGCGAGGGTCGTAAAACCACTGGCCCGTATCTTCTAAGTACAGGACGTCCCAGCCGAGGGTTTCGAATCCGCGTACGTAGGCCAAATAGTCCCAGGCCACTCCGCCGAGAGGATACGTTGCCACTAAACCGGTGACCACCACTTTCATGGTGCAACCTTCGCGGGCGGTTGGTCGAGGCCGTGTGCGTACAGGCGATAAAAATGCCCGCGCAGCGCGAGCAATTGTTCGAATGTACCGCGCTCCACGATGCGACCGCGTTGGAGCACCAAGATTTGCTGGGCACGGCGTACGGTGGACAAACGGTGCGCGATCACCAGTGTAGTTTTGTTCCGACTAACGGCTGCCAGCGCCTCCACGATCGCTGCTTCGGTTGCCAGGTCCACCGAGGATGTCGGCTCGTCGAGGACGAGAATGGGCGAGTCGCGCAAAAGCGCCCGCGCGATGGTGAGCCGCTGTCGCTCTCCTTCCGAAAGCGTGGCCCCTTGGCTCCCGAGGACCGTGTCGTACCCTTGCGGAAGGCGCTGGATGAAGTCATGCGCTTGCGCGAGGCGCGCGGCCCGCTCGATTTCTTCGCGCGTGGCGTCGGGCTTCCCGTACGCGATGTTTTCCCACACGGAGAGCGGGAAGATCATCGGCGGTTGCAAAACCATCGTGATCGCCTCGCGAAGAGAGCGCAAGCGAAGCTCGCGGATGTCGTAGCCATCGATCGTAACGCGGCCGCTGTCGGGATCGTAAAAGCGGGCCAGCAAGCTTACCAACGTGCTCTTGCCGGCGCCGGTGGGGCCGACCAGAGCGATCATTTCACCGGGCTTGGCCTCGAAATCAATGTCCACGAGGGTGGGCTGGCCGGGCTCGTAGGAAAAATGGACGTGCTCGAAGCGAATCCGTCCCGCAGGCGGTTTCGGAAAATCGCGATGGCCGTCCTGAATTTGCGGAGCCGTGGCGAACAGCTCCAGCACACGCCACAAGCCTGCGCGCGCGCCTTGCACGGCCCCGTAGGTGGAAAAGATTGCTTGCAGTGGGGAGTACAACGAAGCGAGGTAACTGAGAAACACCACCAAATCGCCCGCCGTCAGCGTTCCCGCCCACACGCGGTAGGTGCCGAACCACAGAACCGCGGCGCTGCCGGCCGCCAGCACAGCGCCGGTGGATGCACCCAGTGCGGTCTGCCAGAGATACAAGCGCAAGTGCGCGCGCAAGCTGGCGGCACTGTGACGAGTGAAGGCTGCATGTTCTTCGTTTTCTTTACTGAATGCCTGCACCACCTTCATGGCTGCCATCGTGCGTTGCACGTGGTCGTATACGCGGCTTTCCCGCTCGCGTGCCTCGCGTGCAGTCGAAGTGAGCTTGCGCTCCAGGAGTATCAAAATGGCGATCAAGGCAGGGCAAACGGCCAGCGCCAGGACGGTCAAGAAGCCATCCATCTGGAACAACACGAAAAACATGCCGGCGAGCAGGCACAAGGAGGCGAGAATGGGAAACACGCCGTTCATCGCCAAGGTTTGGATGGCGTACGTGTCGCTGGTCACCCGGTAGATCAAATCGCCGACTGAGGCGCGGGTGTGAAAGGAGAGCGATAGCCGCTGCAGGTGCTGATACAGGCGGCTGCGCAAGTCCGCCACCAAGTTCTGGCCAATTGCGATGGTGGTGTAGTTGTTCCACACCTGCAGGAAACCCAGGCAAACGTAAATTCCAAGAAGGCCCAAGGCGGCAAGCGCGAGCAATGGACCACCTCGCGCCCAGGAGGCCGGCACCCAGGGCAGGGGCCGGCCCGGAAGCACGTAATCAATTGCGATTTTCAAGGGCCAAGGCTTGGCGAGCTCGAGCGCACTGATGAGACCCACTTGCGCGAGCCCGAGTAAAAACCTGCCCTTGTAGGGGGCGAGTGCAGAAAGCACGAAGGGTACGACACGCGGCCGGGACACTTTACTGCTTTTCCTCCGACCGAACGGCGCTGCCCCATAGGTCCAATTGTTGGGCGACGATCTCCTGTGCGTGCCACACCGTCTGACCGAGGCGGAAGCCCTCGATCAATGTAACGCCCGCAGTGACGGCGCCGAGGCAAAGCGCGAGCACGCCCACCTCCCGTAGCCCTGCGGCGAGAGACAAAGCCCCGACGGCAACGAGGGCTGCATTGGCGACCCCAGCCAGCCAGGAGGGTCGCACCCGGCAACGACTGCGCAGCAAACGTTTGGTTCCGCCGTGATTCTCTTCCGCCAGTGCCAGGTCCACCCGTGCCCACAACCCCCGGTGCACGGTAATGTCGAAATCGCTCCACCCCTGATCGATAGCCACCAAATACTTTCGGGGTGCGAGAAACCCAATGAGCGCATGCAGGAACTGCTCCTTGCTGGTGCCCCGTTCGCTCCAGAAGCACAGGAAAAATTGCCTTTTCCTCCAGTGGACCTCGGGTGCTTGCGGAAGCCCCGTGAACTGCACCCGCGAAGCGCCGTTGTGACCCTGGAGCCGATGGACATAGCGCTGGATACTGCGCACCAATGGCCCCAAGTAGATGAGTGCAGCGACCAACAACCGGCCCCGCCAGTGGTCGAAGCGCGGATCGATTTTGGCTTTCCAGGCACGCCCGAGCGCGAGAGCGAAAGGGAGAAGCAGAGGCAGAGCCGCAAACAATCGCCAGCGGCCGGCTACCACGGCTCCGACGAACAGCACCAGGCTGAACACGTTCCACTCCAGCGTGAAAGGGAAATACGCCAGCAACGAAGAGGGCGTCTCGTACATGGTTTGGAAGAGGCCGCGTCCGAACACTCCGTGGTAAATGATCGGTCGCGAAGAAAAGATGGAGAGTCCGAGATCGCCGTAAATCCGCCCGATCCATTGCGACTGGCCGAGCATGTTGAAGCGGAACGGGTGCTTGAAGTAGAGTTGTGCCTCCGCCTGCCCGTAACCCATTTGTTGCTTGAGGTAGGCCCGCACCGTGTTGCGGCGAAAATGCCACACCTGGGCCGCCGGGCTAAAGCCGATGCGATAGCCGGCATCTTGCAGCCTCCAGCACACGTCCACATCGTCGCCTGCCGCTCGGTGCACTGGGTCGAACCCGCCGATTTGCTGCAACGCAGCTTTGCGGAACGCCATGTTGCATCCGGGAATATGTTCCGCGACTTCGTCGTCGAGCAGCACGTGCGTCGGACCACCCGGAGCAGCCGCCACGTACGCCGCGACCGCCGAGTCCTCGGGCGGAGGCAAGTTGGGACCACCGACCCCGGCGAAATCGGACGCAACAAACTTGTAGGCGAGGTAGGTGAGCCAATCCGGATCGACGACGCAGTCGGAGTCCGTATAGGCCACGATTTCTCCGGAGGCCGCCTCCAAGCCGACATTGCGGGCCACACTCAAGCCTTGGTTCGCCTGCGAGATAAGGCGGAACTCCGGATATCGCTTGGCGATTTCTTCCGTGCGGTCGGTGGACCCGTCGTTGACGACAATGACCTCGTAATTCGGGTAGCGGAGTTCCCGCAGCGAGGCCAAACAGGCGTCCATGGTGCGCTCGGCGTTGTAGGCGCAAATGACGACGGAAATCTTCGGCGCCGAAGACAAGGGCGGAGGTAAGGGGGAACGGTAAAGTTTTTGGACAGCGTGAAATGCGGGTTTACGCTGCCGTTGCCGGTCGACGAGGCCAAAGGCCCAGTCTTCCACTTGCGCGCCGCCGGTGAACCAGTCATCGGTCCAAGAAAACACGAATGTTCCGGCCACCCCGGATTCGAACGCCGCCCGAACTTGCCAACCGAGGATGTGTGCTTGCCCGTCACTGCCCTCCCGCAACGAGTCGATGCCGAATTCCGTGAGCACCAGGGGCTTGTCGCCCGCGAGGTTTTGCAGCCGCGACAGATAGCGCCGAAACCTGCGCTCATCGTGCAGGTACACGTTGAAGGAGACGAAGTCCAAAAAATCGAGTTCGAGGTATTCCGTGGGCGGGAAGTTGGCGTAACTGACCAGAGTGTCCGGCAGCATATCCTTCGCCAGCCCGTAGAGGTCGTGCAAAAAACGGCCGACGCGCTTGGGACCGTGCCAGCGCACGACATCGGGCGGAATCTCGTTCCCGAGAAAAATGGCTGCCAGACTCGGATGCCGGCCGAGCCCGCGCAGACTTGCAGCGAAGCTCGAGCGTATGCCGGCGGTCAGCTTGGCGCTGTCGAGAAAGCAGACGTGTTGCGTCCAAGGGATCCCAGCGAAAACCAATACACCGTGCTCCGCCGCTAAATCCAGAAACCAGTCGGGTGGCGGCGTAAACGTACGCAAGCAATTGGCCCCCAATTCCTGCATGAGCGCCATATCTCGCCGCACAGTCTGTGGCGAAGGAAATGGGACTCCGTCAGAGGGAGCAAAAGGGCCGTACGTGACGCCGCGCAAGTAAAGCTTTTCGTCTCCGCGAAAGAAGAATTTGCCTGCCGGACGCAGGCTCAGCGTGTTGGCGGCGTCCCATTCCACGCGCCGCTCGATGGCCGGGGCGTACATGTGGGGTGCGTTTAGCGAAATCGCCTGCGGAACACACGCGAAGTTGCTCGCGGGCCGGGTGGAGGTGTCGGGCGGTCGCCGAACTCGCATCCGCGATTCTTCGACCGCCCCCGCACAAAGGGAGGGATGTCGGAGCGACCGACCAGCAGGAAGATGTAGGGGCGCCCGGCCGTGTGCCCCTACAACGTCCAGCGAGAGGTCGGCCGCAGGGCGTCGCTTTGGGTGTGTTCCCCAAAGCAATGCACCGCAGGGACTTTCCTCGCAAACCCCGCCGTATCGTATCCAGTCATCGAGCCGAGGGGCGGGCCGGTTGCACCAAGTTGCGGGATTCGCTGCTCGGGCGAGCCCCTCGAACGTGTTGCCGCTGGGGCCCTGGGCGCCGAGGTGCCCGTGATGTCCGTCCGGCTTCGGAACGTTGATTTCCTTTTACCTCGTACGCGGCGGTCGGGTGGCTGGCGGGCAGTCTGTGGGCCAGGCGCCTCACCCAGCGATTCACCGCACCTTTCCTCCGTTCCCGCTGCGGCGAAGATACGTGCCGCGAGTTTCCAGCCGTCTGCCAGCGTGATAGGGAAGAGGGGCGTCGAAGTCAGGAGGTCAGCCATGCTGGACGAGATCTTCACCGAAGAGGAAGAGATCCAGGCGGAACGGGAGGCAGAGGCTGCACGGTTAGGGGCGCAAATCTTGGGCCTGCCGATCAAAAACCTGCCCACCCTCAGGCCTCCGCTCTGTGTTGCGCGCACCGCGAGGGTGCGAGAAGCGATCGAGCGTATGAACGAATCCGGCGTGGGGTGTGTTCTCGTGGTCGAGGGCGAGCGGCTGTGCGGCATTTTCACGGAACGCGATGTGTTGACGCAAGTCGTCGGCAAGGCCGTCGACCTCGATCGGCAGAGAGTGGAGGAGTTCATGAGCCCGAATCCCGAGTCGCTGTCCCCGGACGATCGTGTGAGCTTCGCCCTGAACGTGATGGCCGTGGGCGGGTTCCGTCACGTACCTCTGGTGGACGACGACGGCCGTCCGGCCGGCGTGGTGTCCATGCGCAACATCGTGGACTATATGGTCGAAGTGTTTCGCACCGAGGTGCTGAACCTGCCCCCATCGCCGCACCACCTTCCTCGTTCTCGCGAGGGAGGTTGATGATGCGGATGCACCCAGCATTGCTCGATCGGCGGAGGCCGTCGCAAGCGCCGAGCAGTGGTGCGCCGTTGCGCTAAAGGTCCGCGCCGATTTGCAGCGGTTGCACCTCGTCCCGCTGCGGGTCGATGCGGACGGCCAGGCGCGGCCAGGGATACACAGGAAGAGTCGCATCGGGAATCCTGCGCGCGAGTGCGAGCAGCGAACCATCATTGGCCCAAGTCACCCGGAAAAAGTCGAGCTCCGGAGTCGCCCAACTCCGGACCGTCTGTTCGGTGAGGTCCAGGACGTACACCTGGCGCTGCAGCCGCGGGTATGTCCGGCTGCCCGAAGCAACGAACGCGAGCCGCGTGCCATCCGGGCCCAAAGCAAGGTCGCTAAGCGCAATGGCTCCTTGCACGAGCACCTGGGGGGAATTCTCTCCGGCAGACGGTACTTGCCAAATCTCCCAGGATGGGCCGTTTGCCAAACCGACGAAGAAAGAGTCGGTCGTGCTGCTCCACGTCACGAACGGAATGCCGTGCTCCCAACTCAGGAGTGTCTCGAAGTGCTCCGTGCCCGCCCGTTGCCGCAGTAGTCGGCTACCAGCGGAATCGCTGGTGACAATTCCCAGCTCTTCGGGTGGGTTGACGGCAACTAGAGCGTCCACGCGCTGGTCGAGTAGCCGTAAAATCGTCCGGGCGCGGCCGGAGGCGCCGTAACGCACCACTTTCTCGCCCGCCGCTGCCAAAATGGCGCCACTTTGAGTCGGCAGTGCGTAGTTGGCGGCTCCCACCGTGCGCCGGCTTCCGTCGCTTTCGAGTACGAGGACGGAACCCAAATCTCGTGCAGGATCGGCGAGGGTGAGCACAAACCAGCCCCGGTCCGGATCGGAGAGGGGTGGTTGCAACAGCCCGCGTGCCAGTTCCCATTCCTTCACGTCACCACTGGTCAATCGCAATCGGGCTCGCGTGCGGGACCAGGGAAACGGTTCGCCCTGAACGACGAGAGTGCCGGGCTCGCTCGGCGCCAGGAATAGCGGATCCTCGCGCCGCGGGTACCGATTGTTTTCGCGAATCGGATCCGCGAGCTGAAGGAACGGATCCACGATTACTTCGGAATCCGCGGAGTCGAGGCGTACTTCACCCGGGGGAACCACCTGGATCCACTGCGCTTCGCTCGTCGGTGACTTGCGTACCAACAGCGGTACCGGCCAGGTCCACTTGGCGCTGCCGGCGTTGGTGACCGTCAAGGTTCCGGGCCCCGCTGGATCCACGGAAAAATCCAGCGTGTCGCGACCCCGCACGAATGATCGAAAGAAGTCCGCCAACGGCTTCCCAGCGCGCCGTTCGAGTACTTCCTGCACCTCTCGCACCCCGATTTCTTTGTAAGAATACGTGGTCGCGATGTCTCGCAGTGCAGCGAAGAACGCGTCATCCCCGACGACGTGGCGCAACATCCACGCAACATACGTGCCCTTGCGGTAAATCGTGTCGCGCGCGCGGGCCCGCGGCCAGGCATTGTCGAGCACCGTCATGTCGGCGACGGCTTGCTGCGTGGCCGGGTCGTACAGCTCGCCGAGCATGCGCCGGACTAAAGCTTCTTGCCCGTGCACCGCCTCGGTGGCGAGCAAGCTGCTGAGTTCGGCGAAACCCTCGATGATCCATTGGGGGCCACTACCGGCGCGCAACCATCCACCCGTCACAGTTCCACCCCACCACGAGTGTGCGAGCTCATGGGCGATGAGCGCAAAGCCGCGATCTTCGGAGGCCAGGGCCCGCCGCGGGATGCCCATTGCTCCCGCTCCATCGTGGAATGCACGGTCGAGTTCCGGGTGGACGAAGAGACTCAAAAACGAAAACCCAGGATTCCCCAGACGATCCGCCAGCGCGCCATAAGCGGCTTCCATTGTGTCCAGGATCGGGAGTACATCGAGCGTGTCGCTCGAGGGAACATAGGCGCGCAGCCGTACCGCTCCGGCCCAGCGTTCTTGGAAACGGTAGGCGCCAGCGATGAGCCCGAACCCCGCCACCGGCCGTTCGCTTTGCCAGCGGTACTCCCGACTTTGACCACGCCAATGGATTTCCGAACCGCTTCCGGTTTCGACCAACTGCCAGGATGCCGGCAACTGGATCGTGGCGGCGAGCTGGAAAAAACCTTGTCCGTCGAGAGGGTACCAGAGGCAATCCGTTGGCAGCAGGACTTCCGCACGGGTGATGCGGCATTCCCGCGGGCGCAAGGAGGGCCGGCCGGCGTAAGACAAGTGAATCACCTGTGCCGAGCGAGCGGGTTGCGGAAGAGGGCAGCGCACGAGCGGGCCGATTTGTAAACACGCGAGGGGAACGACCGGTGCGCCGGCAACCTCTGCTTCGCCTTGCTCGATGCGCAAACCGGGATCCAAGAGAAAATACAGTTCTGGGCGAGGCGCTTGAGCCGAGTCGAGACGCAGGGTGACTTTGGCCTCGAGACCTTCCCGCGCCGGGTCCACGCGCGCTTCCACGGCCACGGCCTCGATGCGCTGGCCGGAAAACAAAAGCTCTAAGCGCGCGAGCGCCTTGCGGAGGACCGGCATGTCGGGCGCATGGATGGCATGCCAGCAAACGAAAACGGCCACGACCACGACGAGAGTCGCCAGCCATGCCCCCGTTTCCACCATCCCCACAGCCACCCGGGCGAGTTTTCGTCCCCACACGAACATGCGAGCGTCATACGTATGCAAAGCCGCGCCTGTCAATCTGCGGCGGGTTGTTCACTGCACGTTGGCCGACTGGTGAGCATTGCCCGGCGTTGAATGCGGCCGTCGCTGGTTGACACGATGTGGACGGGAAGCGACACTGCTGCGCGACCGAACTGAGGAGCGGGTTGCGGTGTCGATGTTGGTACGCTGGTTCAAAGAGCAGTGGCCTGTGGTCCGTGTGGTGGCGACCTTCTTGGGGATCATTCTCGCTGTCTTTGCAGCGACGGACTACGCACCGCTGGCTGACCGCTTGAACTTTGCCGAGTGGATGGCGCAGTTCGCTACGTGGGCCAGTTCCTTTTTGTTGCGTGCCTTGGGGCCGGTGCTGGGGTTTGCGATCAGTGTGCAAGGCACGCGCATCACTGCTGGTGGCTTTGCGGTGGACGTTACGGAAGCGTGTTCCGGTGTGGTCCCGACGGCCATTTACGGCGCCGCGGTGCTGGCGTATCCGGCCAGTTGGCGGGCGCGCGCCATTGGCCTCGCCCTCGGCACTGTTGTGATTCACACTTTGAACGTGCTGCGGGTGGTCGGCCTGTTTCTGGTTGGGTTGTTTGCGAACCCGTACTTTCATTACACGCATGTGTACTTGGCGCAGGCGCTCGTGATCGTGGTGGCAGTGGCCACCTGGGTGTACTGGGCTCAACGCTTCGTTCATGTCCCTGGCCGTTGACCCACTGCGATTTCTCGGGCAGCTTTTGCTGTCCTTTGTCGCTTTATTTTTTGTCTGGCTGTTCGTCGGGCCCTGGTACACGAGCTTCCTGGCCGTGCTGGCGGAATTGGCGGTGAGTATTGCCGACCGGCCGACCGCCGTGTGGTCCGCAGGGACCGCGCTGTTTTTCTGGCCGCGAGGCCTCGCGCTGCCCCCACAGCCACCGACCATCGCAGGGGAGTGGATCCAGGCGAATACCATCCTGCTGTTGGCACTGATGATTGCCACTCCGGCGGCGACTTGGGAAAAAAAAGGCAAGCGGCTGGCACTGGCGTTCGCGCTCGTACTCTTGTGGCAGGTGACCGAGCTCGTGTTGGCCATCCAGTTTGGATACGCCACCCAAGTGGACCCCCAGGCGTACAGTGCACGGGCGCGTTACCGCCTGGCCCTACTGACCAACCTAGCGATGTACGTGGACACGCAAGTCGTTCCGTTCATGATCTGGGCGGGCATTCATTTTCGCGAGCTTTTGGCGAGGGCCTTACGCCGTCCGAGTAGCCAGGGAGAAGCACAAACGGTACGTGCAAAGAAGCACAGGAGTGGGCGTCACTCGACTTGAACGGCTTCCAGGCGCACCGCGGATCGCGCCAGGGCCGGCGATGCCGAACTTACTTCGACCCAGAGCGTGGCCGGCAAGGTCATGGCTTCCGCACTCGCAGCCGCAAAGTGCAGTTGGCCGCCGACCGCGCGTTGGGCCACGAGCGGTGGCTTGCCCTGCACCACCAGGCGGGCACCAATGGAGCGCACGCGTCGCGGATCGTAAGTCACGCGGGCTTCCAGCGCCGAGAACGCGGTGGGAAGGGCGATACGGTAAGGGATGCGGTGCAGCGTTTGCCGGCCGCGCCGCAAGAGCCGCGGCTGTCCCCGCTGGACGCGTCCGATTGCCCCCTGAACCGCCGGAGGAGTTTGCCACGACGCGTTCACGTCGCCGATGAGAACCCCGAGAAAGTCTTGCCCACTCGCACTGGCGCCGAGTGGGGCGTATTCGATGGCGCCGCTCACACATGGGCTGAGAGATGGCTGGGGCATCAGAAGAGACTGATTGGGAACCGGGTCCGGTACGGGGATGAACTGCCAAGGAGACCCACAGCTCACCGTCGCCGGGAGTGTCGCAATAGCCCCCACGACGTAGCGAAGCAGCACGGCGGCATCGGCCGCAGTCACTTGACCCGATGCATCCACGTCCGCTGCGAGCGCCTCGCTCGTGCTCAATGTTCGTAAGCCCACTGCGCCCTGCAAAATCATCACCGCGTCGCTTGCGGTGATCGCTCCCGAGCCGCTGGCATCGAGCCATGGCTCGATGCGGTTCGATCCGACAACGGCTTGCCCAAAGGTGAACGTTCCTGTCGAGTCGGTCATGACCTCGACGGGGGGATTGGCCAGACGCACGTGTGTGCCCGCCATCGGCTGCAGACTTCCGTGGTAGCGAATAACGCCCGAGAGTTGGACGGTGGGCACGGTCGTCGCCGTGGGGGACATTGTTGGAGAAAAGCTCGCGGTTTGAGTGGGCGTCTGGGTACGGGAAGGTGTCGCCGTCCGAGTTGGGCTCGCCGTTGCGGTGTGCGTTCGTGTGAACGTCGGCGAGGGCGACGCAGTTGGGGACCGCGTGGCGGTTCGACTCGGCGTTGCGGTGTCGGTCGGTGTGAAGCTCGGCGTGCGGGTGTGTGTGGGTGTTCCCGAGAATGTGCGGGTTGGGGTCAACGTTGGGCTGGGTGTTTCGCTGCGAGTGGCAGTGGCCGTCTGTGTCGGAGTGAGAGTGCGTGTCGCCGTCATGGTGGCGGTGGGAGCGGGCGTCGAGGTCCAGGACGGGGTCGGGGTGAGGGAAGGTGTGGTCGTGATCGTTGGCGAAGGTGTTTCCGTAAACGTCGGCGTGATCGTTGGGGTGGCGCTCGGCGGCAAAGTTTGTGTGAATGTCGGCGTGGAGGTCGCCGTTCCGGTTGCAGTGGGAGGCACGGTATCGGTGGGAGTGGCGGAGACCGTTGGCGTGTTCGTGTGAGTCGCTGTGGCGCTGAGCGTGGGAGTCCACGAGGGCGTGAACGTGGATGTCGGAGTGCGAGACGGCGTTGCGGTGTTGGTGGGAGTTCGGGTTGCGGTCTCGGTTGCCGTCGCCGTGAACGTACGCGTCGGCGTCCCTGTGCGCGTCGGTGTTGCGGTAAAGCTGGCCGTCGGCGTGCGCGTAGGGGTCCGCGTGGTCGTGGGTGTACGGGTGAGCGACGGCGTTGGCGTCGCTGTCAGGGTTCTCGTGGGTGTGACGGTGGCAGTATCGGTTGCCGTTGGGCTGGGTGTGGGGCTGCGCGTTTCCGTTGGGGTGAAGCTAGGGCCGGAGTAGGGGTAAACGAACTGCATCGCCGCGATGTCATCTGCCCGAACCTCAGCGCAGCGGCCATCGTTGTGCGCCCGATAATACATTGTGGCGTCTTTGAGTGTGAAGTTAGGCTCGGTAGGGTTTTCCGAAGAATGCCCGAGGCCTATGCTGTGGCCCACTTCATGAGTCAGCACCTCGGCAACCAAGCACGGGGTCCAAAATTGAGGGCACTGCGTAGACCAGCCGTCGTTGAGAACGACTTTGCCGGTGGTGATCGCGTTGAAAGTCGTGCCGTTCACGGTGACCTGGTAAAACCCGCTGGAGCAATAGCCTCCAATTGCGAGCGTGCCGGAGCAATTGTTGGGGTCGCTGATTTCGCCCCGTGGATCGTCGAACACGATGCGGTTGAAGCCGCAACCGCCGTAACCGAGCGGAGTCGGGGTGGGAAATCCAGGAGCTGGTGTGGGAGTGGGGCTGATGACGCCGCCGTAGTTCAACACCAGTCCCGCTCCGGGCACAGAGCTCCACGCGGCCAACGCGTCGGCGACGGCTTGCATCGAGGCTGTCGGACCTAGCCCAGAGTCGATGGTGCTCTCATACGTCACGGGCGTGCCCGAGTCGGCTTGGTGCCAGCGCGCCGGCGGGCTACCGAGCAGGGTAAAGGCCGCGTGATACTCGTAAAGCGCGCTCGGGTCCTCGACTGCACTCGCAGTCGGAGGTGCACTGGGCATGCTTCCCGGGTTTTCGGAACTTCCAGAAGCCAGTGCGCGAATCAGATCGAGAAAAGTCTCTAGCTCTTGTTCGCGTGGCGCCGCCGAGGCAAACCCTCCGCCCGGTGCGGCGAAGACCGAGCCCGGTCCCGGATCGCCCACGGCGACGCGCACTCCGTCGCTACGCTGTCGAATCCCGAACTTTCCCAGAGCGAGCGAGTTGATCTGCCAATGACCCTCACGGTCTCGCGCGAGGAACAGCACCACGTCTTCGCCGAGAAAGAACTGTGGGGCCCCGAAAATCCACTCGATGCGCTCTCCCACCTGCCCGCCGGGCACGCGCACGTTCACACTGGGTTCGGGCAGCGCACCTTTGATGGTTTCGAACACCCGCACGCCAATCCAAGTGGCGATTGCGTCATCTCCGGTGATTGTGGAGCGAATTTCTGTGACCCGTCCGACGACGATGCACTCCGAACTCGCGACTAAGGCTTCGTCGCTCATGGGCACGAACGTGGTGGCCCTTGCCGCAAGAGCAGTCAAGCAAGTCGCCACCAGCGAAGCGAGAAAAATTGCCCGACAACCGATCGAATGCTGCATGCGGAACAAATTCCTCGTCAGTCTGATACTGGGATTCGTGCCACCGCGGTGGAGGGTGCACAAGTGAGAATTTGCGCTCGCTCCGACAAGGCGACCCGCGAGCCTATTCGATGCTCGACTGGGTGATGATGACCTGTCTTCGGCTGGGTCGTGCGCCCTGCCCGAAGCTGAGCCAACCAAGGATGTCGGGAGCTGGATTTGCGTGGACACGGGCGAGTGCGAAGCTGATTTCATCCGGTCCGATCCGGTAAGCGGCGAGGGCGGATAGCGATTTGGAGCGGAGCGAAAGTTTTGCACGCCCGAGCCGATCTCGGTCGAAGCGAATTCGTGCGGTCACCGCATTCCACGAGCCAGCGCCACGAACTTCGATGGGTACTCGCCACTGCCCGCGAAAGTGCCGGGGCGTCCCTAGTCGGATCGAGACGGGCTTCTGTGCAAGTTCTGCTTTTCGTTGTCGCAACGCCGCTCGGGCGATCAGGCCCGATCCGTCCACCCGTGCAGACTGGAAATCGCCGTTACAATCTCCCATCAACCCGGAGACAAAGTCGAGACCCTGAATGTCTTGCATGACGCCACTGAGCGACACCTGCAAGACCGTCCCACAGTTGTTCGTCGTGACCGGCGTCGGCGTGGCCACCGGCGGGAGCGAGCCAGCGGGCAGGACGATCCACGAGCCCACGCAGGAGTTCGCGGGCGCTATGCCCACGACGTAGCGCAGTATCGCCACGGCATCCGAAGCAGTTAGGGAGCCGTTTCCGTCCGCGTCGCAAGTCTTTTGTTTGAGCTCGTTTCCAGAAACCGTGCCGGTGACCATCCGAAGCACCTCGACCGCATCGCCGGCACTGATGGGCTGACTACCGGTGCTGATGCGCGCCATGAGGGTGTGCGCCTCATCAGGTAAAGCGGCAACTCGCACAGACCCAGGGGGCACGCCATCGATTTGGTACGCTCCATCGCTTCCAGTAAGCGCAAGCAGGGAACCGAAATCGCTCTCCGCCCGCACCGGAACGTTGGGAAGTGGAGAGGTGACATCGAAGTAACCCACCCGGCCACTGAGACGCAGCGCGGCAAGTGTGGGTGTAGCGGTAGGTGTCGGGCTTGCGGTGTTGGAGGGCCGTGGGCTCGCGGTAAAAGTTTCGGTCGGCGTGGGCGTGCGGGTCGGGCTGCTGGTGGGCGACGAAGTGGGCGTGCGTGTCGGTGTTTGGGAAGGAGACGACGACGGCGATGGAGTGGGCGATCGTGTCGGCGTTTCGGTTCGGGTTCGCGTTGGCGTTGTCGTGCTGGACGGGGTGCG
Organism: Candidatus Binatia bacterium; assembly: GCA_026004215.1. Classification (GTDB taxonomy): domain Bacteria; phylum Desulfobacterota; class Binatia; order HRBIN30; family HRBIN30; genus HRBIN30. Next base: position 281,680 of record BPIR01000003.1, read on the forward strand.
CGTCGCCGTCCGAGTTGGAGTTCGCGTTGGGGTCAACGTCAGCGTAAACGTGTTGGTCGCGCTGGCCGTGGAGGTAGCCGTGCGGGTTGGCGTGTGCGTGCGCGTGGGCGTTGCGGTGAGGGTCGAGGTGTGTGTCGCCGTGAGTGTAGGTGTCAAGGTGTGAGTCGAAGTGGGCGAGTTCGTTGCCGTGCGCGTCGGAGTGAACGTGTTCGTCGGGGTACGTGTGAACGTCACCGTGGGCGTGCTCGACGGAGTGAACGTCGGAGTGGACGTACGGGTGTAGGTTCTCGTCGGCGTCATCGTTCGGGTGGGCGTAAAGGTGAACGTGTTCGTGGCCGTGGGTGTCTGACTGGGTGTGGACGTGGCCGTGGCTGTGGGCGACCACGTGCGAGTGGGCGTGATCGTGGGCGACGGTGTGTCGGTGCGGGTCGGCGTTCGAGTCGGGGTACCTGTGGGCGTAAAGGAGTTCGTGGGGGTGAATGTGGAGGTTGGAGAACGACTCGGCGTTTGGGTCGGCGTGGTCGTTGGTGTGCTCGTGTTGGTTGCGGTGGCAGTGACTGTCGGCGTCTGAGTGGGAGTGGGGGTCCCTGTTGCCGTGAAGGAGTTCGTTGCTGTGGCGCTGGCAGTGGGCGTAAACGTCGGCGAAGGGGAACGTGTCGGGCTGGGGCTCGCTGTCGGAGTTGGCCGGTTGGTTGGGGTCCACGCGGCAGTAGCGGTTGGGCTCGGAGTACTGGTGGGCACACTGGTTGGCGGCGGAGGCAGGGTAAAGTCGAGCGTGGCCACTCGCACGCGCGCGGCATCGGGGACCGAGAGGAACAGATGGCCGTCGCTGTCCAGCGTTAGGCCGGTTACTCGCGAGATGCCCGCGGCCAGTGCCGGGCCGCCGTCTCCCGTATTCAACGCAGTGCCATTGCCCACCACCGTCGTGATGACTCCGCTCGCCGCGTCCACTCGCCGGATCCGGTAGTTGCCCGCATCGGCAATCAGCAAATTTCCGAACAGATCGAATGCAATGCGCGTGGGTGCCGAGAGTTGCGCTTGCGTGGCGGGTCCCCCGTCTCCGCTAAAGCCAGCCCAACCGGTGCCCGCAATGCGTTCCAGCAAACCGCCGCGAATACGGCGGATCATGTTGTTGCCGCGGTCCACGAAATACAAGCTGCCATCCGGCCCGATGGCCACGTCGGTGGGACCGGCGAGCGGGGACTGTGCTGCTACGGCGCCATCGGGCGGGTTGCCCCACGAGCCGTTGCCGGCAACCGTGGTGATGATCCCCGCTTCCACCTTGCGCACGCGGTTGTTCTGCAAATCCGCGATGTACAAAATGCGGCCATCCGCGGAAACGGCCACGCTCCAAGGGTTGGCCAGCGTCGCTTGTGTGGCTGGGATTCCGTCACCGTTGTATCCGAACGCTCCCGTGCCTGCGATTGTGGAAATGACGCCGGTTGTCGCGTCTAGCTTCCTCACGCGGTGGCCGTTGAGTTCGGCAATATAAAGGTTGCCCGACATGTCGGCCGCGACGGCGAGCGGATTTGTCAGTTGAGCGCTAATCGCCAAGCCGCCGTCTCCGCAAGGAGAGCCTGTGCTGCAGGGGCTGCCGTTGCCCGCCACCGTGGTGATTGTCCCGGTTAGCGAGCTGACCATTCGCACCCGGTGATTGGCGCTGTCCGCAATGTACAGCTCGAAGCCCGCACCATTGGTAAACTCGTGTACGAGCAGGCCCATGGGATCTACCAGCGCGTCCGCCGCCGTGCCGCCGTCGCCCACGCCTCCGCCAACGAGCGGCGACACGATACCGCTCGGTGGCACCGCACGTACGCGATCTTCCGTGTTGGGCGGAGCTGCCACGTACTGGCCAATGTATACGGCAGCCCGTAGCACCATCAGTGGCAAGACCCGTAAGCAGGGCAAAGCTCGTTTGCGTCGCCAGCCCACCGTCCGGTGAGGGCGCGCGCGTGCCGTTGCCGGCGACGGTTTTGATGATGGACTGTCCAGTAATCAGACCGCCAACCGATTCGAGTCGGCGGACGCGGTTGTTGCCGACGTCCGTGAAGTACAAATTTCCGCCGGGTCGAAGGCGAGCTTGCCCGGATTGAAAATCCTCGCTGCAGATGCCGGCCCATTGTCGCCAGTAAAAGCCTGAATGCCGTCGCCAACCACGGTTGTAATCGTTCCTTGCATGTCCACGCGGCGAATACGCGAGTTGGCGAAATCGGCGATGAAGAGGTTGCCCGCGTCATCGAGTGCGACGTGCCACGGGTTGGCGAGCTTGGCTTGAGTAGCCGGGCCACCGTCGCCGCTGTATCCCCATGCCCCCGTGCCGGCGACCGTAGTGATGATGCCGTTCGGTCCGACCTTGCGCACGCGGTTACCGTCGGACTCTGCAATATAAAGGTTGCCTGCGCTGTCGAGGGCAAGCCCGCGCGGCGCATTCACGCTGGCACTGGTCGCGGGGCCACCATCGCCGTTGCTGAACCCACGGCCGTCCCCGACGACGGTGACGATAGTGCCGTCGGATGAAACCTTGCGTACGCGGTGGTTGAACGTATCGGCAACGTACAACTCGCCCCCGGCTCCGCAGATCACGTCTGTTGGAAAATTCAGTTGCGCCGCCAAGGCCGGGCCTCCATCGCCGGAAAAACCTTTGGTGCCGGTACCGGCTACGGTCGTGATGGTCAGCTTTACGAGATCCACTTTGCGCACTCGGTGATTGAGCCCATCGGCGATAAACAGCACTCGCCCGCAAACCGCGAGCCCACGCGGGTCCACGATGCCATTCCATGCAACGCCGCCGTCGCCCACGCCTCCCCCAACCACAGTGGCGATGAAGCCCGTGGGCGGAAAGTCGAGAGCCGAGCTGCGAGGGCACCAGGGCGCAAAGAAAAAAACCAGAAAGTAAGCGAGCAAGTGCGGAAATCCGCTTCGCCTGGTGGAGCAGAGTCTCGCAACGCTGGGTGGGAGTTGGTGAAACTTGTTACGCATTCGGAGTTTCCAGAACTGCCGGCACCGGATGCATGATGCCTTTCTTGTCACCGGAATCGGTGTCGCGGAGGCGCGCGAAATCTGTGCCAGCCTCGCTATGCGAGTACGGGTGCGCCACGGTACGGGCGATCGGCAGGCGCCTCGATTGTTGTCGGCAAAAAAATGGCGTTGTTGTCACAGTTTCGTTCGCTTGCAGGTGGGTTCGGGCTCCTGCCCCGAGGGCAGAGCCCACGGCTTCACGCACTTCCGCAACCGCCTCCAATCCCAGTTTGCCCGCGTGCCGCTGGAAACCACCAGTTTGCGGGCTCGCAAAACATCTCGCAAATCGCCGGCTGAATCAACAAGAAAAATCGGCCTGCCGCAACGTGGCGAGATGTGCTGGCCGCGAGCCGGCGACGGCCTGCATCTCATGGACCGCTGTCAAAATCAGCATCGCGATTTTGTCCGGTACCGTCTCCATCTCCCGCGGATGGCTGCGCGAGAGAAACGGTAGTTTGCGATTGACAGCGGTCATTTCCTGGTGATAGGGAGAAGTCCCCGTTAGCGGGGCTCTTTTGGGCAGAACGTAGAACGTGGCACAGAAGCAAAGGAGTTTGCGGATGGCGAGAGGACGAATGCAGAGGGGAGATGTGGGTTCGCGGAGGATTGTTTGTGGCTTGGCGGGTGTCGTCATCGGCGTACTTTGCGTTGGCCGCCAGGCGGAAGCCCAGTTCAGCCTTTCGTTCAACCAGCGGGCTTCGAACGGTACGGTCTATGAAGTCATCGTCGTGCCGAACCCTCCCTTGAGTGCCGGCGCCGATCAGATGCGCATCACGACCATCGCCGGTTCCACATCCGGTGTTCAGTCGTGTTCTTCCACCGGAGGGAGTTCGGGTCAAAACACTGCGGCGGTTGCTGGGGTGGATCCGAACATCGGTTCCTTGCATCCGTTTGCTGCGGTCCTTCGCACCAACGTATTGACGCCCGCAAACGTATCCTCTGTTTCGTTTAACGCCGGTGGAGGCGGGCGCTTGACGATCGGCGGAATTGATATCTGCGCCAACCCGGCGGACTGCACCGGCGGCGCTCCGGATGCGACGATCTTCGACCTCGATGGGAACCCAGTTGCGGCGGGCTCCGTGACGGGCACCGCCGTGCCGCCGGCTTGCATCGCCTCCGGCGTAACGGCTTTGTGCTCTTCGGGTAACTTCAACACTTTCGGTTTCGACTTGCCCCGCGATTCGAACACAAAAGCTTGCCAAGCCCCGCCCACTACGAATCGGACGGTATGTGGTTCGCCGCCAACGGACGGCTTTACCGTAGGCCCGGGCCAGGTCGTGGTATTCATCTATGACGGCAACTTGGCGAACACCGGATTTAGTGTAGGCGCGGCTGGTTTTGGGATCGACACGGACGGGGTCAACAATCCTAATTGTGCGGCAAATAGCGTGATCACGGCCGACGGCCAAAACCCGAGCGCTCCGCCCCCACCGCCTCCGACGCCCACCAACACTCCGTCAAACACGCCTACACCCACGAGCACTCCGACGCACACCTTTACCCTGACCCCGACGGACACGCCGACGAACACTCCCACGCCTACCAATACACCGACACCCACGTTCACCCTGACGCCGACGAACACCCCGACAAACACGCGTACGAATACGCCAACCGCTACCCGTACGAACACACCAACGAATACCCCCACAAACACGCACACACCGACACCCAGCCCGTCGCCCACACCGCCGCCGATACCGGTGGTGCCCTCTCCGATCTCGCCTGCGGGTGCGGCCATGATCAGTGGCCTGGCTGCGGCCCTGGTGTGGATGATGCGTCGGGCACTGCGCCGAGGCTAGGAAAGTTCACGAAGGGTTAACCGGACCGTTTTGGAGGCTAGGGAGCCGTGAATTGGCTAGAGAGGCATTTCCGCTTGGTATGTCGCGGCGCCTTAGCCTCTGCCCTTGTGGCGGCGCTGATTGCTAGCTGGCGAGTGGAAGTACTGGCGCAGCTCAATCAAGCCTCCTCCCAGCGGGCGGCGGACGGCACGGTGTACCATGTGATCATTGTTCCGCCGACACCGCTCAATGCAGGTGCGGAGGAAGTGCGTGTCACCACGTTAGCCGGTGGGGTTCAGGGTTTGGTATCTTGCTCCGGGGTTGTGGGCGGACAGGCCGCACTGGCGCGCGCGCTCGTCGGCGCCGATCCGGGGGCTGGTCAAACCCTTTTCCCGGCTGCGCAGATCAGCCGTACCACCGTTCTGAACCCTCCTTCCTTGACGGTGTCGTTCTCTCCGGGAGGAGGGGGCCGGCTCACGTTCGGATCGGGTCCGACCGGCTTGCAAATTTGCCGTAACCCTGCGGACTGCACAGGCCCCGAAACGGTCGTGCCCTTGGTATCCATTTCTACTGCTGACAGTAGTGTGCCGAAGGCGTGCGTGGCGTCGAATGTCGGTGCAGGCTGTATGAGCGCCTTGGTGAACACGTACGGCTTCGGCTTGGATGCGAACAACGACGGGAACTGCGACGCGCCCCCGACCACCGACACGAACGTGTGCGCCTCCACCCCTGCGGACGGTTTCAGTATCCCGGCCGGACGAGCCATCGTGTTCGTGTACGATAGCGGGCTTGCGAATACGGGATTTACCATCGGTGTTGCGGGCTTCGGCATAGATACGGACGGCACCAACGACCCGCAGTGTAGCGCTAACCAGGTTGTGAGTGCGGACGGACAAAACCAAAGCGCACCACCGCCTCCACCACCGACATTCACGCCGACGAATACACCCACTGAGACCCCCACGCCGACAAACACACCGACGGATACCCCAACGCAAACTCCTACGCATACCCCGACGAGTACGCCCACGGAGACACCGACACACACTCCGACGAATACACCGACCAACACGCCGACGCACACTCCGACGAGTACGCCGACCAACACCCCGACGAACACCCCGACAAACACGCCGACGAACACGCCGACCAACACGCCGACGCACACTCCAACGAACACGCCTACCAACACACCGACGCACACGCCGACGCACACCCCGACGAACACGCCGACCAATACGCCCACACACACTCCCACGAACACTCCGACCAATACGCCCACCCATACTCCCACCCCGACTCCGACGCCGACGTCAACGGACACCCCGACCCCAACGCCCACGGCAACGTTTACCCCCACCCACACGATGACGCCTACAGACACGCCGACCCTTACGCCCACCCGGACGCGGACGCCGACGCGGACACCGCCGCCGATTCCGGTCATTCCCTCGCCGAGTGCGCCGAGCGGACTGGTGATGATTGCTACTCTGGCAATCGCACTGGCGTGGCTCTTGGGCCGCTCGCTGCGAACGAGCCGTTAAGCTCCTATCCTGCACTGCACCGAGCGCAGGAACGTCGAAGCTCGCGCTGGCCTCGACGCAAAACAATTTGACTGTGGCTGAAGTGTTCGCCTCTAGCGCGTTCCACGTGCGGATCACGTGCGACGGCATCGGCAACATTCAATGGTGCTGACCCAGCAGCAGAGTGTGCGGTGCTTGCGAAAATGACTTGCGAACGCTCCTTCGGTGGGTGAGAAGAACAAGGCACAGTGCAGTGATCGGTCTCACTGCACGAGCGGGCATGAGCGTGAACGAATATCGGCATCGAACGATCGGCTTCCGTTGGGCGTTGCTTTCGCTGGTGGTTTGGCCAATTGCCGTCGCGGGGCAGACCCGTAACGTGAGCTTGCAGCCCGGAGTCGCTGCTGTGGGCCTGGGTTCGCCCGTGACCCTGGAAGTGCGCGTAGACGATCCGAGTCAAATCATCGCCTACAACTTGGGGATAAGTTACGACTCTGCGTTGCTGGCGGTGAACAGCGACCTTGTGTTCAGCGTGCCCGGATGCCTAGCGCAAGGGAACCGGCAGGACCCGGGCAAAATATGCATCGCTATCGCTTGCCCCAACGCGTTATCGGGGTCCAATGTGAAACTCGCAGAAATCGCCTTCACGGGGCTGGCCAATGGCCTTACCGCAGTCAGTTTCGCGAACGTCACCTGCGGCTCCAGCAGCGTGCCCGCTTGCTTGTTGGAAAAGGACGGGGGCGGCTCGTTGAGTTGCGCCACTACGGGTGCATCCGTTCAGGTCGGGGCGACGCCAACACCTAGCCCAACCTCGACGTTCACCAGTAGCGTGACCCCTACGCTAACCGCCACCCTCACCCCAAGTCGGACGCCAACGAGAACACCCACTCCGACGAATACGCAGACACCCACCCGAACTCACACTCCGACGCGCTCACCCACGAACACGCCCACTCCCACGAATTCGCCCACCGCGACGCGCACCGACACCGCAACTCCAAGCCCCAGTTCCACTCCGTCCCCAACGAACACTCCAACTACCACGGCAACATCCAGCCCGAGCTTTACGCGCACGAATTCGGCCACGCCCACTGTTTCCGCGACTGCGACGGCGAGCCCGACCCGGTCCTTTACGCCGTCGGCGACAGCTTCCAGGACCGCAACGGTGACTTTTACCGCCACGCGAACCGCAACGCCTACCCCGAGCGCGACTATGTCAGCGACAGCCACGCACACGCGTACGCCAACGCGGTCGGGCACGCCGACGCCTACGGCCACGCCTAGCGTGACCCGCTCCCCCACGGCGACGGTAACCGGCACCTTACCGCCTACTTTCTCGCCAACGCGTTCGTTCACCCCGACTTTAACGGCTACCTTGTCGGCGACGCCGACGCGAACGTTTACGCCGAGCCCGAGCCCGACGCACACGTTCACTCAGTCGCCCACGCCGAGCCCCTCGGCCACTCGTTCGCCGACTTTTTCTCCGAGCCTCTCGCCGACTCGTTCCTTCACCTCGACCCCATCGCCCACTTCGACACACAGTCCAACGGCCCCGGCTTCGCCGACGCCTTCACCCACCTTCACGCGCAGCCCGACAGCCACTCGCTCGGCGACGGCATCGCCGACACGGACAGTTCCCTTCACGGCGACTCCCACGCGCACGGGCACCTTCACAGCTTCGGCGACGCAAACCCGAACGGGCTCTCCAACGGGCACCCCTTCGGGAACATCCACGCCGACATTCACGCTGCCGCCGGCGTTTACGGCTACCGCCACGCGTACTTCTGCGACACCGTTGACCCAATCGCCGACCAGTACCCCGACTCGTCCCACCACTCCGACGAACACAAAACCACCGACGATTACGCCAACCCCCACCCACACCACCACCGCCAGCGCCACGATTTCCCCAAGCCCGACTTGGTCCCCGAGCGTGACGCCGACTTCCTCAGCTACGCCGTCAGTCACGGAAAGCCCGAGCCCGACGAGTAGTCCAACCCTGACGGAGACCGAAACGCCAACCCCGAGTGCAACGGAAAGCCCGAGCCCGACTCTCACTCCAACTTCAACGGCGGAACCTACCCCCACTGCATCGTGGAGTCCCACGTTCTCTCCGGCACCGACGGAAACTGCCACCGCTACGCCGACGGCCGTTCCCACGGAAACGGCCACCGCTACACCGCTCGCCTCGCCTGCGGAGACGCCCTCGCTGACGCCGTCACCGGAGTTGCCCACCGAGTCGCCTACGCCAAGTCCAACGGTGTCGCCCACGTTCTCTCCGTCTGAAGGGCCGACTCCGACGGAGACTCGCGAACCCACGCCCACGGTCACCGCTACGGCAACCGTGGAAGAACCGGTGGCGACGCCCACGATGACGCCAACAGCGGGTTTGACGGTGTGTCCCGGAGACTGTGACGGGGATGGTCAGGTGGCAGTGTTCGAGATCGTCCGCATGGTGAACGTGCTGCTAGGTGCCTTGCCTGTGGATGCTTGTACCGCGGGAGACCTGTGCGGCGACGGTCGAATTACCATCGATGAAGTGATCTTGGCGGTGCGCGCGTTACTGCAGGGATGCCCGTTCCCGGTCAACCCCGACCGTTGTGGGCCGTGAACGCAGCCACAAGCGGGCGCTGCGAATACTCTCAAATGTATGGTTCCAGCGCGTGCGCCAGTGCGCGCGCCAGTTGGCGCGGCGTACGAGCGGCGAGGGTCTTTGAACAGTGACGCGCATAGCGCGGGAAAGCACTATCTCCGCTGCCCCAGCGCGCGGGGTCCTCCGGCTGAATCCACACCACAGCGCGCGACCTTTGGTGGATTGCCCGGAGGAGCTCCGCTCTCGGCGGGCGGTAGTTGTTGCGCCCGTCGCCCAGCACGAGCACGACGGTGTTGCGATCGATCTCCTTCGCGCGTTCGGCGTAAAAGACCTGAAGCACGGCGCCAAAGTCCGAGCGCGCGTGGGGATCGAACGGCGTGCAGGGGAAGGCGCGGTCGCCCCGAACCTCCAACTCGACCAGGGAGTCTACGAACCCGTAAAACCGGGCCCTGCGAAACAACGGGCGCGCCGATGCGAGCAACGCGAGAAAGAATTCGCTGGCCGATGCCACCGAGTAGGAAAGATCGCAAAACGCCACCAGCTTGTTGTGCCGCGGGCGCCTGCGCCGCACCACCGGTCGCAGAAAAATCCCGCCCGAAGAGACCGCTTTGCGGAAGGTTGCACGGAAGTCCAACGAGCCGCGGCGAGCCCGCTTTTTTCTCCGCGCGAGGCGGCACCGAAACAGCCGGCTGAGCTTGGCCATGGGTTCGCGGAGCTCCTCGATCATCAGAGGGTCGAGGTGCAGCCAGGGACGGTCCCAACCGACCTGGCGAGCCGTATCCTCGCCGCCGGTGAAAGGTTCCGGCTTTTGCAGCGGCGAATTCTCGGGTCCGTCCGCCACCCACAATTCGCGGGTCGGTCCGGCTTCGCGCTGGCTTTGTGCGCGGATGAGCTCGCGGAGAGAGCGTGCCCGACCGCGTGTGCGGCGGGCTTCGGTCCGAGGGACATCACCGCGGCCGTTTGCCCGACCCGCAAAGGCGCCTGAGTCAGACCGGCGGGGGCGGCGCCGCCTTTCCGTTGTAGCCGGGGGAAGTGGGAAAAATCGTTCGAACAACGCGTCGAACATCGAACGCTGCTCCGCCGTTTTGACGAGGCTTGCCGCCAGCGTTGCTCGCAACACGGCTCGGTCGATCCCCAAGGCAGCCACCCCCTGGAGGGCGTCCGCAACTTCGGCCGGGCTAACGTCCACGCCGTGTTCGCGCAAAGCCTGGACAAAGGCGAGAAGCCGCCGTTGCACGCCGACCCACCTCAGCCCGCGCGCCCGGCGCTACCACCGACGAGCGATAGCCAGCGTTGCTGGACCAGGGCGAGATCTTCCTCGTGCTTGAACAGCACACCCAAGATTGCGCGGGCCTTGGGGTCTTTGAGTTCGGAGATGCCCAACGCCAGCAAAGCCTCTGCCCATGCAATGGTTTCTGCCACGCTCGGCTTCTTGCGCAGTTCCAGACGGCGTGCGGCTTGCACGCACCGCACAATGTGTTCGGCCAGCCGAGGTTCGAGCTGGGGAACCTTGAGCCGTACAATGGCCGCCTCTCGTTCCGGAGAAGGGAAGTCGAGAAAAAAGTACAAACAGCGCCGCCGCAGAGCGTCGGAAAGCTCGCGGCTACGATTGGAGGTCAGAATCACGGTGGGGCGATGCCGGGCTTGAATGGTGCCGAGCTCCGGAACGGATATTTGGAATTCTCCGAGAAATTCGAGCAAAAATGCCTCGAACTCCTCGTCTGCCTTGTCCACCTCGTCCACCAACAACACCGCCGGCTCGGCGCTCCTTAGAGCCTTGAGAAGCGGCCGGTCCAGCAAGTACTCCTCGGTAAAGATCTCATCGCGGAGAGCGCTCCATGGCGCGTCTCTTCGTTGGTCCACCTGCAAGCGCAGCAACTGCTTGTGGTAGTTCCACTCGTACAAGGCCTTGGCCTCATCCAACCCCTCGTAACACTGGAGGCGGTACAGCGGCCGATCGAGAGCTTCGCTCAACGCCCGGCCAATGTCGGTCTTGCCGGCGCCCGCCGGACCTTCGACGAGGAGCGGCCGTTCGAGTGCCAGGCAAAGGTGCAGAACGGTAACGAGTTCCGGCGGCGCGATGTATCGCGCCCGCTCCAAGGCTTGTTGCAGGTGTCCCAGATGCGCTGGCATGGCAACGGGATGCTTGCAGCGGGCGACCAGTTTCTCAACCGGTTGTACCTGCCTGCGGGCAGCCTTGGGTCGCGCTGCGAGGTCTCCCGCCCAGTTGCACACCACCCTCGACGAGGATCCGGCGCAGGTGTTGGATGCTGATATCGCGCACGATGGCGCGTTGCAAAAGCGCCGTGCGCAAGCTCCGTAACGACCAGTACGGCCGCGCAAATCCGAATTCGGCTGGCGACCGAGAGGCCAGCGCCAAAATGTTCCGCCGAACTTCGGGCGTGAAGCGTAACGGTCGCATCGGCCGGCGAGGGGCTTGCAGGCCCAGAAGTCCGCGGTTGCGAAAACGCCGCAACCAGTGCCGGACAGAAGAACGGCCCATTCCTACAGCGGCGGCAATCTCTGCTTCGTCGAGCCCATTAGCGCGAGCGAGCACAATGCGCGCGCGGCGCGCGACCTCCGTTGGAGCGTGTGCCACCAGATGCTCGAGCCCGGCCCGTTGTTCGGGCGTGAGTTGCAGTGGAGCACTGCGCTTGCGCTGCCAAAATTCACGGGGAAGAGGAGTCCCGCGGAGGATTTGGCGCAAGCCTTCGACGCTGATATGTTTGACCAGACCTCTGCGGAGGATATGCAACTGCAGCTTCCGCAGCGACCAGCCTGCGAAGGGCTCACCCGCCGCACTGGGTGGACTCATCGCAATGCGAATAATGGCATCGCGCACGCTTCCCGTTACTCGCCGGGTTCCCGCCCTGGAAGAAGCATCGTGCAGCCCCGCAAGTCTCGTTTCCACGAAACGCCGTAACCAGCGGCGCACCGTCACGCGGCTCACCCCCACCTGCCGGGCGATCGCGCTCAGAGACTCGCCTCGCGCCCGTAGCAGCACAACACGGGCACGCCGTGACAGCGAGGGAGAGCCCTCCTGCCCGAGCCAGTGCAGCTCGGCTGCCTCGTCGTCGCGCAAGTGCACAAACCCGGGTAGCTGTTCCGAAACTCCCTTCGGAGTGCGCTGCGTACTCTTGACTCGGCCCACCCTCTCGACGGCCATCGTGGACAGCTTGCTTTTAGCCGGATTACGGCCGAGAACAAGCAAAATGGAGCGGGCTCAGACTTCGTCCCAGAAAAAGCTCGCGCGCGTGATCGAATCGAGCGGGGGTACATCCTGAGGCGCGTACGGTGCCACAGGGGCCTGCCCTACAAGTGGGTCCGCTGGCCGTCGCTCTCTCCGGCGGCGTTCGAGCTTGGGCAATTCGATCTCCGTCATCTCATCCTCCGTGCTGTGATGACGGACTGCAATGTCCGAGCCATGCGCCCGGCTGTCCTGGGGCCGAGGAATTCAGGCCGAGTAGTCTGCAAAATGAGCCGCTCCGGAAATTCGGGGTCGCCAAAACGGTACAGGTATGGCGCGGGAATGGGCGGTTTGGCGGCGGCTTGCTCAGGAGCGCGTTGGGTAGGGGGTAACGGCGGGCGTCAGCGTTGCGGGCGTGCTTGGGTTTGCTGCATCAGACGATCGACAATTTCAACGGTCCGGTTTGCAGCGCGCTCGGCGGCCTCGCTTTGCCGCACCGCGTCCTCCGCGGCTGCAGCCGCGCGGTCGGCGGCGGCCTCCACGCGTGCGACGAGTTCTTCGAGCGAGGGTTTGGGAGCCGGAGCCGATTTGGCTTCTGCTGCAGGTGCGGCGGCATTTTCCGGTGCCGGCGGGGGTTCGGGGGGATTCAGTGCCAGCTCGATCTCGAGCCGTTTACTCGCTGGAATCCCGCCCGTGAATTTCAGAATGCCCAAATGGGGATACGCTTCCGGCAACGTCAGCGCGCGGCCAAAGTCTACCTCGACATTTCGGCGCAAGTAGTACAGGCGTACCTCGTAAGAATCCCAAGGCCACTCCGGGCGAATTTCCTGCACCTCGGCATAATCGGGATAGCCGTATTCTTCCAGATAGCTGCGCAACGCATCCATCTTGGCCGCTTCGCGTTCCAGCGTTGTGCGCGAAATCCGGTAGGGTTCGCCAATTTCGGTTATGTACGGGCGCCGGGCCGGAATCTCGCGCCTCACATCGGCAAACCCCCGAACCCCGCACAACAAAGCCGCCAGGGATGCGGTAGAGACGACCCAGTGAGAGTACTTCATCCGAGAGACCTCCTTACGCTTGGCGAGCGTACGGAAGGCTGGTTGCACGGTCAAGCAGAAATTGTCTGCATGTGTGCGATCGAATATTGGCCGTCGCTTGCCTCGGGAAAGTCAGTCCGCTTAGGAGTTCCCTGGCGCTTGTGTCGCACAGTGCTCCACAGGAGTGAAGAGTTATGGGCATCGTTCGAGGCGAGGAATTGACCTACACGAAGCTGCAACAGTTGGACTTCAGCCGCACGCTTTGCCTGCAGTCCGTCAGTGCCTTGGAAGTCCATGGGCCGCACTTGCCCCTGGGCATGGACCTGTTCATGGCGCGGTGGATGGCCGAAGAAGCAGGCCGGAGATTCGCCGAAGCACATCCGGACTGGACCGTCGTTCTCCAGCCGCATCTTCCGGTGGGTACGGACGAGCTGCCCCTCCCTGGCTCCATGCGGGTCGGTCCAACCACCTTTTACCGCCTCCTGCGAGACCACGCGCGTTCGCTCGTGGAAGCGGGATACCGCTACATCGTGCTGACCAACGGCCACGGCGGACCGCGCCATGCCGCGGCTATCGAGCACGTGTGCCGCGCGATCAGCAAGCGCTATCGAGTGGCGATGTTTTCGCCTTCGATCGTTGCCTTGCACCGAATCATTACCGGGGAGCGCTTTGCCGAGGTGGAAGGGCTGCTGGGGCGTGCGCTGACCGGCGAGGAAAAGGCCGGACTCCTTGCGGGCGAGCATGCGGGTGGGTGGGAGACTGCCTTTCAGTTGGCCGCTGACGGCCGTAGTGTGGAGCCCTTCTGGAGTCAGTTGCAGCGGGACGAGCCCCCGAAATGGCGCCCGCTCGTTCGGCTTGGCGAATGGTGGATTGCCCGGGAGCAGCGCCGCGGAAGAACGGCAACAAAGATTCGCGAGCTCACCGATGGGCTTGCCGGTGGAATCGGCTGGCTTTTGAATGCGCAATACGGCTACGGTGGGCCTCCAGTGTCGTACAAGGGAACCCCTGCTGTTGCGTCGGAGGAGCTCGGTCGAGCTTTTCGAGAAATCATGGTGCGAGACTGCCTGGAGCTGATCGAGGAAGTCACCAGTGGGAGGCGTCCGGCCGAGTCGGTTCGCAGTCTGGCGTCGGATCATGCTCCGATCCAACCGCTGTTCTTCCGGCGTCTAGGGCTGGCGGCCGTGGCGATTGTCGCTGGCCTGGTGTGGCTCTGGTGAGCACGGGGGTGGTCTCGAGGAGGTTTCCATGTTGTTCGGTTTGCACACTGGCCCGCAAAATTGCACCTACGAGGAACTCGTAGACCTGTGGCGCTATGCCGATGGCGCCGGCTTCCACTGGATTTCGGTTTGGGATCATTTTTATCCCGCCATGATTCGGCCCGAGGACGCGCAAGGGAGTTGCTTCGAGGCCGTGTCCATTATGACGGCGCTGGCAAAAGAAACCCGCCGCGTGCGGGTGGGATGCCTAGTGTACTGCATGGCGTACCGGCATCCGGCAGTGCTGGCGAATGCTCTTGCGACCATGGATCACGTGAGTGGTGGGCGCGTCGAGGCGGGGCTCGGTGCCGGCTGGAGTCAAATCGAATTCGACGCTTATGGAATTCCCTTCCTTCCGATTCGCGATCGCCTCGACCAACTGGAAGAGGGCATTCAGGTCATTCGCTCGTTGTTGAGCGAGCCGGTGTCGAACTTCGATGGGCGTCATTACCGATTGCGGGACGCCCGCTGCGAGCCGAAGCCTTTGCAAGGGCGCTTGCGGCTGTGGGTGGGCGGGATGGGTGAGCGGCGGCTGCTCCAGATTGCGGCACGCTACGCCGACGGCTGGAATGTTCCGTTCATCGGCCCGGAACTGTTCGCGCAAAAGAATGCAGTCCTCACGCGTTGGTGTGACGAGCTGGGCCGTGATCCGGGGGACATCACTCGCACCGTCAACCTCGGTTTGGCCATTGCGCCAAACGAGACCGAGCTGGCGAGAAAACGGGAAGGGCTACGGCAGCAGTTTGGAGCTGCGCTGGAGTTTATCGAGCCTGGGATGCTGATCGGAACGCCGGCCCAAGTGATTGGCCGAATCGCGGAGTACCAGCGCGGCGGTGCGGACTGGATCATTGTGGCGCTCCGTGCGCCGTTCGATCGCGAGGGACTACAGCTTTTTGTCGAAGAAGTATTCCCGGCCTTCCGTTGATTGCCGAGAGCGTGGCTGGTGCTCACTTGATCGCTTGCGGGTTGACGGGCGAGCCGACCGCTCCAGTGATGGGCAAGGGCGGCGCCACGAAAAGAAATTCGTACACTCCGTCATCGGCACAGTCCCTGGCTAAATCCTCCAAATCGAAAATCTCGCCGACGAGCATGCCCATGTGCACGATGGCAACGCAGTGCAGGGGTTGGAAACAGTCCGGCGTTTCGTTGGGGATCACTTCCGTTCCCCAGGTGTCGGTCGCGTAGCCCGCGATCTCGTTGCGCGCCAGCCATTCCGCGCACTTGAGGCTCAGCCCCGGGGCGGGTCCGCCCGCATACTGACCCCAGCTTCCCTCGGCACGCACTTGCGCCAGTTGGCCCGTGCGGATGAGCACGATATCTCCCCGCTCGATGGCCACACCCTCTTGCTTCGCGGCCGCGTCGAGATCTTCGGGATAAATGGCTTCTCCCGGCTCGAGCCAAGCCTTGTTGCGCAGGCGGGGGATGTCGAGCAGCACGCCACGGGAGACCACGTGTTGCTTGACCTTCTCGATGGAATTGGCGCGCGCTCCGCTGCTGGTTACCCACTCCGGGCCGCGGTCGTTGTACATCTTGCCGTCAAAAAAAATGTGGGAGAGCGCGTCCCACTGCGTGGCGCACTGCAAGGGCATGGTGATGGCGTCGTCGCAGTAACGCAGACCAGGAATGAAATCCTGGGCCCCCGACGCAATGTCGCCTCCGTCTTGAAGCATGTAGTGCAGCGGGTTGACCCGGCCCGCAAAGCCGGTTTGCGGCCCTTGCGCATCGAAGGGAATGGCGAGGGAGAAGACTTTGCCGCGCCGAACCAAACCGGCCGCACGCACGATCTTCTCGGGTGTAATGAAGTTCAAAGTGCCGAGTTCGTCGTCTTTGCCCCAGCGTCCCCAGTTCGAAAATTTCTTGGCCAGGGCACGTACGTCTTCGATGGTGAACTGTTCCTGGCTCATGTTTCCTCCTGGCGTGATTTCCTACCGGTGTAAAAACACCGGGCAGCTTGCGTTGCGCAGTACGTACTCGGTGGTGCTCCCCAGCACGAGCTCGATGATCCGGCTGTGCCCATATGCGCCGATGAATAGGAGGTCGTGCCTTTGCTCTCTGAGGTAGTTGGCGATGCGTTCGGGTGCGTTGCCGGTTTGCTGCAGCTCGAATTTTACCTCGATCGGATACGCCTTGAGATAATTGGCGGCTTCTTGCAGGATTTTTTGGCCGGCGCTTTCGTCGCGATGCACCGTGAGCACCGTGAGGGGCAGTCGCAAGACAGTGCAAAACTCGGCGGCGGAATGCATGGCTGCCGCGGCGCGCTGACTGCCGTCGTACGCCAACAGCGGCCTTTCGATTTCTTTGAATTGTAGCGTGCACACGAGTACCGGCTTGGGCGAGCGGCGGGTGACGTTTTCCGCCGTGCTGCCCAGCAGACCGGTCACGAATTTCTCGTTCACGCCGCGGTGGCCAATGGCAACCAGGTCGGCCGTTTTCGCCGCTTCGGCGATCTCGTTCGGAACGATTCCCATGGTGAGAATGGTATCGTAGCGGACGCCGGCTTCTTCGGCGCGCGCGCGGAACTCTTCGAGAATGGCTTTGCCCCGTTCGTGCAAGACCTCGCGCATCTTGGACGAGAAATCCAAGTAGGGCTCGAAGCCGAGCGATCCGGAAATGTCGTGGAAAAACGAACCTTCGATCGAAACGATGTCCACCACGTGGAGGCCAATCACGGTGGCTTCGAGCTTTTGCCCGAGCCAAATCGCATAACGCGAGGCAGAGCGTGCGTGTTCCGAGCCGTCGACCCCGACCAGGATGGTTTTGATCATGGGCATGCCTGTATCACCCTGCGCCGACCTTCGACAAGCTTGTTTGCCCGCCGCCCCGCGTTGAGTTTGTGGCCTTGAGATCTTGCCAAAGCCAGCATCCGGCGGCACAGTGACGCTTTGTTCGCGAGGTTGCCGGTTTGAGCGGGATGCGGATGCAAAAGCGAGCGGTTGGCCTAGCACGCACAGCACGAAAGATGGTGTCTGCGTGGGTGGCGGCCGTCTTCGTGCTCGCAACCGTCGCTCCGCCCGTGGGCTTGGTGGCGCACCGCCACGCGGGCGACGATTACACGCACGTCCACCCTTGGTTCGGCTTCGGATGGTTGCCGGAAGAGATCGCGCCCGCGAGTATGGGCGAAGCTCTTCCGTTTGCCGATAACGACACCCCCGTGGATTGGTGGCTTAGGCCCCGCAAGCTAAAGGGGCAACAGCCGGCCGTTTCGCGGCAGGCTCAGGGAAGAGCCTCCCACGTACATGCATTTTCCCCGTTTCACCCGAGCCTTTTGGCCTCCGTAGCGTGCGGGGTCACAGTCGCTCCCCTGTGCACCTTGACGGCGACGCTGCCGGAGGATCCGTCGTTTCGCCGCTCCAGCCGCCGTCACTCTCGCGCCCCACCGGCACCCGCCTGATCCCGGGAACTTTCGAGCATTCGGAATCGGGACCTGGCGCGCGCCAGCCGAGGGCAGAAGCTGTATGCCTGCGCTGCGCCTACGCGCGCCTTTGTCCGAGCATGGGGGAGGAGCATATGCGAGAGTTATGGCTTTACTTGGGGTTGATGGGCATTTTGGTGGTGTTGGCGCCGGAAGCGGGGCTGCCGCAAGGGTCGGAGTTCGGAGGCAGCGCACTGCCTCCGGAAAGCGATTGCCAAACCGAAGCGGGAAACGGCACGGAACCGAAACAGTCGGTCGAACGGGGGCGGCGGCGCGTGGACTTGGGCGAGGTCGTGGTACAGGCCCGCCGGCCTTTGAGTTCTGCCTCCTCGGAGGAAATACGCGCCCGCGATTTTGCGGTGCGTCCGCACGGCACGTTGCAAGAAATCCTGAACAACGTTCCCGGCCTGGTCGTGGCCCAGCATCAAGGAGGCGGCAAAGCTCCGCAATGGCTCGTGCGCGGATTCGACGGCGATCACGGGAGTGATTTTGCCGTGTTCGTGGACGATATGCC